>JAIQFZ010000223.1 GCA_020073015.1 Terriglobia bacterium | reverse complement strand
AATGAAGTCAAAGCTGTTGAAGTGCTTTTGCATATCAGCTTCGTTCTTCGAGATGACAATTTCATCCGCGCCCATCCGCTTCGCGTCTGCCGACTTGTTCGGCGAGGTCGTGAACAACACCGTGTGCGCGCCGAAGGCGTGCGCGAATTTCAGCCCCATGTGACCCCGGCCGCCCAGGCCAACGATTCCCACCTTCTGGCCTTTCTGAACATTCCAGTGCCGCATCGGGGAATACGTGGTGATTCCTGCGCAGAGCAGTGGCGCCGTGGCCGCAAGATCCAGCTTCGGCGACACTCGCAGCACGAACGACTCATCGACCACAATGCTGTCCGAGTAGCCGCCATAGGTGACGCCGCCCAGGATCTTGTCTTCGCTGTTGTAGGTGAGGGTGAATCCGTTGTCGCAATACTGCTCGAGTCCTTCGCGGCAGTTCGGGCACACGCCGCAAGAGTTGACCATGCAACCGACGGCGGCGAGATCTCCTTCCTTGAATTTCCGCACTTGATTTCCGACTTTGACTACGCGGCCGACGATTTCGTGCCCCGGCACGCAGGGATACACCGTGGGCATCATGGCGTGCCATTCATCTCGGACTTGATGCAGGTCCGAATGGCAGACGCCGCAGTACAAGATTTCGATCTCAACATCCTGAGCGCGTGGGCTGCGCCGCTGAATCGATGCTGGAGCAAGCCCCGAAGTCTCGCTCTGGGCGGCATAGGCCCTGGCGGAAAAGGTCTTCGCCGGCGCCAGTAGCTGTTGTTCCTGAGGCGGCGCCAGTAGCTGTTGTTCCTGAGGTGCGATGGTTGAAGTCATTCCGTTCATGAGTCGATTTCTCCTTCCGTTGTGATTCCGACTCTATCCGCTCGAGTGCCGGAATGCACTAGCGAGACGCGCCAATGTACTCGCAAAACGCGCCAACAAAGAAAGGTATTTTCGATGCGTGCTCACGGTCAAACCAAGCTGGGTTTTTATCCTCTTCCGCCAGCCGAAGCCAATCGGCTGAAGAGTTGGCTCGTCTTTCAGGACCAGTTTTCGGCGCTTGACCCCTGTGTCGGCGACGGAGTAGCCTTCGCCCACTTGCTTCGCGACACTCGTGCGTACCGCTATGGCATTGAGATCGACGCCTACCGAGCGGAGCAAGCGCGAGCCCTCGGTGTTGAGACGCTTCAGGCGGACGCAATGGAGGTGCGTTGCCCCGCTGAATCACTATCGTTGCTCTATCTGAATCCTCCCTACGATTGGGAAGCGGGCGCAAGTAATAACCAGAGACTGGAACTCGTATTCCTGGAGCACACCTATCGGTGGCTGAAGCCAACTGGAGTTTTGCTTTTTGTGATCCCGCAGAATCGCCTGGCGAAGTGCGCGAGGCTGCTGAGCGAACAATTCACCGACCTAGGGGTGTACCGGCTCACCGAACCGATGTGCCTGCAATTCAAGCAAATTATTGTGATGGCCTCTCGGCGCAAACGACATGTGAGAATCTCCGACACGACGTTGCTGGAAGGAACGCGATACCTGGAAAACCTGGCGACAAAGCCTGACCTCGATCGCTTGGGGGAAACACCCGATGTCAGGTACGAAGTCCCGGCTTCAGAACCGATCGTGTTGACGCATGCTGGGATTCCCTTGGATGAACTGGAGGATCTGCTGCTCGATTCCGCCGCCTACCGTCAGGCAAGTCGTCTTGTTCTCCCGAAACAGCGAGATGTCCAAGGCAGGCCCCTCACGCCGCTGCACGGCGGACATGTTGGGCTGCTTTGCACCGCGGGAATGCTCAACGGAGTGTTCGGCGAAGGGGAAGACCGCCACATCGCTCATTGGCGATCGGTGAAGTTTACGAATCATTGGGAAGAAGAGGAAGAGGACGGCACCAAGATCCTGCATGACCGCGAGCGTTTCTCGCACGAGCTGACGTTGGTCTTCGCGAATGGAAGAACCCAGATTCTGACCCACGAAAAGAAGGAGGAAAGATGAAAAATGCCCACCTCCACTTCGGCTGGCTGACCTATGTGAAGAGCACAGAGAAGACAACGACCAGTATCAAGCTCCGCCTGGACCGCTTTATCGGAGAAGGTTTGCCAGATCCTCCGCGCCAGGCGAAGGCGCATTTGATATCTGTGATTGGCGGCGACACCCAGATCGCTGCGATCAGGGCGGCGATCTCGTTGGGAGATCGCTTCATGGTCGAAGGTCCTGAAGTGCAGCCCATCCGAGTCTGTCTGCAACGAAACGCGCAGTGTTTCAAAGGTTCCATACAGCTTGCCGGACGAAAGAAGCCTGTGCGCCATCTCATTGCCATGTCTGAGGAATTCGCGTCGGGGAATATGTCGTCCGGCTCGGGAAGGACTCTGTTGGCAGGCTCGGACAATCGTTTTATTTGGGCTTCGATTGCCCACATTTACGGAATTCCCGGCATCCCGGAGTGGGCGGACTGGTTTGCCGGCGAACTGAATACGCACCGTGCGTTGATTCCTGCGCTCGGTATTGGATGTGACCCCGTGATTGTCAAAGGCGAGAAAGAACAATTTCTAGACTGGCTCAGCTGGGGAGTTGAAAGTGACGCCGTCAATTTCCCGGCTGAAGCCGGTTCGATCCGTTGGCCCAGCCTGAATCTGCAAGATCTTTTTCTTCCGGCCCACTAGATCCCGGCATCGTCTTTCACTCGGTTTTTCGCGCTTTTGCTCTCTGTTTCTCGTTCTTTCTTCCTCTCTTCCGCAAATCTCTTACCGGCTCGAGGGCTTTCCATGCCAGAACTGTCCACGATCTACGACTATATGCGCGCCCATGCGGCCCTTCTGGGAGAGCGCATTCTTCAGGAGTACCCAGCACTCCATCCATTCGACGATCCAATTTCACCGCGGATCGTTGAGCTACTTCGAAAACCGTTTCCCGCACAGACCATCGCCATCATGGGCCTTGCCAAGCGCTGGCAACAGGCGCGGACCGGCATGGTGGTCGCCGAATGCGGCACAGGCAAGACATTGATCTCGCTGGGGGCAATCCACGTCCACAGCGAGGGAAAGCCATTCACTTCTTTGGCTATGGTTCCTCCTCACCTCGTCGAAAAGTGGGCGCGTGAAGCGTTTCTCACTCTGCCCGGAATAAGGGTCTTCTTGATCGACGATTTGCGGGATGGAGGCGACGAGAGCCAGTTCCACGGAGTAAACGAAGTGCGATTCAGGCACGGCCGCATTGCGCGCGAGGGCCTCCGCACCACGTTGAGCGAACTGCGATTGCGGAAGGAGTCTTCGAATTCGAGGAAACGATGGTTGTCCCTGTGCGGGAGGCCTTCATTGTTCATCGTGGGTCGTGAGCGGGCGAAGCTCGGCTATTTCTGGCGGCATGCCTATCGCGTGCCGCGCTCGGGGCCATACCTGGGATGTGTGGTGAATTCTGACACGGGCAAACCAGTCATGGTGGATGACAGCCGCCTCACTGTCGCCGAATTTGAAAAGGTCAAGATCGCCGAAACCATTGAGACCAGGGAAGGGAAGTCCTGTCGGTCGTTGCACAGCCCTCTGTGGCAAGCCGATCCCGACAGGATCCGTCGCATGGCCCCAATTGAATTCATCGGGCGCTACATGCCGGGGTGGTTCGATTACACCATCTGCGACGAGATTCACCAATTGGCGGGCGATACCGCTCAAGGCAATGCTCTCGGGACCCTGTCGTCCTGTACAGATCGAATTGTGGGCCTCACTGGAACCCTTCTTGGGGGATATGCGGATGACTTGTTCAACACCTTGTTCCGTCTGGAATCCGGAAGGATGAAGGAACACGGATACGAATGGGGCACCACAGGACGGAGTTCCTTCACCCAGGACTATGGCGTTCTCGAAACCATCACGAAAGTAGAGGCTGCCGACAACAGGTGTTCCAAAGCCAAGACCACCAGCATGGTTCGTCGAAAACCGGGGGCTTCTCCTTTGCTATTCGGCGAATTTCTGATGCAGCTGTGCGCGTTCGTGTTTCTGGAGGACATCTCGGGAGAACTTCCTCCTTACGGGGAGAGTTACGTGAGCGTTTCGATGGACCCGCTGATGATGGCGGCCTACCGGGAGCTAGAAGAAACGATTCGCCAGGCGTTGAAGGAGCACAAGGGGAACCGGTCCGTTCTAAGCACAATGCTGAACACGTTGCTGCTCTATCCGGACCATCCCTATGGCTTGGGAACCCTATATGGCAAGGAATTCGACCAGGAACTTAAGCGCAATGTCTCATTCATCATCGCCGAGACGCGGGACCTTCCAGAAGACCAGCTGTATTCGAAGGAACGGAGACTGATCGAGGAGATCAAGAAGGAG
>JAIQFZ010000081.1 GCA_020073015.1 Terriglobia bacterium | reverse complement strand
ATCGCGACGCTGTTCGACGCCTGCGAAATCTGCGGCCCCGTGGGCTTCTACAAAGGAGCGCAGGGTGTGATCTGCAAGAACTGCGCGGCGCCCATCAATCCCCAATCGGTCGGCATGCCGGGCGGCTGCAATCCCATCCCGCTCAAAGCGCAGGTCACGGACGACGCGGTCATCATCTCCGAGGCGGATCTAGTGGCCGGCCGCCACTACTTCGAGCAGAAATAATGTTCCCTCGCCTCGTCTACGAATCGTTTCGCAGACAGACCCGACGAAAGCTTCTTGCCGGTGTGGCCATCACGCTGGGTGTAGCGGTCGCGACTGCCATGATCGCGGTGGCCACCGACATCGGCGACAAAATCAACCGGGAACTCCGCAGCTACGGCGCAAACCTGGTCGTCACGCCGCAGGAAGATACGCTCGACGTGGAGATCGGCGGCGTGAATCTTAAGCCGCCCAGCGACGGCGCCTTCCTCAACGAAGCCGACCTGCCTAAGATTCGCGGAACCTTCTGGCACCACAACATCGTCGGCTTCTCGCCCATGCTGCCCGTCCCGGTAAAACTCGGCAGTGGCCCCGGAGCGAAAGACGCCACTCTCATCGGCACCTATTTCAACAAGCCCCTAAACTACGGGAAGGAAGACTTCACCACTGGAGTAAAGATCACGCACCCATGGTGGAAGGTAGAAGGCAAGTGTGGGGACGGGCGACTCGCCCGTCCAGGGCGAGTCGAAGACTCGCCGACAAACTGCGGTTGGCCCGATGACAATTCCCAGAGCATTCTCCTAGGCGAGCGCCTCGCGGCAAAGCTGGCCAAGAAGCCGGGCGACACACTTGAAGTCTCGGGCCGCACCCTCACTGTCTCCGGCGTCCTCTCCACTGGCGGAGCCGAAGACGATCAGACCGTCGCGCCGCTCGCCCTCGCACAAGAGATTCTCGGCAAGCCGGGCGCTGTCCGTCGCGTCTATGTCAGCGCCCTTACGAAGCCGCAAGACGCGCTCGCCGTCCGCGATCCGAAAACCATGACCCCGGAAGTCTATGATCGCTGGTACTGCTCGCCCTACGTGCAGTCGATCGCCTACCAACTCCAGGAAGCGATCCCGCACTCCCACGCCGAGCAAATCCGCCAAGTTGCCCAAAACGAGGGCACAGTGCTGGCGCGCATCAAGGGTCTGATGCTGCTGGTTACTCTTGCGGCGCTTTTTGCCTCCGCCCTTGCCGTCTCTGCCGCCATGGCCACCGCCATCTTCGAGCGCCGCCGCGAAGTTGGCCTGATGAAAGCTCTGGGCGCCGGCAACGTTGCGGTCGCGGCCATCTTCTTCGTAGAAGCGATGCTTCTTGCCCTCATCGGCGGCGTCGCCGGATTCACCGCCGGATCGCTGCTCGCCCGCCAGATCGGCCGTTCCATCTTCAACTCGCAGATTTCGATAGAGCCCGTGCTGTTCCCCATCATTCTGGCGATTGCCGTCTTCGTAACCTTTGCTGGCAGCGCCGCCGCCATTCGCCGCGCCGTGAAATTCGACCCCGTCTTTGCCCTGCGAGGTGAAGCATGAGCACGGCTCCGGGCACAATGCACACTCCCAAGCAAGTCGCCGAGCGTCGTGCGCAATCGCCACACACCTCCATGTTCGTTCGGATGCTCATCCGCGCCGCCGTCCTCCGTCGCGGACGCGCGGCCTCTGCCCTCCTTGCCATGGTTGTGGCCGCCGCAGTCGCAACGGCCATGATGAACCTGTACGTGGACGTTCAAGCCAAGCTCCGCACGGAGTTCCGCAACTACGGCGCCAATGTAGTGTTGGTCGCAAAAGAAGGTCAAATGCTGCCCGCGGACGTCCTGACCAGAATCGAGTCTGCGCTGGGCCCGAAAACTTTAGCGGTTCCCTTCTCCTACGCCGTTGCCCGGACGAAGAATGGCCAGTCCGTTGTCGTAGTCGGCACCGAATTCAGCCGCGCCCGGCAGCTCAACCACTGGTGGAATGTAACGCGTTGGCCCGCCGCGCAGAACGACGCACTCGTCGGCATGCGGGCTGCAGCTGCCGTCACTCCTGAGCGCCAACCGTTCGAACTCAGCTTCCAGGGACGCACGATCGAAGTCGTCCCTGCTGGTCTGCTCCAGACCGGCGCCGGAGAAGACAGCCGCATCTATCTCGATCAATCGACATTCCAAGCCTGGACCGGCGTCGCTCCCACGACCATCGAGATCGCGGTCAACGGTACCGCCGAGGAAGTGGAACAATCCATGCGCCGGCTTGCATCGGCTCTCCCCACCGTCGAAATCCGCCCCGTCCGCCAGATCATGGAAGGCGAAGCCAATGTGCTGAACAAAACGCGCGCCACGCTCTATGCGGCGGCCACGCTCATTGTGCTGACCTCGGCACTCTGCGTGCTCGCCACTCTGATCGGATGGGTCTTCGACCGCCGCCGCGACTTCGCCATTATGAAGGCCCTCGGCGCCTCGGAACGCCTGGTCAACGGATTCTTCGCCGCGGAAGCCGCGGCTATGGGTGTGATCGGAGCGATTTTGGGTTTCGTGATCGGCATCGGCGTCGCTGCCTGGATCGGACGCGTCAACTTCCATGCGCCAGTTGTGCCGCGTTTTAGCGTATTTCCCTACGTGCTCGCCGGCAGCATTGCGGTTGCGCTGATATCTGCGGTCTTGCCGATCGGCCTGCTGCGCCGAGTCCAGCCCGCTATTATTCTGAGGGGAGAGTAAGAGGGGAGAGCGACAAAGATGATTCAGCTCAAGAACGTCACCAAGAGTTATCCCGCCAAAGAAGAAAGCAACGGCGGCGGCCTGATCAAAGCGCTCGACAGCATCTCTCTCTCCATCGCTCCCGGCGAGTGGGTCGCCATGATGGGCCCCTCGGGCAGCGGCAAAAGCACCATGGTCAACCTCATCGGATGCCTCGACCGCCCGACTACCGGCGAAATCTGGCTCGACGGTGAAAACGTCGCCAGCATCAGTGCGGCCGATCTGAACCGCGTGCGCGCCGAGAAAATCGGATTTGTCTTTCAGCAGTTCCACATGATCCCGTATCTGACTGCCGTCGAAAACGTCATGCTCGCGCAATACTTCCACAGTATGACCGACGAGAAGGAAGCGCTCGACGCCCTCGAACGTGTTGGCCTGAAAGAGCGCGCCTGGCACCTGCCTTCGCAGCTCTCCGGAGGCGAACAACAGCGCGTCTGCATTGCCCGCGCCCTGATCAACGATCCCAAAATCGTTTTAGCCGACGAGCCCACCGGCAACCTCGATGCCGTCAACGAAGAGATTGTTCTGCGCTTGCTGCGCGAACTCCACCAGCAGGGACGCACGATTGTGATGGTGACGCACGACCCCGTAGTCGCGCGCCTGGCTGACCGCCGCATCGAACTTCATCACGGCAAGATCGCCGCCCAGGAAGTCTTCTCGATGGCCGACGAAGAGCAGTTCGATGAAATCCTGGAAGAACTATTTGTGCTGCAAGAAAACGGGCAGCCCGCCGAAAGCGACCGCATGGAGGTCCACGGCGCGCTGCCGGTATCGATCGCACTCGAGAAACTCACCGATTTAGACTTAGTGACAACTCGCCCGCATCCGCCTGAGTCGCACGCACACAAGCCCTTCGTGAATCCCTGCCACGACGCGCTCAAACCGGCCGGCGTTTCCAAGGGCGACGGCTCCCTGATCGTCGAACTCACCCCGCGCGGCCACAAGCGTGCCGCCGACATCATCCGCCGTCATCGCCTCGCCGAGCGGCTCTTCACTGATTCGCTCGCCATGGACAGCGAAACCGAAATCGAGCAACAGGCCTGCAAGTTCGAACACATCCTGTCTTCGGAAGCCACTGACAAAATCTGCGCCTTCCTTGGCCACCCGCGCACCTGCCCCCACGGCTCACCCATCCCCCCCGGCCCCTGCTGCGGACGCCAACCCGAAACCGCCCACACGTCGGCCGCACTATCTCGCCAGCAATGAGTTGCGTCAGCACTATCTTTAGTGAATTGTCATCCTGAGCGGAGCAACATCTTCGAGCGAAGCGCGAGGATGACGCGGAGTCGAAGGACCGCTATCGTATGTACGCTGCCGCGTTGAAAACCGTGCTCGACGCCCTACCGTCTTCCAAAGAACTTCCCCAACCCGATCCTCACCTGCACCGTGTTAATCCCCGGATTGGGTGTCGTCAGCCCGGCATTCGAAATATGCTGATACCGCACCTCGGCCGTCCACGCGTGCTTTCCCAGAAAATGCATTCCGAAGGCCGCGCCGGAAGTAAAGTTAATCGTCGACGTTCCCGTCGGCACCTCATGGAACGTAAACAGCGTTCCACCGCCCAACTCGAGGTAGGGCGCCACATTCCCCCGCGTCGCAAAAATCCATTTCAGCCCTAGCGGATTCACTCCCGCCCCATAGGCAGTATTCTGCGGCTGAAACACCACAAATGCCGGTACCGCATCCACCGCATACTCGAATCGTCCACTCAAGAATCCCGGACCATGGGGCGCGGTCAGAATCCAGCCATACCGAAATCCCGCATTCCACAAGCTCGTATCCTTGGTCCCGCCCGAAACCGAATGACCGCCCCCTGTCCACACCTGAATCTCGTGCCCGCCTTCCTCCGGACGATCTTGTGCAACTGCCAAAGGAAATATCAGGACAAGAAGAGTGCCTACCCAGATTGATCGTTTCATAGGGTTGTTGATGTCAAAAGCGGAACGATACGCGAGCCGGCGTCTGGAGACAAATTCCGTTCTCTTAGATCGAACCACACCGTGCCGCTACAGCCCCGGCAGAAAGAAGCCCGTTCGTCGTTTGTACTCCACATACGCCTCACCAAAACTCCCCGCCAGGATCCTCTCCTCCCTCCGCGCTTTGACAAAGTAGTTCGTCCCCATCAAGAACAGAGCCACAATTCCGCGCCACTCTCCAACCGCAAGAGCAGTCCCAATGATCCCCAGCAATACCCCCGAATAAATCGGATGCCGCAAATAAGCATACGGCCCGCTGCGGACCAGTTCATGATCCGCCTTCAGCACCACCTTGTCGCTCCAGTACTTTCCCAAACAGACACGGGCCCACACGCACAGCAAAACTCCCGCCAGTGTCAGTACGATCCCGAATCCACTCAGAGCCTCACTCGGCGACACAAATCGCCATCCCAACGGTCCCACCCGCAACCACGGTGAAAGTAGAAGGAAAAATGTGATCGCCAGGATCGTGAGCCGGATCACGCGCCACCAGGAAGCTTCCCCAGTCACAGCCCTGTGCGTGCCCCGGGCGCTCGCCAGCCAATACAAGCCCAGCCCGCCCCAAATCCATCCAGGAAGATCTCCAGTAGTGATCATTTTTCGTGAAGAGTTCGACCACCTAGTCTGCCATCGCAGTTCCCATGCGCCCTCGGGGTCTCGGCGATGAGACCGCCTACAGTCCCAGTCCCCCGTCCACCGCCAGCACCTGCCCGGTAATGAATTTTGGAGCCGTCGCGAAGAACATCACCGCCGCCGCGATCTCCGCCGCCGTTCCGTTCCGTCGCATCGGCGTTTGGCGAGCCATGCGTTTCATAAACGCTGTTGCGGCCGGGTCGCCCAAGTCGATCATCCCCGGAGCCACCGCGTTCACCGCAACTTCGGGAGCCAGCGCCTTTGCCATCACCCGGGTCAGCATATGCACGGCCGCCTTGGACGAACAGTAGTGGGCGTGACTCGCCCAGGGACGCAGCCCACCCAGTGATCCCATATTCACAATTCTGCCTTTGCGCTTTCGCAAGTACGGCAGCGCCTCCCGCGAGACCAGAAACGGCCCCCGCGCATTCGAAGCAAAGATCGCGTCCCACTGCGAAACCGTCAGCTTCTCAAACTCCGCCGTCTCGTAATTCGCAGCGTTGTTCACCAGCACGTCGACCCCGCCCAGTTCCCGCGCCACTTCCTTCACCATTTCCCGAACACTTTTCTCGTCCGTCACATCGCACCGTACCGCCAGCGCCTCCACTCCACGCCGCGCCAGTTCGCCCACCACCAAGCGCGCTTCCCGCGCCGACTCCCGATATGTAATTGCGACATCAGCGCCGTTCTCCGCCGCCGCCAGCGCAACCGCCCGCCCCAGCCTTTTCGCGGCGCCCGTAACCAGAACCGTCTTCCCCGAAAGCACATCCGCTTTCTTCAGCATGCCCGGATTCTACGCCCTTCGTGTCTTGGAAACAGGCCTGGAATGCTGCTAAACTCGCATTTTCTATGCCGGAGTCGCGTGAAGTCGTCGTCTATTCCCGCAAGGGATGTCACCTCTGCGAGATCGTCAAGGAGAGCCTCGTCAAACTCCAAAAGCGGGGCGGCTTCACCTGGCGGGAGATCGACGTAGACTCCGACGCTGAAATCCGCCGCCGTTACACGGACGAGGTCCCGGTCGTCTTCATCAACGGCCGCAAAGCTTTCAAGTACCGCATGGACGAGCAGGAATTCCTGCGCAAGCTGGACGCTTGACCGAGTGTTCTGCTCTCAGGGCGTTTGAAGTCCTCGCAAAATGGTTTCTCCGCAGGCTGTGACGTCGCGCCTTTGTTAAAACCCAAGATCAAAGCGCATAGGCCGTGATCCATTGGCCAATGATCTTGCTGACGAAGACGATGACGGCAGCAACCCCGACATGTTTTGCTACTTCGGAAAGCGCACTGACGTTTCTTTGCCGAGCGAGCATGTAGCTCAGAACACCGAGCAGAGACAGTCCCCACACGACTCCGCCAACCGCGGCGGTTCGCCTCTCGAACAGCAACACCATCAGCACGAAGCTGATACACACGATGAGCCTGGTTGCGAAATTCGCCAGTGTCCCGACAAAGGCTTCCCGCCTTTCCAGCCCTTCGGATTCCTGGTAGAGGTGCACGCTTAAGGAATCGGTGAGGTTGTCGGCGACCGCCGCAATCAGAAGCGCACTCACTTCGGTGGCCTTGGCAGCATTCGCCGATTCCAACCCGGCCATGAGAGCCATGCTGGTCACGATCGCGGCTGTCCCGCCGAAGCTAATTCTGGTTATCTTGAGCATTTTGGACACGTCAGCAACTTATTAGAATAAGACGTGCAGTGTTCCAGCCTCAGTGACATGCGTCACCGCCGAGCAGAGCGACCAGTACAATCGCGCCGTTCCGCGCTTGATCTAGGATGGACGCTCTTCCGATACAATTTTCCGCATGCTTCGCACCCAACTCTTTGCTGATCCCACCGGCCGCTTCGTCCACGACATCGTTCTCCAAAGCTGCCGCCAGAACTCCGGCAAGACCGCACTATTCGATTCCTCCTGCGACCTCCGCCTGACGTTCACCACATACGGCAGCCTCGTCGAGTCGCTCGCTCGAGGT
The DNA here is from genome assembly GCA_020073015.1 of Terriglobia bacterium. Classification (GTDB taxonomy): domain Bacteria; phylum Acidobacteriota; class Terriglobia; order Terriglobales; family Acidobacteriaceae; genus Acidiflorens. The sequence continues at coordinate 22,214 of JAIQFZ010000081.1, read as the reverse complement.
TTCGTCTCGGCCGGACTCAACCCCGGTGACGTCATCGCTATCTTCCTCCCCAACTCCTGGGAATTCGCCATCACCTACCACGCCGCGACTTTGGCCGGAGGCATTCCAACCCTCCTCAATCCCGTCTACCGCGAGCGCGAGGTCCGTTATCAACTCGAAAACTCCAGCGCGACGTTCCTGATCACGGATGCCCCCCTGCTCGAAGGCATCAGCCTCGCAGGACTTCCCTGCTTGCGCCGCGTCTTCACCACGCGCCATGAACGCGCAGGCTGCGAGAACTTCGCCAACTTGCTGCGCCCTTCGACGGCCACGCTCCCAAAACCAACGCAGGACTCCGCGCAAACGCTGGCCGCGCTTCCCTACTCCAGCGGCACCACCGGACTCCCCAAGGGTGTCATGCTCTCGCACTACAACCTGGTCGCCAACGTGTACCAGTTGCTCGGCCCGAACGGCACGCCGCTCACAGCCACCGACACGATGCTCTGCTTCCTGCCGCTCTACCACATCTACGGATTGACCGTGGCCCTGACGCTTTCTGTCTCGCTCGGCTCCACGCTCGTCCTCATGCCGCGCTTCGACGTGCAGAAACTCAGCACCCTGGTCCTTGAAGAAGGCGTCACCATGCTGCCCATGGTCCCGCCGGCCATCAACGCGCTGTGCCATGCCGCCGAAGCCGGAGTCTTCCCGAAAAACCACAAAGTGCGCTGGATCAAATCCGGTGCCGCGCCGCTCGCTCCCGAACTCCCGCGCCGCCTGTCGGATCTCACCGGCATTAGCGTCGTCCAGGGATACGGCATGACGGAGGCCTCGCCCGTTACCCACGTCGGCTACGTGGCGCCGCCGGAAATGTACCGTCCCGCGTCGATCGGCCAACCGCTCGCGCTCACCGACTGCCGCATCCTCGACCAGAACGAAAACGAAGCCGCCCCCGGGGAACAAGGCGAACTGGTCATGCGCGGCCCGCAATTCATGCTGGGATACTGGAAGGAACCGCAAGCCACCGCCGCCGTCCTGCGCGATGGCTGGTACTTCTCCGGCGACATCGTGCGCACCGACGCCGACGGCTTCTACTACGTCCTCGACCGCCGCAAGGAGATGATCAAGTACAAAGGATTCCCCGTCGCCCCTGCCGAGGTCGAATCCGTGCTGCTCGAGCACCCCGCCGTGCGCGACTGTGGCGTCGTCGCCAAACCCGACGCCGAAGCCGGAGAAATTCCCTGCGCCTTCGTGGTCGTCCGCGACGGCTTCACTCCCTCCGACGCGCTCAACCAGGAACTGCGCGCCTTCGTCGCCGACCGCCTCGCTCACCACAAGCAACCGCGCCAGATCTGCTTCGTGGACGCCGTTCCCCGCACCCCCTCCGGCAAAATTCTGCGCCGCGAGCTGCGCAAAACATTCTCATAACCGTCCGCAATTGAGGTTAGAATCGTCCTCGCCTTCGGCTGGATCACTAGGAAGTTGCCGATGCCTAGCCGCGAAGCGGCGTAAGAATGCAGCCTACGGCGCAAGCCACCTGCCCCACCTCATCATGGAGGAAAGGTAAAGCTGCCACCCGATCTTACTGACAAAGACGTGGGGACAGCAATTGCGACTTTTGTAGGTAGCGGAGCTGGCGCCCGTTATAGAGGTGACCAAAATGGCCATAAGAACTCCGCAACCTTCATGGGAAGGGTATTGGCGGAATCTGGGTCGCGGACCCATGGCCAGGGCAAACGCCCGTGAGAATCTCGTTTATGCCGACACATGACCCCAATAATCCTAATAACGCTTCCATAGATGCGAGTTCTTACAGCGTGATCATGGTTCCAAACCCGTGAAACGAATTGAGGAGATGGAAATGAGTATCCTTCGCTGTGTTGCTTTCCTGTTCTTGATTCCGTTGTTCGGTCATGGCCAAGCTCCGCAAGAGCATCACCGAGTCGATTTATCCAACCAGGCTGAACTTCCCGTCCGGAGGCTTTATCAACAGCTGGTGTCTCGACCTATTGGGGGCATTCCGACAATTGAGAGAATGAAATCATTGTCTCCTTATCTCAGCGACTCGTTGCTGAACAGGATTACCCAAGCGCGTGCCTGTGGTGATGACTGGTTTCGGCTACACCCGCAGAACGACATTAAGGCGCCATTGGCATGGTTGGAATTCGGCCTTTTTTCGGGTGCAGACGACCGATCCGGTCCACACACGTTCCAGATTGAGAAAGCGAAATCAGAGGAGGATGGCTCCATCCGAGTAAATGTACGACTTACGGAGGGAATTCCCCCTGAGAAACCGTGGACTTGGGAAGTTGCAGCCATCGTGATACGTGAATATGGGCGTTTCGTAATCAATGATGTGGTCTTTCTCAAAGACAAGGATATTGATACTGAGAGTCGATTGTCGGAGATTCTAAAGCGAGGATGCGATGGATCTCATTGGGTCGGGTATGGCAACAAGAACGCAAAGCCTTAAGTTTACGATCCAAGGAGGTGCAACTACGACGGGGCTTTCCGCGAGTTGGCGCAAAATCAGAGCATCGGTAGCACTGCCCAAGGTCAAGTGGCGCCAATGTAAAATCTCCTCTAGATCGCTCTCATGACCTTCACCCGCTTCGTCGCCAAGTCCGCCTTCCGCAACAAGCGCCGCAGCCTTCTCACCATCGCCAGCATCTCCGTCTCGCTGATCTTGTTGAGCATCATGTTGAGCATCTGGCGCAGCTTCTATATCGACAAGGGTGCCCCCGACTCCGCGCTCCGCATCATGACCCGCCACAAAGTCTCGCTCGCCAACTTCCTTCCCATCTATTACCGCGACAAGATCCGGGCCGTGCCCGGCGTCGTGTATGTGGTCCCCATGACCTGGTTCGGCGGCAAGTACAAAGACGACAAGCCCGAAAACTTTTTCCCTCAGTTCGCCACCGACCCCGAAGAATATTTCGACGTGGCCGCCGACAAGATCATGCCCCCCGACCAACTCGCCGCCTGGAAGCGCGACCGCACCGGCTGTGTCGTCGACGCCGACTTGGCCCGCAAGCACAACTGGAAAATCGGTGATCGTATCGTCCTCCAGGGATCGATCTTCCCCGCCAATCTCGACCTCACCCTGCGGGGCATTTACACCATCGATCCCCCGCAGAGTTACCTCTACTTCCACACCAAATACCTGGAAGAATCCGTGAGCTGGTTCAAGGACAGCGCCGGCTTCTATTTCACCCGGGTCGATACTCCCGAGAACATGCCGCGCGTCGCTCGGGCGATCGACGAAATGTTCCACTCGACGCCGGTTCCCACCAAGAGTGAAAGCGAGCAAGCCTTCAAACTCGATTTCGTCGCCCGTCTTGGCAACGTGAAAGCGTTCATCTTGAGCATCTGTGGAGCCGTTGTCTTCACTACGTTACTCGTCTGCGCCAACACCATGGCTATGTCGATCCGCGAGCGTACCCGGGAAGTCGCCGTCCTGCGCACGCTCGGCTTCACGCGCCCAAGCATCCTGAAGCTGCTGTTGAGCGAATCGATCGCGATTTCTCTGATCGGCGGCATCGCCGGTGTCGTACTTGGAACGGGACTGATCAAGCTGATGTCCCGTCCCGGCATCATCGGCATGCCCGTTTCCATGCACATGACCGCAGCCACCGCCCTGGTCGTGATGCTCGTGGCCGCCTTCGTGGGTGTGGTCAGCGGCCTCATCCCTTCCTATCGAGCCTCCAACCTCGGCATCGTCGAGGCCCTCCGCTACATCGGTTAGTTGTGTGGCGCGGGCACTCTTGCCCGCGAGGCAGCGCCAGTCGCGTAAGGACGGGTAGCCAGCGACTCTGTACTTAGGTAACGTTGCCCCCCGCCCCCGAACACCGCAGAATCAGTGAGCTTCAGGGGATGGTTGCTATCATTCGCTTTTGCCCCCGCCGAGTGATCCACTGTGCGCCCGCACAACCACAAGGAGAAAATCATGCACAACAAGTTTCTGGTCATCGGACTCACCGCTCTATCGCTAGCCGCCGCCGCTCAATCGCAATCCAACGACAAGAAAAATAAGCCCTCGAACCCCTCGCAGGTACAAAGTCCGCGCGATCTGGCCACCGGACAGGCCTCCGGCCGCCTCGAGAAAAAAGGCATCGTTCACCGCGATCTGGCGGCTCGTGACGCAGCCACCGGCCAAGCTTCCGGCAAGAAAACGGCGCAGGACGACGGGCAGCAGAAAGTTGCCTCGACCGACAATTCAGCCACCACCCAGCGCGTCGCCACTGCTGATGTCAACGGCGATGGCGTTGCTGACCAGGCTGCCAGCAAGAACTCCGCTCACGCGAGCGAAAACCTGAACGCCACCACGAACACTGGTTCGAGTGTGCAGACCGCGCGCGAAACCTCCTCCGGAATGGCCAGCGGCAGGCGCCAGCATCAGCCGGTGAAAATCAGCAAGGAAGCAGATAAGGGCGCCAAGCAGTAACGAGGCGCCCTCGATCGCACCACCAATCCCGTAGGCCCGGACGCCCTCGTCCGGGCTGACGTTTCTGGCGCAGACCCACGGCTTCCGCCTCTCTCACCCTGTCCTGCCAACCTATCCCAGGTGCTACACTCGCTTCTCATGCGGTCGGACATCTTGCCCCTCTGCGACCAGCATTACCGCACCATGGAGCTTGCGCTCGCACCCTACAGCGCCGCCTACTCCATCGACTTCTTCCGCTGCACCGACCGCTTCTGCCACCGCTGCTTCGGAGAGCGCGTCGGCTACATCACCCCCAAACACGGCGAAGCTCCCGTCCTCACGCCTGGTCAGCCCATGTGCGACCGCCACGGACGCCCGATGTTCATCATCAGCCTCGACCGCCAGCGCAACCACATCACGTATGCCTGCCCCGAACCTGATTGCCCCGAACGCGTCGTCCGCACCTGATCTGCGGACGGTGATCATCGCCCTGCCCGCCGCCTGACGACCGTAGCGCCGGCGCCCCACCGGCTGTCTCGAGAGCCTGCCCTGAGCTTGCCGAAGGGGCGCCCCGCCCTCGGCTCCAGCCATGTCGTGTCTCTCCTGATACAAGGCGTGTTTGGACTACCACGCACTCTCTCGGTCGAACCTGCCGTCGTGAGGCCCCCGTTCCCGAAACGCGCGTACCAGGCGGGCTTTACCTGACAAGGCCGCCGGATCGGAGGCTGGCACACCAGATGCACTCAACGGCAAAGAGCGCCATGTCCCAACTAATGTGAAGTACTTTACATCACAAAGGAAGCCAGTTAGAATGCCCACAAGTTTTCGCTGTCCAGCAGCGACGTCCGCAAAAGGAGGCTACCCCTTGTTTCGCCACATTGCAGCTCTCATCTTCATCTTCGGTTGTACCTCGATTGCCTGGATCATCCTGGGTGCCACGGTCATGCAACGCACCCACAGCAGCGACGATCAACTGAAAGGCCACGTCGCTTCCACCTGGGGCACCCCGCAAGAGCAAGCTCCGCCCTCCGCCAACGTAGTTTGGAAAGAAACTGTCGCCGTCACCACCAGGGAGAACGGCAACATCATCGTGCGCAATGAACAGGTGGAGCGCACTACGGTTCTGCCTCTCGACTCGACGCGCCTCGCGGTAAATCTGAAGCTCGACCATCGCCAGAAAGGCCTGCTCTGGTACAGCACGTACGTGGTCGACTTCGCCGGCGACTATGATTTTCGCAACACCGCCGCGGTGCCCGGCACCCTCGATCTCCGTTTGCCCTTCCCTGCTCAAAAAGCCTTGTACGACGGCCTCACCATGACGTTCAACGGTCAGCCCGCCGTGATTTCCACCGACGAGAGCGGAGCCCTTGCCAGGTTGCCATTCAACCCCGGCCAGACGGCTGTTCTCCACGTCGCCTACCGTTCGCAAGGCCTGGACCGCTGGCGCTATAAACTCGCAGACGGCGTCGCCCAAGTGCACAATTTCTCTCTCGCGATGCGTACCAACTTCAGCGACATCGACTTTGCCGACGACACTCTTTCCCCCACCGACAAGAAACCCACCGGCGATGGCTGGGAACTTACCTGGCACTACTCTGATTTGGTCTCTGGATTCCAGATCGGGATGGAAATGCCGGAAAAACTGCAGCCCGGCCCGCTCGCTGGACAGGTCAGTTTCTTCGCCCCCGTTTCCCTTTTCTTTTTCTTTTTCCTGATGTTCATCATCACCACCATGCGAGGAATCAATCTTCATCCCATGAATTACTTCTTCCTCGCCGCCGCCTTCTTTGCTTTCCACCTGCTCCTGGCCTACCTGGTCGATCACATCTCCATCCACGCCGCCATGGCGATCTCCTCCATCGTTTCGATCGCTCTCGTTGTGAGTTACCTGCGGCTGGTGGCGGGAATCCGTTTCGCGGCCCTGGAGGCCGGGTCGGCGCAGCTGATCTATCTCGTGGTGTTCTCGTACGCGTTCTTCTGGAAGGGTTTCACCGGTCTGGCGATCACCATCATCTCGGTGATCACGCTCTTCGTGGTAATGCAGGCCACCGGCCGGATTCAGTGGGCAGACAAATTCGCATCCCTGCCCGCGTTTCCGCGCGTGTAGCACGGGCACTCTTGCCCGCGCAACGACCGCAGTACCTATGCTTTCGGCAGGGAACGAAAACAAAACCCCCGCCTCGCAGCGGGGCTTTTGATTTTCACTGGAAACTGGAAACGAGCAACCGAACTAACCTCTACTCCCCTTACTCTCCCGCCAGCCACGAATACTGCGCCTCGCTCAGCGGCACCACGCTCAGACGCCCCTGCCGCACCAGCGGCGAATCGGCGAACAGCTTGTGGGCTTTAATCTCCGCCAGCGTCCTGGGCGTGGCGATCGCTTTTCCCACCTTGATCTTCACCTGAGGATTCTTCGCGTCGCTCGCATCCACCGACACCACCGACGCCGTCCCCACCGCGCTCTTCTCGTCGCCCGTGTGATAAATCACCAGCCGCTCGCCCGCCTTCATCTCCCGCAGATGCTTCACCGCCACCGGATTCGTCACCCCGTCCCAGATGGTGGTTTTCTCGCCCTCCAGGTTCGCAAACGAATACACGGTAGGCTCAGTTTTCAAAAGGTAGTTCATGGGAAATCCCTCGTGATCCTCTGTTCGGCGCTGTTCCTCGGTGCCCTCTGTGGTTAGAAACACCGTCAGCACAGGAAAGACTCAAAGCGTTGGTACATCGGCAACTACGCCGTCCCCGTATTCGCCAGTGCTTCCACGGCTTCCCACGTGGTCTCAAATGTCATGAAGAACTTCTGCACATTGGTGATTTCCAGGATCTTTCGCACCCTCGGCTTCACGCCCGTCAGCACCAGGCACCGGCCCGTCTTCTGGTGCGACACGTACGTCGTCACCAGCGACCCCAGCCCGACCGAATCGATGTAGGGTACATCCGTGAAGTCGAGAATCATCGTGTCCGCGCTCTCGCTGCGCACCGCGCGCTCGAAATGGGTTGACGTTTCAATCGTCAGCGGGCCGTGCAGCAAGAGAATCCGCTGGTCGTCAGCCACTCCGGCATAGCGCTCGACGGTCAGTTCCGGCGTACTCATGGGAGCCGATTGTAGGCCACCCCGCCGGATCTGTCACCTTGACCGCCAAGCGAGAAGTTCATCGCCGGCATTGGAGGTTGCCAGCCGCCAGATGCCGCGCTCCACAAGGCTCTTCGTCCGATGGCTATTTCTGACCGTCCCCCATTGCGCACCGCCGCCGAAAAGCCAAGGCCATGGCAGCGTTCGCCATGGCCCTCATCCAATCCAGGTCTTTCTCCGTGTCTCTGTGCCTCTGCGGTGAGCAAGGCTCCGAAGCGGTCCTACTGAGGTTTCTGATCGGGAGGTTTCTTCTCCGGCGGCTTCTTGTCGTCCTTTTTCTCTTCCGGATGGTTCTCGTAAATCGAATACTGCGCTGCCGGGCGCTTCAACTTGATCATGATTTCCATGTCCGGCTTGTTGATGTCGTAATCTTCCCCAAAAGTCTGGAACCCCTGCGCCAGCACCTGCACCCGCAGCGGTCCATACGGGATGCCATCAAAGCCCGTTCGCCCGTCCGGATCCGTCTTCAACTCCATCCCTCCGCGCTCCTGCTTACCTTTGCGATTCACCGGATGCAGAACCACCGCCGCATTCTTGACCGGCTTCCCGTTCGCGTCCTTCACCACCAGGAACCGCAACGAAGCCACCGGGACTTCGTCATCCTGGGCAGCCAAATACCCCGCTGCCAGCACCACCGCAAGCACCACAGCAACCCGTCTATTCATGGCTCCCCATTCTAAGCAGCCCCGCCCTGTCTGTCACCGCAAAACCCAGGGTCGCGGTCGAATCATCCCTCGCCAGACGAGCACGAATCTTTGTAACATTATGTAAATACACTAGTTATAATTATACCCTGCAATAACTCCGCCCTCCGCTTGACAATCACCCGCTCATATTTCTAAAATTAGCACTCGTTGGGCTTAAGTGCTAACAGCCCCGGATTCCTAGAAAACCTCGAAGTTCAAAGTTCACCAAAATCTCGAAAGGAGCAAGCAAACATGGCTACGAAGTTTACTCCCCTGCACGACCGCATCCTGGTTCGTCGCGTGGAAGAAGCCGCAACCACCCGTGGCGGAATCATTATCCCCGACTCGGCCAAGGACAAGCCGCAGGAGGGAGAAGTTATCTCCGCCGGCAAAGGCAAGATCAGCGAAGAGGGCAAGGTTCGTCCGCTCGATGTGAAAGAGGGCGATCGCATCCTGTTCGGAAAGTATTCCGGCACCGAGATCAAGATTGATGGTGAAGATTTCATCATCATGCGCGAAGAAGAAGTTCTCGGAGTTCTCTCCGGCGCTACGAAGAAGGAAACCGCCGGATCCCGGAAGTAGCGAGTCGCGAGCGGCGAGTAGCGAGCAAAGGCTTGCTACTGGCCCGAAGCTCATAGCTCGCAGCCCCAAAAATCCCGCAGGCCCCGCGCCTGCACAATCATTCGATAGGAGCTTACAGCAATGGCAAAGCAAATTGTTCACGGAGAAGAGTCCCGCCAGGCCATTCTCCGCGGTGTCAACCTGCTGGCTGACGCCGTGAAAGTGACCCTCGGCCCCAAGGGCCGCAACGTGGTCATCGAGAAGAAATTCGGCTCGCCGACCATCACCAAGGACGGCGTCACCGTCGCCAAAGAAATCGAACTGAAGGACGCACAGGAAAACATGGGCGCGCAGATGGTCCGCGAAGTTGCTTCCAAGACCTCCGACGTCGCCGGCGATGGCACCACCACCGCCACGGTTCTCGCGCAGGCGATCTTCCGCGAGGGCGTGAAGACGGTCGCAGCCGGCGCCAACCCGATGGCCATGAAGCGCGGCATCGAGAAGGCCGTCATCTCCATTTGCGGCAGCCTCGACAAGGAAGGCAACCGCATTAAGGGTGAACTCGACAAGTTCTCCAAGCCCGTCACCGGCGAGATGATTGCCCAGGTGGGCACCATCTCCGCCAACAACGACGAGACCATCGGCCGGATCATCGCGGAAGCGATGAAGAAAGTCGGCAAGGATGGCGTCATCACGGTGGAAGAGTCGAAGACGCTCGAGACTCAGCTCGACGTGGTCGAGGGCATGCAGTTCGACCGCGGCTATCTCTCTCCCTACTTCGTTACCGATCCGGAGCGGATGGAAGCCGTGCAGGAGAACGCCTACATCCTGATCCACGAAAAGAAGATCAGCTCGATGAAGGACCTGCTCCCGCTGCTCGAGCAGATCGCCAAGAGCAGCAAGCCGCTGCTCATCATCGCGGAAGACGTGGAAGGCGAAGCGCTCGCCACCCTGGTCGTCAACAAGCTGCGTGGCACGCTGCAAGTCGCGGCCGTGAAGGCTCCGGGCTTCGGCGATCGCCGCAAGGCCATGCTGCAGGACATCGCGATCCTCACCGGTGGTAAAGCCATCACCGAAGATCTGGGCATCAAGCTCGAGAACGTGCAGATCTCCGACCTCGACAAGGACAACACGACCGTGGTCGAAGGCAAGGGCAAGCACGCCGAGATCGAAGGCCGCGTGAAAGAGATTCGCAGCCAGATCGACAAGACCACCAGCGACTACGACCGCGAGAAGCTGCAGGAGCGGTTGGCGAAACTGGTCGGTGGCGTGGCCGTCATTAAAGTCGGCGCCGCAACCGAGACTGAAATGAAGGAAAAGAAAGCCCGTGTCGAAGACGCGATGCACGCGACCCGCGCGGCCGTCGAGGAAGGCATTGTCCCCGGTGGGGGCGTGGCCCTGGCTCGCTGCGTTGCCGCACTCGACAAGCTGAAGGTCGATGGCGACGAGCAGATCGGCGTCAACATCGTGAAGCGCGCTCTGCAGGAGCCGCTGCGCCAGATCGCCGAGAACGCCGGCGAAGAAGGCGCCATTGTCCTGGGCAAGGTGAATGACTCCAAGGACAATAACTTCGGCTTCAACGCCCTGACCAGCGAGTACGAAGACCTGGTTAAGGCGGGCGTGCTCGATCCGACCAAAGTCGTGCGCACCGCACTGACCAATGCCGGCTCGATCGCGTCGCTCATGCTCACCACCGAAGCCCTGGTTTCGGAGATCCCGGAAGAGAAGAAGGGCTCTCCAATGTCCGGCGGCCACGGCGGCGGCATGGGAGACATGTACTAAACCCAGCTATTAGCTCCTGGCTCTTAGCTGTTAGCTTGAACCGTGTGGCGCGGGCATTCTTGCCCGCGAAGCCCCGCTCGCAAGAGCGGGGCCTTTTTGTTTGTGGAGAGACGGACGTGGCTCGGCTGGAGGGTGCCCCGCTCAAGTTTCGCTTGGGCGGGTTTCTTTGTTTGCAGCAACGCTGAATCCGGGGAACTTCCCCGCAACCCCGTGCGTATCTACCGGCAGATGGAGCAGGGCCTGACGGTGCCTTGCGAAGGAGCGCACGATGGACAGCAACTTTATCGGTTTGGTGGCGGTAACGCTGTTTTTTGGAATTCCACTGGCGGCGATGTACACGTACTACCGCGTCCGGAAACTGCGCACGGAGGAACGGCTGGCGGCAATCGCGCGCGGAGCCAACGTTGCGATGGAACCGGATCTTTCCGAGGCCGCCCGCTCGCGGCGCTGGGGAATCCTGTTGGCGGCGATCTCCCTGGGCTACATGGCGATGATGGCGCTGATCGCGCGCGCCGAACCGGATGCATGGAAGGCCGCGGCGATTGGCATCGTACCACTGGCAGCCGCGCTCGGATTCTTGCTGGATTTCGTTTTGATCCGCAGGGACTTGAAATCAGCAGTCAGTAGTCAGTAGCGGCAAGGTGTCTCAGGAGGCGCTACGTTTGCGACGCTGTGTTCTTGTTCTTTTGGGCCGCACCAGCGCTAAAATTGCCTCATGGACCCGGCTCCCCACTCCCGATTCCAATTCCGCGTCACAGGGTCCACTGGGCTCATCGTCGCCATCGTGGTAGTCGCAATCCTCCTCATCGCCCTGCCCGCGTACCGCTTATTCTTCCTCATCAGTGTGCTGATCGGCATCGTGATCGCGGGCGGCCTCACGCTCTGGCACAAGTTCCACCCGCTCAAGGAAGAAGACATCGAAAACAAGCGTCCCCTGGGCCTCTAGCCCATTCACTACCTGAGTTCGACACGCTTGCCACCGGCAACCAGAAACAGGACACTGTTCTCATGCGGATTTTCGTGCGGTTCCTCACCGCGGCGAGCGACGCGGCTCATTTCCCCGCTCCCTCGGTGCCCGAAATCGCCTTCCTGGGCCGTTCCAACGTCGGCAAATCCAGCGTCATCAATGCCCTCGTCGGCAGCAAGGTGGCTCGCACCAGTAACACTCCCGGCCGCACCCGCAGCATCAACTTTTTCGAGATCCGCCGCGCCGGCCATCCCAGACCCGAACTGCTTTTCACCGATCTCCCCGGCTATGGCTATGCCAAGCTCTCGCGCGAGATTTCTCAGGACTGGGCCCGCTTCGTGGATCCTTATCTCACGGAGCGACCCAGTCTGAGCCTTTGCCTCGCGCTCATCGATTCCAACATCCCGCCCCAGCATAGCGACCGCCAACTGCTGGAATTTCTGGCGGCCACCAAGCGGAACCACATCATCGTCGCCACCAAGTGCGATCGACTGTCTGGAAACGAAATGCGCCAGGCTCTGCGAACCCTCGGCCAGGAATACCCCCACACTCCCATTGTTCCGTTTTCTGCCAAAACCGGTGTCGGCAAAGACGATCTCTGGGCCCGGATCCTGCACTCAGTTTCCAACCTTCCTGCCTTCTAAAGTTTTCGGGGTAGTCTTCCGATAACCGGGAGTAGTGGCTCGTTCGGAGGCACTTTCTCGTGGACCCGAATCTCGAAACCGAGCAGCCTAGCCTCGCACCCGGCCCCCACAAAGCGGAAGAGAGTGTCGACTACCTGCGCCGACTCAAGACCCAGGAAGCCCAGGACGCGCCATCCACGGCCATGGCCACCAGCAGCATCGTGGTTCCGGCACGCGCCAGTTTTCCCGGCGGCAAGGAACGGCGGCGCAGCCCCAGGTTGCAGTGTTCGGGAAGCGCAGAATTTCGGCCCGAGGGCAGCGACGTCCGCATGTGGGGAACCCTTACCGACGTCAGCCTCCACGGATGCTACGTCGAGATGAACAATACATTCCCGGTTGGCACCCGAGTGAGCCTGCGCCTCGAATCCCTCGGCATCAGAGTCCAAGTGCAAGCTGCGGTTCGCGTCTCCTATCCCTTCCTGGGGATGGGTATGTGCTTCTCAGAAATCGAATCGGGACAACAATTGCAGTTGGAGCAACTGCTCGCCGCCTTATCGGAGCCAAGCTCGCCATCCAATTCCGCATCGGCCACCACCCAATTTGCCGATTCGAGCCACTCCCTGGCAGACGTCGACTCAAAAGCCATGCTCGACGAGTTGACGCAATTCTTCCGCAGCAACCACCTGCTTTCGCGGGAAGAGTTCTACCAGATCGCGAAACGGGCTCGCCGCTGAATCACGCGCTTCGGGAGTAAACTTAGCTGGGAGGCCGTTATGCGTACCTTCGGCCTAGCCTGCCTGCTTGCCCTGGTTCTGCTGATTTCCGGATGCGGCAACGTTTTTGTCCGCGGTTCGTGGAACGGCGGCACGCAAACCGTGAGCGGCGTTGTGAGCATCGTCCAATTGACCGTTGTCGTCGATGGTGACAATGTTTCGACCCAGGTCACGGTGGTCACGCTCACCAATAACTTCGGAAGCTCAACCGTATCTTTTTGCGGCGATCAGCGAACCCGGCTTCCTCTCAACGAGTTTGTCCAGGCAACATTCCTGCCGGGCCAGCCTTGTTCGGACCTGTTCAATGTGGTGATCAAGATTCATTGAGGAGCTGAGGGTTACCCCGGTGATCTTTGGCGAGCGGCCGGGACCCGCCTCCTTTCGCTGCCATCCGTTATCATGAAAAGCTTATGGCCAAATACCTGGTAACCGGCGCCGCCGGCTTCATCGGATCCTCCTTGGTGCGCGCCCTTCTGGATCGCGGCGATGAGGTCCGAGGCATCGACAATTTCTCCACCGGCCGGCGCGAGAATCTGGCCGAAGTTCTCAGGCGGATGGACTTCCGCGAAGTCGATATCCTTGATCTCGACGCCCTGCGCAAGGCGTGCGAGGGCATCGACTACGTGCTCCACCAAGCCGCCATCCCATCCGTTCCCAAGTCCGTGCTCGATCCTCTGGGTAGCAACCGCGCCAATGTGGACGGCACCGTCAACGTGCTGGTAGCCGCGCGCGACGCCCAAGTAAAACGAGTGGCCTATGCCGCCTCGTCCTCCGCTTATGGCGACACGCCAACCCTTCCGAAGCACGAAGCGATGGCCCCGAATCCGATCTCGCCCTATGCGGTCGCCAAGCTGGCCAGCGAGTACTACATGGTCTCGTTTTACCGTTGCTACGGGCTCGAAACCGTGTGCCTGCGCTACTTCAATATCTTCGGCCCGCGGCAGGATCCTTCGTCTCCCTACTCCGGCGTGCTGGCCAAGTTCAGCAGGCAGATGCTGCGCGGCGAGCAGCCGACGATTTTCGGCGACGGCGAGACCAGCCGCGACTTCACCTACATCGACAATGCCGTCTCTGCCAATCTGCTCGCTTGCTCCGCTCCGGCCGCCGAATGTGCCGGACGCGTCTTCAACTGCGCCACCGGCCGCCGCGTCACATTGAACGAAACGTTCGAGGCTTTGAAGAAGCTGACCGGCTACACAGGAACAGTCGAGTACGGCCCGGAGCGCGCCGGCGACGTCAAACACTCCCTCGCTGACATCTCCCTGGCACAAAAGCACCTCGGCTACAAAACCTTGGTGAATTTTGAGGAAGGTCTGCGCCGCACCGTGGAGTGGTATAAGTCCGAAGCCGTAGCCGCGGGAGTCGCCGGAAGCTAGATTTGAAATGGAGAGACGGGGCACCCCGCCCGTGCCACATACCTGTTCTGGAAAATTCTACGACGCCGGTCGCTCGACCTTGGGCGGTGCGGGCTTGCCCATCCTGGCAACCCTGCTCCACGCGATCAACTCATTCAGGTCATACCGGTACGGCCCATACGCGCGGAAACGATCCTCATCGAACAGCCGCTTGGCGCCACAACCCAGACAGACCTGGTACGCACAACCCTGGCCCCGTACCGGCCAACTCATTCTGCGATGCCAGCACCCCCGGAGAGCGACCACGACCGCCCCTGCCAAGCCAGTCGCCATCACTCCAACTGGCCACAACCACCCGGATTTCTTTGATTTTTCGCGTTTTTCCGTGCCGTCCGCCATCACAGCTCCCAGGGATCTATTCCCAGCATAGGCCCGATTGCTGCGCCGGACAAACACAGTAAGGTCGTACCTTTATGTTTTCCCTTTTCTTCGCCTTTCCAGCCGACTCCTCCCAAAAGTGCAAGCGGCCCTGTACCAATGGACATTGCGGTACATGCCGGAAGACCATTACCCTTGGGATTCAGGCTGGTGTATTCGTCTGTCCTGGAACCAAGGGCGGCAATGCGCGGAAGCAAAACTCCCGCCGTCAACGAATACGATGAAGTCTAGCTCCACGTTATAGTTACACCTTGAGCATGAGCGCCCATCCAACCCGCGTCGACTGGGAGGCAGCGCCCCTCGTTGCCGACCCCGGGGCGGCCCTGCGCGAGGGAAATCGCGTGCTCGAGTCTATCGCCCGGCAGGAGGCGCTGCGATCCCTGCTGGCATTCTCCGAACTCCGCGCCAAGATCCGCAACCGCCAAAGCAACGCGCAATCCGGCCTTCCAGCAGATCTGTTGCAGAGCGAGCGCTTCGTCCTCGATGAAGTGTTGCAACTGATCTGCGATCGCGCTTTAGCCATTACCGGGGCCGACGGTGTGATGATCGCGCTCGCGGAAAGATCAGGCTTCCTCTGCCGTGCAGCGGCTGGAGCGTTTCTAGTCGAACGCGGCGCGCACCTGACGCCGGCATCCGATTTTCTTACCGAAGGTCTGGACTCGGGACTCTTCGTACGCTGCGACGACGCGGAAACCGACGCGCGCGTTGAATTCGATCTGACAAAACAACTGGGAGCGTTGGCCAGCGTCCTGGTTCCGCTGCGCGGACGGCACGCTCGTCTGGGCGTAATTCAAGCGTTTTCGAAAACTCCTTTCGGTTTCAGCGACGGTGACCTTCGCACTCTGGATCTGTTTGCGGAGCTCGTTCTTTCCGCACTGAAGCCCGAAGATCAGGACCGCCGCATCAACTGGCTTTCGGACGTCGCCGGCGAGGTTCTCTACCCGAAGCCAGCCCCGCAGATTCCAGTCGCAACTGCACCGCCGGCCGTCGCGCCTCCTTTGGAAAGACCCGCCGCGACAGAGCCCGCGAAGACAAAGATCGAGGAACGGGCGATTCCTGAACCGCCTTCGGCCATCCAAGAGACTGTTCCCCAGCCCATCATTGCAGTGCCCGATTTCCACTTTTCTGCGGAAGAGGCAGAGCCGCAAATCGAAGAAGAGACGGAGACCGAGGCAACGCCACGTCGCGCCCTTCGTTTACTGCCTGCGGTGACGGGACCGAGTTCAAGGCCCGGATTGAACGTAGTGATTGGACTGATCGCGGTGGCAGCGCTATTCTCCGCGGGCGTGTGGTGGGGCATGCAGGTGCCCGGCGCCGGAGTCACGAAAGTTGCCAGCGCACTGAAACCGCCGCCTGCGCCGATGGTTCCAGGTTCGCCCACTACGCAGATCCTTTCCGACAACCTGATGGATCCCGCGAAGTTCGCACCCGATGCGGCCCCTCCCTCGCCGGAAAAGCTAGCAGCTCTGCCCAAGATCACCGGCCTTCGTCACTGGTCTTCTTCCATGGGAAGCACCGTGGTCATCGACATGGAAGATCAGGTGCCGTACGAAGTACACCGCCTGATGTCGCCGGAACGCATCTACTTCGATCTGCATGATGCCGTTCTGGTTCCCGAACTGGATGGCAAGTCCATCGATGTCGGCGAAAGTTCACTGACGCGCGTGCGCGTGGCGCAGCCGGTCGCGGGCGTAACCCGAATCGTACTCGACACCAAAGACGGCTCGAACTTCTCGGTCAGCATGGAGTCGAACCCTTACCGCTTGGTGGTTGAACTGCGCGGAAGTGACCGCGCGGTCGCTAGCAACCACGCAACGCCTGCGGTTCCCGCAGGCCGCTTCGCTGCGGCGGCTGCCTTGTCGCCCTTGCCCCTGAAGCCGGCCGAGGAACACCTGGCGGCTAAAGCCGGGAAATTCCGCATCGTGCTCGACGCTGGACACGGCGGCTGGGATTTGGGCACGGTCGGACGCCAGGGTCTGCTGGAGAAAGATCTCGTGCTTGACGTGACCCAGCGCCTCGGCAAGTTGCTCGAGGCGCGTCTGGGATCCGAGGTCGTGTTTACCCGGACCGACGACTCCTACTTGGCTCTCGATCAGCGCGCCGACCTCGCGAACCAGTCGCAAGCCGATCTGTTCGTATCGGTGCACGCTAATTACAGCAATTCTGCCACTGCGCGGGGCGTTGAAACCTACTACACGAACTTCTTTTCCGCGCCCGGATCGAAGGAACTCGAGAAGCGTGAAAACGGCGGCATTCTCACGCCGGTGACGGCGTCGTTGTCGGCGGGCGGCCTGCAGGCGAAGATCGAACAATCGCGCCGTTTGGCGGCCAGTATCCAGCGCTCTCTTTATGCCACGCTGGCCACAAGAAACCCCGGCATCCGCGACCGCGGCATCAAGGACGCCGCCTTTGCGGTACTGACCGGCACGACCATGCCTGCCATTCTCACCGAGATCTCTTTTGTCAGCAGTCCTGCCGACGAGCAAAAACTGCGGAACGAAACCTACCGCCAGGAAATCGCGGAAGCACTCTACAAGGGCATCGCCCACTACGAGCAAAGCGCGCAGCACCCCAAGGTAGCCCAACTGCAGCAAACGTCCGCCCACCGGTAAGCACTTTCCTGTGTAGCGCCGGCACCTTGCCGGCTGTCTCGGGGCGCCCCGCCCTCGACGCGGCAGGCCAGACTAATTCGTCTCCCCCACCCCGCCATACTTCGCCAACCACTTCAACTCTTCCCGCACTTTGATCTTCCCATGCCACGGATTCTTAGCCAGCGAATGCCCTTCGCCCGGGAAAATCAGCAGATCGCTCGGAATATTCAGCTCATGCAGAGCGCGATCAAGCAGGTAATTCTCCAGAACGGCCACCCGGATATCGTCCGCTCCTCCAACCATATGCGTGGGCGTTCGCACTTTGTTGATCTGGAAAATCGCCGCCTCGCTGCGATAGCGATCAGCTGCTTCCCACGGCAAGCCGCCCAGAAAATACGCATCGTCGAAAACCGTGTCGTCGTTGCCCCAGTTCGCCACGTGTTCCACAGCGCCCGCACCGGTCACTGCCGCTTTAAAGCGTGTGGTTTGCGTGATCAGCCAGTTCGTCATGTATCCGCCGTAGCTGTAGCCACCGATGGCCAGTTGATTCGCATCGGCTATGCCGTCCTTCACCAGCGCATCCACGCCCGTCAGGATGTCCCGGCCTGGTTTCGACACGATTTCCGGCACGATCTGGAGCGCGAATTTGTCTCCGTAGCCGGTGGAGCCGCGATAGTTCGGTTCGAACACCAGCCAGCCTTGTGTCGCCGCCAGCCGATCCCACTGGTACCAGTCCGCCTCGAAGTGATTGCCGTCGGCATCCTGCGGACCACCATGGATGAACACCAACATGGGCAAGTTCTTCGCTTCAAACTTCCCGGGCGGATACATCAGCATGCCTTCCACCTGGGTGCCGTCATCCGATGTCCAGCGGTACGGCTTGGCCTTCGGCAAATCGCGCTCGGTAAACAGTTTGTTGAACGCGGTGAGGGGCCGCGCCTGCGCCAGCTTGTCGGGACCCTCGGCGAGGTACACTTCGGTCGGCCGCTCGGTTGCCGAGTACACAAACGCAACGCGCGGAGATTGCACGGAAACAGCGGGCAGTTCGTAGGTTCCCGGCCATCCCTCACGCTTCACGATCGGAGCTTTGGGATTGGCCTGCGATTGAAGCTGAATCTCGGTTCCCACCCGGCATGCGCACAGCACGGAACCGTCAGGTAGCGGCGTGTAACGCACCACTTCGCCTGGGTAGTCCGCGAACCAACGTTGCACTTCCCGAGTGTCCGAGTCCACCCAGTACAGACGCGGCTGCGGATCTTCGTACTTTCGCTCGAGCGACCCGAGACTAATCTGGAACAAGATATGCCGGTTATCCGGCGCCCACTCCAGATTCAATTCCACGGCTTCATTCTGCGTGATCCGGTTGGGAACTGCTTCGGGCGAGTTGCGCGTCAAGTCCACCAGGTAAATTTCTATCTCTCCGATTTTCTCCTCGCGCTCAGACACCGAACTGGTCACCAACGCCAACCGGTGGCTGTCCCGTGAGATGGACAGTTGCTCCACGCGCAGCGGCATGTGCGCAACGTCCACCGCACCGGGCGTGGCCCCGGATTCCTTCTCCGCCGCGGGGAGTTCTTTCGTGCCCAGGGCAGCGTGGCGAACCAAGGCTTCTTCGAGCGTGATCCGGAAAATCACGTCGCCGCGCTCGTCGCCACGATAGCGAACCACGTCTTTCCAGTCTTTCTTGTGATCGTCGTTCTGCTGCTTGGTCCAGGGCTGGCGAGTGGCGAAATAGATTGACTTTGAGTCGGGAGACCAGGCGAAGCTGTGCACGTCATCATCGCCGGACGTGATGGCCAAGGCTTCGCCGCCCTTCGGCGAGATCAGGAAAAGTTGCGAGACTTCCTTGTCTTTGTCCTTATCGTCGCCCGCGTCGGCGTCTTTGCCGTTCGCGGTCTTGCGCTCGGAGAGAAATGCGATCCAAAGGCCGTCGGGCGACCACCGGGGAGAGCCGTCGTGTCCGGATTGTGTCAGTTGCACCAGTCTGCCACCGTCACCGGCGATGCGATAGAGCCACAGCTCCTTGCGGAAGATCTGCTGCTCCCAATCGGCACGCTCCGTAGCGATAACCACCGCATTACCGTCGGGAGAGAGTTTCACGGCAGTGAAGCCGACCGAGTTGAAGAATTCGTCAAGCGTGAGTTTCGGTTTGGGGACCTGAGCAAAAACAGAAACAGAAATCAGGAGACATGCAACTGCAACCAAGGGGGTTCGTGTGTGCATAATCTGTCGGAGTTAGTTCGTGAACAAAAGAGGTATACACCGCGCGCGCCGTTGAAAGCAAACGTGGGTTGGTCGTGGTTCGGTATTCGCCTTGGGACTCGTGGTGAGAGTCGAGTGCTGGAGCGGTGCGTGAGCGCCACCTTTCACGAATTGTCGGACGGAAGGGGGCTGGCGACTAATAGCCCACAGTTAACGAAAGAGCCCAGGGCGCGATTGGAGCGATGGCGGGCCTTAGCTATCACCCGAGGTCTCACGACGCAACCTGGGGACTTGTAGCGCATCTACGTGGTATTCTACGTGGCGGCTTGACCCTCTTCCAGACGGGCTGCTCGATAGGTCCACTATATCTATTAGATATGAATCGGCAAGTCGTTGATTTTCCGACCTGAACTCAGAGCCTCGTCACGGTTTCATCTTCTCCAGTGTCTCCAGGTCATCTTTCAGCCCCAGATACTCCCACTGCTGCAGCACGATGGGGACGTTGCCGTTCACCCAGAGGAAATCGTGGAAGGCCTCGAGGTCAAACTTGTCACCCTGTTGCTTTCGCGCTTCCGCCAGAAAACGCAGGATCTGCGTCTTGCCGATCTGGTAGGAGATCGCCTGCCCTGGTGTGGACGCGAAGAACTTGGCTTCGGCATGCGCCGTCGGTGAGTCCATGGGGACAGTTTTCTGGAGATACTCGGCGCCTTGCGCAATCGTGAACTCGCCCAGCGCCAGTTTCACGTCCACTTCGACACGCAGCGCCCGCAGACGCATCATGTTGTCGATGATCTCGCGCGAGCGCGGGCTATTGTCGAACAGTCCGGCTTCGAGCAGCATCTCTTCCGCATAGAAGCCGATGCCTTCGTTCGCTCCGGAATCGTAGTAATGGCGGCGAATGACATCCGGGTGTGCCCAAGACAGGGAAAGCTGGAAGTAGTGTCCTGGGACGCCTTCGTGCACGATGCCGGTGCGCGGATCCTTCGCATCGGCGAGCCAGAAGTAGCCGAGATCGGCGCTGGGAGGATTCAGGTAACGCACGCTGTCCTGCTGCAGTCGCGCGGGCGACGTAAAGTCATCGGCTTCGGCTACACCGTCCAACGGCTTCATGTAACCAGGCATGGGCTGCCAGGTGTAGTGCTGCACCCAGGAAGGGATGGTCAGGATGCGCTTTTCCTGTAAGTACTTCCGCACGGCGAGTTCGTCCTGGCGCTCGCGCGCAATCTCGGCTTCGAGCGAAGTGGGGGTGGGCAACTCGGCCGCCCCGAGGTTGCGATGTTCTTCGTAGGTCTGGAAGGCGACCGAGCGGGCCCACTCTTGACGGCCGATTTCGAGCAGTTGCTGCGGGGAATAAGGCAGAAGCGCAACATTCTTCAGAAAGTAGACATAGCCCGCGGCTCCGATGGCTGTTTCCAAAGACATCGACGGCAGTTTTTCCGTGAGCCACTTCTGATAGGCATCGAGCGCCTGCCCGGCGGACTCGGCGGCGGCATCGATCCGTTTCTGTGAGGCGGCATCGAGCAAGGGCTTCAGTTCGCGCACGGAAGCGAGCAGGCGCTGGTGCACGCCGCTCAACTGATCAAGCGCGAGTTCGGCAAATGGGCGCACGGGTTCGGTCAGGTTGCTGCGGGCATCGGTAAGGATCTTCGAGAACGCGTTCAGGATCGCAACGACATTCGCGCCGCGCGCCTCCGGAAACGGTGGGAGTTCAAGCAACAGGTGAAAATATGCGCCCAGGGTCTGGTCGAGATAAAAATTTGGATTTCTTTGCCAGGCGCCGAGATAGTCCAGTTCCCAGCGCGCGCGGGCGATCGCGGATCCGATCAAGCGATAGTCCACCTGGCGCGGCACCGGCCACTTCGAAGCATCAATGGCGCTCCAGCGCTGCTCGAATTCACCGACCTGCTTGCGATAGGACTGAACCGCCGCGGGCGACCAATCCGGCACCCAGCCGGCGGGCCGGTCGAGACGGGGGATGTCGTCGGTGGAGACCGGCATTTCGGCGGCGCGCCACGCCCAAAAATCGCGCGCCAGATCGTCGAGAGCATCAGCGTGGGCGGCGGGTACAAAAAAACCGGCGAGCAACACTGCACACAACCATGCGAAGGCCTTCATCATCTTCGCGATCTCTCCTTGATCACGGTGCGGTAGGTTCGGCGTTGCGGAGCGCTTCCTCCAGCGACTGGTTGGTTTTCACGGCTTCATTCACGACGCGCCAGCCATCGTCGTAGCTGCGAAATCCGACGGTCGAACGGTAGTGGACGCCCTCGTCATAGAGCGCTGCACCGACCGGGTTCAGGGAAATCCAGCGCCAGGTGAACTCGACGTCGGCAAATGTGCCGGCCTTGCTGATGCCGGTGATGTTGACCAGTTCGCGGCGCGCGACGTGCAGTGACATCGGGCCGATCCCGGGCGAGGTATCGGAGATCAGGGGCCGGAACACATCCACTCCCAGCGGCGAGAGAAGCACGTCCCAACAGGGCGGGGGGTCAACGCCCGGGGGACACTTTTTTTGCTCGGTTCCAATAATCCACCCGCGGTGCTGCAGCACCATCGAGTCGGGAGAATTGAAATCGCGGTTGGAAACAATGCCGGTCCTGAGCCAGAAGACTTGTGTGGTCTTGAAAGTCTCCGAGGCGGAGATGAGGTCGGCGGCCAGGCGGCGCGTGAGGAAGTCGCGCGGCGAGCAGGCAAGCCCGGAACA
>JAIQFZ010000080.1 GCA_020073015.1 Terriglobia bacterium | reverse complement strand
GGCATGCTGATCAGTTGCTCTGCCAACTGATCCAGCAAATCTGTTTCAAGACGGCCATTCGAAGTCAGCAACTTATATCCTGATCGGCCCGGAACAGCATCGACATACCACGCCGTAACCTTGGTATTCACCCGCACGACGGATCCGCCCGACGCAGTCGAACTCACCTGCACGGTTGACTGGTAGTAGGGGCGCTGATAGCGATCCAAGGGATGCTCGCCGGCCACTGTGAATCCGTCCAGTGTCGGAAGGCGGCCGCTCGTCGATGCCTGCACTTGTTTCAGGGCTTTCTCTACCACAGCTTTCGATTGATGGAATGTCCGCTCGTTGGGTGCGTCTTGTCCCGCCACCCACGTGGTGGAGAGCAGCATCACCACCGTACACACCGTGCCCTGCAACAGAACATGACTGGATGCCGGCGCCCTCCGCTTCAAGGCAATTCCTCCAGTTGATCGCGTGGGATCCATCCGTGCTGTCCGTCATGCGTCTCAACCCCGAACCAGTATGGGGTTGCGATCACAATCAGAACTTCAGTCCCGCTCGGCAAGGATTTCAGAGTATTCGCTGAGTGAAACGGCGCCGCCTTCAGCGGGGCACCCGGAACCTTGACGATTCTCTCCGCCCTTCGCCGCAAATCCGCGACGTGCTGTTCAAGAGATTCGCCCGGCGCCATCGCCACAGACTCCGGCGCGTCGGCCTTCGATTCCTCCGGCGGAGCGGCGGGCGACGGGGGCGCGACCGCATCGCTTGCGTCATTGCCCAGGCCGAAGTTTTTCTTGGCCAGCCGTACCTGCCGGTCTTCCTCAGCCTGGGCCGCCTGTTTCTTCATCAATTCAACCGCGTCCAGATGATCCTGGATATTCTTGCATTCGCTGCTTTCCACGGAACCGTTCGAGGCATGCGCTGTGCGCCGGAAGTCCTCTACGAACACGGCATCAATTCGCAGCACCGTGTTCTTGTCGCCCTGCGGCTGGACCACGTAGCGCACAGCCAGAGTGCCAATATCCCCGCTGTCTTTGAAATTCAGAGGGTCAAGCGCCTGCTTCCGCACCTTGTAAAAAACTTTTCCGCCCTCTGTCCATTGCGGAAACACAGGTGTGGAAGCGACGGCGGCCGCGCCGGTAATGTACTCGTCTTTGCTGTACTCTTTTGAGCCCCGGATGATTCCATTCTGTGCAACATCGCTCACCGCCTGAGCGACTTCGCTCTCGGGAAGCGGAATGTTGACGACCAGCCCGGCGCCGTAATCAACCGCGTCTTTCTTGCGGCCCTCCAGCGAGGACAATGCCACCAGCAACAGGGCAAAAATCGCAAAAGCGCGGCGACCGCCGCTAATGCTCCTTGGGGCTAAGTTGGGCCGGCACCCGGGGGCAAGCTTCTCCGCGGAAGCGCACCGAAGCGCCGCAGCTGATCCCTGATTTGCCAAAGCCCCACCCATGACTGCGAAAGCCCCACCGCTTTGTTGGTCGCTAATGAGTCTCCTGCGCGGGGTCCGCGACTGTCAAATCCCCGCGGAAGCACCCCGCACGCCAATCCCCGCTGGCAAGATTAGCGTAAGGTAAAGGAATTGTAAAAAAAAACTTACAAACCACTTGCGCTCAGTCAAGGACACGTAGTAGCATCGCCCCCCGTTAAAGTAGTGAGTGTTCCGTCGTGGGGACAAATCTTGGGTTCTGGTTCGCAGAAGGCATGCGGGAGGGGTCCCTCATGCCATCGATTCTTGCGGCTGTTCGCGCTATGCGCGTCGTGGGAAGACCGTATCTACAAGAATGAATTTATCTGAGAGGTGCAGCATGCGTGTGTGGGCGCAGTCTCGTCTCGTTCAGAAGTTGTTGCGGGGAACCTCCGCAACGATCGCTGTTTTCACTCTAGTTCTGTTTGTCGCAAGCACTAGCCAGCCGGCCAGCGCGTTTCCGGCCTTCGCCAGAAAATACGGCCTGCGATGTTCGGCTTGTCATGAGAGCTGGCCGATGCTCAATTACTTCGGCCAGAAGTTCAAGGACAACGGCTACCAGTTGATGAACGATCGCGATGCACCGATCTGGCAGAATCCGGGGTACTGGCCGGTCGCGTTTCGCTTCACTCCATTCTGGAGCCGCGAAAGTACGAACAAAGTCCAGGTCGACACGGGCGAAGGCACCAGCGGGCTACAAAGGATTACAACCACCGGCTTCAATTACGGCGGGCTGGATATCTTGAGCGGCGGCACTCTCGAAAAGAACATCTCCTTCCTGTTCGTTCCGTCGTCCGATGAGCTCGGTGCGTTTCACTTCGAATCCGCGAACGTGCGATTCAACAACCTGCTCCACAGTCCCTGGCTCAACGTGAAAGTCGGGAAATTCGAACTCGACAGCTTCATTTCGGAAAAGCGTACGTTGACGCTCTCCGGCGCCGGCGGAGGCTATCAGCTCTTCCATTTCGTTCCGGTGGGCGATGGAAACATCTTCGCGCAGCTGGGCGACAACCAGTTAGGAGTCGAGTGGATGGGGCACTCAATGGATGATCGCACCCGTATTTCCGCGGCTGTTTTCAGTTCGACCGACGGGAATCCGGATGTTGGCTACGGCCAAAACTCGTACAGTGCGTTCTTTGCAGCGAGTCACGCCTTTAGCGCAGGCAAGCTCGGCGTTCAACGCATCGGAGGCTACGCCCTGATCGGGCAGGCGGCAACGTCTTTTCTCACCCAGAACGGGGGAGACCCCATCCCGGGTTCGGGAACCGGCAACAAGAGTTTCAGCCGGGTAGGCTTCGAAGCTCTGTTTTACCTCGGCCCCAAACTGGACGTCCAGGTTTTCACCCAGCACGGGTCGGATAACGCGTGGTTCGGAGCTTGCTACGGGGACGTATTTGACACCGGGTGTAACAACACGGATGGAGTCCTTCCCGACGGTGCGCGCAATCCAACCTGGAACGGCGCTTTCGTGGAAACGCACTTCGTCTGGAACCCACAGTTCACTATTATCCAGCGCTCCGAGTGGGTCCGAATGTCACAACAGGCGTTCGCGGACACGCCGTCAAACTTGGGCAACATTGACACCTACGTCTTCGGGTACCGCTACAACCCCTTCATGACGAGCCGGGCAGGATTCGCGTTCCATAACGAATTCTCCTGGTTCCGGCAGCGCGGCGGAGCGCCCGACGGCACCGATTTGTCCACCAACAGTCTGATGGCGGGGTTTGATTTCGTGTTCTGAAAAGCCAGAATCCGGCCGCGAGCAGAACTCGCCGGTGCCGATTCATAGGAGATCAGCCAATGAGAGTCATTCAGTCAGTCTACGGTTTCGCCGGGGTTCTCGGTCTGATCCTGGCAGGTGGGTTCACGGTTTCGGCTCAGGATGTGCCCGACGTGGGCCCACATCCACCACAGCCGATGAGGGCGATGGAGAGCCATATTGGCAATGTCACTGGACACGCCAAAGACGGCAAGATGAATTTCCGGAGATACTGCGCAGGGTGTCACGGTGACTTGGGAGACGGGAACGGCGAAAATGCGCAGTGGATCGACCCCAAGCCTCGTGACTTCACGATCGCCACGTTCAAGTGCCGCTCGACTCCGACTGGCACTCTGCCCACCGACCAGGATCTCTACAATTCCATTGGCCGTGGCTTCACCAACTCCAACATGCCCATCTGGAATACGTTCAGCCCACAGCAGCGTGCCGACCTGGTCGCATACATCAAGACGTTCTCAGCGCGCTGGGAGAAAGAAAAAGCTGGTGACGTGATCAAGATTCCGCCCGAGCCGCCGGTCACCCTCGAGAGCATTGCCCACGGCAAAGCGCTCTTCACCAAGCTGGAATGCTGGAAGTGCCACGGGCCGCAAGGCAAGGGCGATGGGCCTTCGGCCTCAACGCTCACCGACAGCAAAGATCAGCCGATTCGCCCCTACAACTTCGCCGACGGCAGAGACGATTCCCGTTTCAAGTGCGGCTCGACCAATCAGGATATCTACAAGATCTTCATGACCGGCGTCGATGGCACGCCGATGCCGTCGTTTGCCGACGTCATCCAACCGAACGACGCGTGGGATCTCGTCCACTTCCTGCGCACGTTGCAGATCCATCGTCACAGCAAGGAGAACGAAGTACTCGCGGCCGCTCACGGAGTGATTCCCCCGTACGTGGAGAAGCAGGAGAACAACCCTGCGCCCGCCGCACAGCCAGAAAACAAGCCGCCCAGCAGTGGTGGCCACTAAAGAACACCCAAAGTCATTAGGAGGAAGTATTCGAATGCGTACAAAGCAAATGCTGGTAGCTCTCTTAGGGCTGCTGCTCTGTTCATCCCTGATGTTCGCTGGAACGGTCAGCGGCAAGGTGACCTACACGGGCACGCCAGCCCACCAAAAACCCATCGACATGTCCAAGGAACCCAGTTGTGCCAAGCAGCACAACCCGCCCATTACCACCGAGTCCGTCGTGACCGGCCCGAATAATGCATTGAACAACGTGGTGGTGTACATCTCGGCCGGCGCCAACGACGAAGGTCAGGTTCCCTCGCAGGCGGTCACTTTCGAACAAAAAGGCTGCCAATATGTTCCGCACGTACTGGCGATGCACACGAACCAAGAGTTGAAGGTCGTCAACAGCGACCAGACCTCGCACAACATTCACCCACTGGCAAAAGTGAATCGGGAATGGAACAAGTCGCAGCCGCCCGGCACTCCGCCCATTACCGAAAAGTACGACAAGCCCGAATTCATCTCGGTGAAGTGCAACGTTCATCCCTGGATGCACGGTATCTTCGCCGTCCTGAACACTTCGCACTACGACATTAGTAAGGGTGGTGGCGATTTCAAGCTGCCGAACCTGCCTCCAGGCAAGTACACCATTACCGCCTGGCATGAGGACTACGGCACCCAGACGGCCGACGTCACTGTTACCGGCAACGAAACCAAGGACGTGAACTTCACCTTCAAGGCGAAGGCATACTGACGGAACCATGGCGACGGAGTCTCGTTCTCCGCCGCCGTATTTCTTGGGACGTAAGCAGGAGCGCACCCCACCGGAGGGCGGTTCATCATGGCAAAATTTTTTGCGGTCACCATCATCGTAATCGCGATCCTTTCCGCGATTCCCATCCTGCGACACACCTGGGTGGCGCCAGAAGACATCTCGACTCATGGGCGCCTGATCGATGAGCAGATGTCAGAAACGATGGCAGAGGCTGGAATCTCCTTTCTCGCCGCACAGTTCATGTTGGCGGTTTTCATCTGGAAGTTTTCCAACCCAGGCCCGACTGCAACGATTAAGAAGTTTCCCGGCGGCGCCAAGGGGTTGGTGGTTGCTGCCTTGCTGGTCGTAGGGGTAGAAGTCATGGCTCTCGGAATCTTCGGAGTGAAGGCCTGGGCTAACGTGTATCTCACTCCGCCGTCGGCCAGCGCCATGCCGATCCAGGTCCAAGCGGGACAGTTCGCTTTCTATTTCCGCTACCCCGGTCCCGATGGAAAGCTGGGCCCCATTCACCCCGAGCTCATTAATGAGGGATCGCAGAATTTCTATGGTCTCGACCCCGAGCACGACACCGATTCCAGAGACGACATCGTCACCGCCGAGATGGCGATCCCGGTGAACAAGGAAATCCATCTGCTGATGCATGCAAAGGATGTTGGACACTCCTTTTATGTGCGGGAGTTGCGGGTGCAACAGGATTTTGTTCCCGGGTTGGATGTTTCTCTGCACTTCACGGCAACTAAGGTCGGCAAGTACGAAATTGTCTGCACGCAGCTTTGTGGCCTGGGACATTACAACATGAAAGCGTATCTGAACGTGCTGTCTCAGCAGGACTTTGACGACTGGCTAAAGAAGGAAGCGGCAATGCAGTAGCTCTTCTCGTCCCGCGCTCTCGCGCGGGTGGGTGGAGATATCTCTATTGTGGGGTGAGTACATGCACGACATGTCAACGCACGCGGTGCAACACCATGCTCCTCCGACCAGTTTCATCCGGAAGCACGTCTTCAGTCTGGACCACAAGGTAATTGGCAAGCAGTATTACGCGTTGGCCTTAATTGCCGCTCTTGCCGGAATGGGTCTTTCCTGGTTGATGCGCATCCACCTCGGTTGGACCAACGCCGCGATCCCCGGCCTGCAATTGCTTTCGAAGAATGGTGCTCCGGGCGGGGTGATGACGCCAGAGTACTACCTGCAACTGATGACCATGCATGGCACGATCATGGTCTTTTTTGTGCTCACCACCGCGCCATTCGCCGCCTTCGGCAATTTCTTCCTGCCCATCCAGGTCGGCGCGGAGGATATGCCCTTCCCCCATTTCAACATGATGTCGTTCTGGGTTACGTTCGTGGCCTTTGTGGTCCTGATGGCGTCATTCTTTGTGGGCGACGGACCGACCCTGGGTGGCTGGACCCAATACGCGCCGCTCAATGCGGTGGGCGCGGTTGCGGGTCCGGGCCAAGGTCTGGGCGTAGTCCTGTGGGCAACTTCCATTGCGCTGTTTTGTGTTGGCCAGTTGTTGGGCGCATTGAACTTTATCCCTACCACGCTCGATCTCCGGGTCAAAGGGATGAGCCTCATGCGCCTGCCACTCAGCGCCTGGGCATGGTTCATTACCTCGTGCATGGGCCTGACCGCGTTTGCCGTGTTAATGCCGGCATGCATCCTCGTTATTCTGGATCACGTGGCCGGCACCAGCTTCTTTGTCCCTTCGAATACGGTGATCAATGACCAACTACTGCCGCATTCTGGGGGATCGACTCTTCTGTGGCAGCACCTGTTCTGGTTCTTCGGACATCCGGAGGTCTACATCGCGATCGTGCCCGGGATCGGCATCGTTTCCCACATCCTGGTCACGAACATGCGCCGGCCGATGCTGAGCCATAGGGTACTCATCTATTCCATGGGAGCGCTTGCTGTCCTCAGCTACATGGTCTATGGGCATCACATGTTTGTCAGCGGGATGAATCCGATCTCCTCGCTGGCGTTCTCTTTCCCTACCCTGGTCATCACTATCCCGTCCACCATCGTGGTGCTGATCTGGGTCTTCAGTCTGTATGGCTCCAAGCTGCGTATCAACTCGGCTTCTCTGTTTGCGTTGGGCTTTATCTCGATGTTCGTCAGCGGCGGAGTGAGCGGCTTCTTCCTGGCGCAGCCGTCGATCGATATCATGCTCCATGCGACCTATTTCGTGGTGGGTCATTTCCACATGGTGATGGGCGTCGCGGCCATGTTTGGTATCTTCGGTGGAACTTACTTCTGGTTCCCCAAGATGGCCGGACGAATGATGAACGAGACCTTGGGAAAGATTCATTTCTGGCTCAGTTTCGTGGGTACGTATTGCATCTTTATGCCATTCCATTACCTGGGAATGGCCGGCAATGTGCGCCGCTACTCGACGTTCGTGGATGACTTCCTGCAGCCACTGATCCCGTTGCATCGCTTCATCACCGTCGCCGCTCTCCTTACGGGTGCGGCTCAGCTCATTTTTGTCTACAACCTGATTCACAGCCGCTTCTGGGGCAAGCTGGCACCCGACAACCCTTGGGATGCTACTTCGCTGGAGTGGAGCACAGCTACTCCGCCGCCTTTTGATAATTTTGGCGGTCAACATCCGGTGGTTTACCACGATCCCTATCAATACGGCGTGCAAAGTTCGACTGGCGACTACGTAATGCAGGCCTCGCCGGAGCAGGTTAAGACGGAGCACGAAGAGAAGTAACTCGCGAGAAATGACACACCCACGAGGATCACCGGCATCTGCTGGAGGGGAGTCTAGTTAGTATGGCAACTACGGTACATGAACCACCGCAAATCGACCCGCACCGTTTGCCGGATCCAAGGCACTCGGGGAACGGCGGTGGGCGGAACCTGGCTCCGGCGGATGGTGATCTGCGTGTGACGCTGGACTACTCGCCGCCACCGTCTTCGACTGGCATCTGGGTAGTGCTTTTCGCCATTACCATGATGTTTGCTGCCTTCACCAGCGCTCTGATCGTTCGCAAAGGCTCATCGCTGGACTGGCAGACCTTCACGTTGCCGTCCATCCTCTACTTCAACACCCTTGTGCTCCTCGCCAGCAGCATTACCTTGGAGGTCTCGCGTCGCCGCGTCGCTGCCTTCATGGGCGGCCTGAAAAGTCAGGTTGAGAGCCCGGCACGTTGGCTGTACATAACCCTGTTTCTCGGTTTGCTTTTTGTAGCTGGTCAGTACGTCGCGTGGTCGCAGTTGAGCGCCGAGGGGCTCTATCTCGCCACCAATCCGAGCAGTTCTTTTTTCTATGTATTGACAGCCACCCATGCCCTGCACGTACTGGGGGGGCTGGGCGGGCTGATCTACGTCATTCGCAAACTGAGTAAATCGGCCCTGCGGCGGAGCGCGCTGGTTGCGACCGCGCGCTATTGGCATTTCATGGACGTGCTTTGGCTGTACCTGCTTTTCCTGCTGTGGATGAAACTTTAGCTGCTCAACAATTAGGAGGCGACGTGAGCCAAGCGGATTTGACCATGGAAGCACAAACGACAGACCTGACGATAGGACCCGCATTTTCGTTTCCTACAAAAAAGCTGGCGATTTGGCTGTTCATTATCGCTGACACCATGACTTTTGCCGCGTGCCTGGTGGCCTATGGATTCCTGCGCAATGGGACTCCGGACTGGCCCAGACCGTTCCACAGCATCACCAACGTTGCGCTGATGACCTTTATTCTTCTGAGCAGCAGCTTGACCATGCTGATCGGCCTGCGCTCGGCAAAAGCGGGCGACAAAGCCGGGGCCTTCCGGTGGACCATGATTACAGCAGCGTTGGGTATCGTCTTCGCCTTGTTGCACGTTCGTGAATGGCTGGCGCTCATTAACGAAGGCATGACGCTCTTCAAGAATCCGTGGGGAACCGGATTGTTTGGCGCGTCATTTTTCAGCATCACAGGCTTGCACCTCACCCACGTCACTTGCGGCGTGATCGCTCTACTCGTCGTAGGTGTGCGCTACCAGGGCGGCCGCTACAATGCCGATGATATCGAGATTTTAGGCCTGTACTGGCACTTCGTGGATCTGGTCTGGATGTTCGTCGTACCGTTGGTCTACCTTTTGAACCTCGCTCACTAAATCAAAGAAGCTCGGGAGCAGAATGCCATGGCAACAGCGGAAGAGCACAAGAATAATGGAATCGGGAAAGACGTGGCTATCTATGTTTGCCTGTTGGCTTTAGCAGGCTTGCAATTCGTCATTGCCTACCAGCATATTGACGCATCGCAGATGTTCTCGCGCATGCTGGCGGTCGCCTTCGTGGAGGCGGTGCTGGCCGCTATGTTCTTCATGCATCTTTGGTCGGAGAAGCGCGGCTTCCTGCTGTTCGTCGCCATCTTTTCGATTTTTGTCCTGCTGACGCTGCAATATGGGTGGACCGACAGCTTCCGCATGGTTTCCGGGGCGCCCTTTTCAAAATGACTCATCACGGGAAAGGCGCGGGTGGAGAGCAGAGATGTTAAAAGGGAAGATCAGGGTCGAGAGACCGTTCCTCTTTATTAGTAGTGTGCTGTTTGGACTGGCAATGCTCGCCGCCCCTCACCCGGCCTACTCCCAGAGCTGCTCGCTCTGTTACACGCAAGCCGCCTCCGCCGGCGCTCGAATGATTCAGGCCTTACGCAGCGGGATTCTGATTCTCATCGTCCCTCCGACATTCACGTCGGTTGGCATGATCTTCATTGCTTATCACAAACGCAATCAGGTTAGGCGAACCAATGACGCGCCTGTCTCGGACCGCGATTGGTAGCCGGAGAGCTCTCGAGCTTCGTATCAGGGCATCGCTTTAGCGACACCGAAAGTCCCCGGGAATCAGATACCCCTTCAGGGGCTGGACATTTTTTGAAGTTTTCACACGGGCGATTTGCGTTCAAGGACAATTGCTAGGGGCAACATGCCCGGCAAACCGCGCCTTGATCCAACTGATCTGGTCTGCAACCGACCCTCCCATCACGCCGCTGGCATCGAGACCCGGATACTTCAAAAAAAGGATTCGACTTCCTTGGTTGCACATGCGGGCCACGGTTTTTTCCGACATTTCCGCCGGGATGGCAGGGTCCGCCTCGCCACTGATCGCCAAAATCGGGCTGTGAGCCGGTTTTTGACCGGGACTGTTCCTGCTGAAAAATTCCTTTACGAACCGATTGTTCTCCCAACCCGGTTTGAGCATTCCATTGGTGAACTCTGGCTCTGGCTCTCGTCCACAGGTCTTGGCGACACGCTGGTAGGCAGAAAGCGCCGTGTCTTTCAGCATGTCGCTCACCTGGAACTCCGGATACAGCGCCTTGACGGTGGATGCCAGCACGAGCAGCATGCGATTGGGAGAACCCTGCGCGAAGTGCTGGTAGGCCGACTGCGCATCCGCCAAACCCGAGGTGGCGACGCTGCCCAGATGGTTGGGATCGCGCACTTCGCTCTCCGCCACGGCCACGGCGGCCACACCTCCCTGAAAGGGCCCCACCGCGATCCATTGCGGCCCGATCTGGGACACCGCCGCGCGCGCCGCTGGAACCGAATAGATGATGTCCAACGCGTTCGACTGCATGTCCAGCACCGGCTTGCCGGAATCCGATCCCAACCCGGAATAGTCGGTCGCAACCACCGCATAGCCCAGATTGGCGTACATCGCGAGGATCGGCCCAACCCCGAGATTTTTCATCAGTGAGGGAGCGCACGGTCGCGCCGCTCCTCGGAATTCGTGGGCCCAGGCAATCACCGGCCATCCGCTTGCCGGAGCCTTGCCATCCGGAACCAGCACTACAGCCGAGACGGCCACATCCTCTCCGTTCGCAGTCCGGGAGTGGTAAAGAATCCGCCATGCGGACACCTCAAACGGAAGGGCGTATTCGTCAGTCGGTTCCGAGCGGATCAGTTCGCCAGGCTTGCCCGGGGGCAGCGGATGGGGCGCGTCGTAAAAGCTTGTCAGCGGAAGCGTAGTCGGTGGCCGGAGCCTTTTGACGGAATTGGGGGGCTGCGCGTGGGCCCATTCTGGATTTCCAGCAAGGAGCACGAAAGCGGAAGCGATGGCAGCGACCGCCATTCGAATAATTCGTGGGTTGCTGCCTGACCCGAACCAGCGAGACTTTGTCATGTCGTCAATATGGGATAACACGACAGATTAGATTACTTCAGCGCGTCAATCCACCCACGACTTCCCCCACAAACCCTGCAAACGCCCGCACATCTTCTTCTGTCGTGTCGAACGAGCACATCCACCTGACCACCGACTCCTCCTCGCTCCACACGTAAAAGAAGTAGCGCTCCTGAATCTTCTGGATCGCCTCCCGCGGAATCTGCGCAAACACCCCATTGGCCTCTACCGGGTACACGATCTTCACCCGCGGGATTTTCTTCACTTCCTGCTCCAGCAGCCGCGCCATGCGGTTGGCCTGCTCCGCATTGCGCCGCCACAGATCGTTTGTCAACAGCGTCTCCATCTGCACCGCCATGTAGCGCATCTTCGACGCCAGTTGCATCCCCTGCTTGCGTACGTACAAAAACTCGTCCGCCAGTTCCGGACGAAAGAACACCACCGCCTCCACGCCCATCAGCCCGTTCTTGGTCCCGCCAAACGAAAGCACATCCACACCCAGGTCCCGGGTCGCCTGCCGCAGCGTGAGCCCCTGCGCCGCCACCGCATTGGAAATACGCGCCCCATCCACGTGCAGGAACATCTTCCGCTCCTGCGCAAAGCGGGCCAATGCCTCGATCTCCGCGGCCTTGTACACCGTCCCCATCTCGGTCGATTGCGTGATCGAGATCACGCGCGGCTGCACGTGATGCTGATCGCCGATCCCGTGATACGCATGCGCCACCGTCTCCAGCGTCAGCTTGCCGATCGGCGCTTCCAGGGGAACCAGCTTGCACCCCGTAAACTTTTCCGGTGCACCGCATTCGTCCGTATAAATATGAGAGAGTTCCGGACAGAGAACCGCGTGATGCGGCCGCGTCAGAGCCTGCAGACTGAGCACATTTGCCGCCGTCCCGTTGAACACGAAGAACACCGCCACGTCCTCGCCAAAATGTTCTCGAAACTTGGCCACCGCCGATTCCGTGTACGGGTCGTCCCCATACCCCACCACATGACCCTCATTCACACGCTGGATTGCCTCCAGCACCTCCGCATGCACCACCGCATTGTTGTCGCTCGCAAAGCTTCGGCTCGGTTTCATAACCAGACAATCTAGCAGACCTGAGAATTCTTCTCAGCCCCGCCCCTTATGCCAAATCGATTATTGTTCTAGTATGGATAGGACTTATCTCGCGCGCCGCTGCTGGAGCCAGACTGCTGGTCGTGGTCCCAGGCAAAACCCGGTGGCGCACCGAGCGACTGTAGCTTGCCGGCAATCTCTCCGGCCCCGGCCGCTAAAGAGCAATTCTTATGTCGCGATTCTTCGCCAGAACCTCGTCTCAGATTTTCTCCGGCGTACTGTTGGCCACCATCGTGAGCGGTACGCTCGCCTGTGGCAACGGAAAGACCGCCAACGCGGGCGCGGGGGGCATGCACGCCATGCCCGTCCAAGTCCGGACCGCCCACCCGGCCAAGGTCGACGACACCACCGAATACGTCGCCACCTTGAAGTCCCGCGATTCCGCCGTTGTCATGCCGCAGGTGGAAGGCATCATCACCCAGATCTTCGTGCACTCCGGCGAGCGGGTTGAGGCCGGCGCTCCGCTCATGCAGATTGATCCTGCCAAACAGCAGGCCACCGTCAAGAGCCAGGAAGACGCGCGCGCCGCCCAAGTTGCCCAGGTCAAATGGGCCCAGCAGAACTATGACCGCATCAGCGGTCTCGCCAGCGCCGGCGTTGTCAGCAAACAGGATCTCGACCAGGCCCGGGCCACCCTCGACGCTGCCCAGTCGCAACTCCGCTCGCTCGATGCCCAGGTCAACGAACAGCAGGTACAGCTGCACTACTATAAGGTCGTTGCCCCGCGCGCCGGAATTGTCGGCGATGTCCCCGTCCGCGTCGGTGATCGCGTGACGACCACCACCACGCTGACCACCGTCGATCGTCCCGGCAGCCTCGAAGCTTACATCTATGTCCCGGTCGAAAAGTCTGCGCAGCTGAAGATGAATCTGGCCGTCCAGATCGTCGATGCCTCCGGCGCCCTGCTGGCCGCCAGCCACATCACTTTCATCTCGCCGCAAGTGGACAACACGACACAAACCGTGTTGGCCAAGGCGCAAATTGCCAATCCCAAGGACACCCTACGCACCGCCCAGTTCATCCGCGCGCGCGTCATTTGGGGCAGCCAGGATCGGCCCGTCGTCCCGGTGGTGGCCGTGTCCAGAATCGGCGGTCTCTATTTCGTTTTTGTGGCTGAGTCCGATCAGAAAGGCGGATATGTAGTCCACCAGAAGCCGATCCAGGTCGGCCAGATCGTCGGCAACGACTATGTAGTCCTTGACGGCATAAAACCCGGAGACAAAGTCGTTGTCTCCGGTACCCAGTTTCTAATCGATGGCATACCCGTAGTCCCGCAGGAAACCAGTAGTTCGTAGTTCGGAGTTCGTAGCTCGCCACAACTTCCCACGTGTTACCGGACCTACGAACTCCTAACGCCGAACTACGAGCTACTGCCCTTATGGTTGATTTCTTCATCCATCGCCCGGTGTTCTCGACCGTCTGCGCTCTGCTCATTATTCTTGCAGGCGCCACCGTCATTCCCACCCTGCCGATCGCCCAGTTCCCTAACCTCGCGCCGCCCCGGGTAGGAGTGACCGCCGTCTATACTGGCGCCAGTGCCCAGACCGTAGAGTCCGCCGTGACCACGCCGCTCGAGCAGCAGATCAACGGCGCGGAGGGAATGAAGTACATCACGTCTTCCAGCACCAACGACGGGATCAGTTCGATCACCGCTACCTTCGATTTGACCCGCGACCCTGACCTCGCCTCCGTCGACATCCAAAACCGTGTCAACACCGCCCAGGGGCGCCTCCCCAACGCCGTCAAGCAGATCGGTGTCACGGTTGCCAAGAGTTCGCAGAACTTCGTCTTCGGCGCCGCCGTCTATTCCCCCGACGGCCGCTACTCCACGTTCTTCATGAGCAACTACCTCGACGTCTACGTCCGCGACAGCCTCAAGCGTGTGCCCGGCGTAGCCGATGTCCTCATCTTCGGTGAGCGTCGCTATTCCATGCGTCTTTGGCTCGATCCCGCCCGCATGGCCGCCCGCGCCCTCACGGCCGATGACGTAGTCAATGCTCTGCAGGAGCAGAACGTCGAAGTCGCCGCCGGACAGGTCGGTTCGCAGCCTGCCATTCCCGGCCAGCAATTCCAGATCAGCGTTCGCGCCGTGGGCCGCCTCTCCGAAGCCACGCAGTTCGAAAACATCATTCTCAAGAGCAATACGGACGGCACGCTCGTCCGCTTGCGCGATGTCGGCCGCGCGGAACTCGGGGCGGAAAACTACGGCTCGAACCTCATGTACAACGGGCATGAATCGGTCGGCCTCGGTATTACTCAGCTCTCGACCGCCAACGCCCTCGACGTCGATCGCCGTTGCATCGCGGAACTCGATCGGCTCTCCAAACGCTTTCCGCCGGGCATGAAGTATGAACTCGCCTTCGACACCACCGACGCTGTCGGAGAATCCATCCGCGACGTGGTCTCCACGCTCGGCCAAGCCATTTTCCTCGTTATCCTCGTCATCTTCGTTTTCCTCGAGGACTGGCGCTCCACCATCATTCCATCGGTCACCATCCCGGTCTCGCTCATCGGAACATTCGCCTTCGTAAAACTGCTCGGCTTCTCCATCAACACGCTGACCTTGTTCGGCATCACCCTCGCTACCGGTCTGGTCGTCGATGACGCCATCGTCGTCATTGAAAACATCGAGCGCCATCTGCAGGAAGGTGAGCCGAATCCGACCAAGGCTGCCTCCGACGCCATGAAGGAAGTGACTGGCGCCGTCATCGCTACCTCGCTGGTGCTGGTTGCCGTCTTCGTGCCAGTGGCCTTTTTCCCCGGCACAACCGGAATTCTCTTCCGGCAGTTCGCGCTGACCATCGCCTTCTCGATCACCATCTCCGCCTTTAACGCGCTGACCCTGACGCCGTCCCTCTCCGCTCTGCTGCTCGGCCGCGCGCACGGCGAGAAAAACTGGCTCTTCAAACGCGTTGATCGTGCCATCGCCGCGGTTACTGCTGGCTACGTCCGCGCTCTGCGCGCATTCCTGCGCTATGAGGTGGTAGCACTCATTCTGTTCGTCTCCGGACTGGGTCTCGCCTACTTCGTTTTTCAGCGCGTCCCCAAGGGATTCGTTCCCAACGAAGATCAGGGATACCTCATCGTCATCGTCCAAGCCCCTTCCGGTGCTTCGCTCGAATACACCAAGAAGATCGGCGAGCAGATCAGCGCTATCACCAAGAATTTTCCAGAGATCGAAGGCACCTTTGCCGTCTCCGGTTTCAGCTTCAGCGGCACCGCTGCCAATCGCGGTCTGGTTTTCTTGCCGCTAAAACCATACTCACAGCGTCCGGGAAAGGAGCACACGGCGTCCGCCATTCTGCATCGCCTTTTCGGCCCGCTGGTTAGTATTCCCGGAGCCATCGTGATCCCCGTCGAGCCACCGGCCGTTCAAGGTCTGGGCGCATTCGGCGGATTCCAGTTCCAAGTGCAGGACCAGGCTAACCACACTCTCCAGGATCTCGACAAAGTCACACATGACATGATCCGACAGGGAACTGCCGGCAAGGATCTCGTCGGCTTGTTCACCTCCTACACCGCCAGCGATCCCCAGTTCGTGGTCACTATCGATCGCGAAAAGGCCAAGAGCCTCCACGTCCCGCTCAGCCAGATTACCGACACGCTCGGCGTCTACATGGGCTCCGCCTACATCAACGACTTCGATTTCAATAACCGCTCCTATCGCGTCTACATCCAGGCCGACAAGCAGTTCCGTTCCCATCCGCAGGACATCAAGCAGTTCTACGTGCGCTCAGATTCCGGCGCGATGGTGCCGCTCGAAAATCTGCTAAGCATCAGCGAGACCACGGCGCCGCAGGTCATCAGCCACTACAACCTCTTCCGCTCCACAGAGATTGACGGTTCCCCCGCCCCCGGCTTCAGTTCCGGTCAAGGCATCGATTCCATGCAACGTCTGGCGGCCAAAGTCCTGCCGCAGGGATACACCTATGAATGGTCGGGAATCTCGCTCGAAGAACTCCAGTCCGGAACCACCACGTTGATCCTCTTTGGACTCGGGACGCTCGTGGTCTATCTGACGCTCTCGGCACAATACGAGAGCTTCGTGCTCCCGTTCATCATTCTGCTCGCGGTGCCTATGGCGTTGCTCGGCGCGCTCTCTGCTCAATGGCTCCGCGGACAGGAGAACGACGTCTACTGCCAGGTCGGACTCGTGATGCTGGTCGGCCTGGCCTCCAAGAACGCTATCTTGATCGTGGAATTCGCCGAGCAGTTGCGCGAGCGCGGTCTGACCATCCTCGACGCCGCCGTTGAAGCCGCCCGCATCCGCCTGCGCCCGATCCTGATGACTTCGTTCGCCTTCATCCTCGGGGTTGTGCCGCTGGTTACCGCGAGGGGCGCCGGAGAGAACGGCCGCCATTCCGTCGGCACCACTGTATTCGGCGGCATGATCATGAGCACCATCCTGAACCTGTTCTTCATCCCCGTGCTCTATTTGCTGATTGAAGGCTTCAGAGAGCGCCGCCGCAAACCCAAGGCCGCGTAAATAACGATTGTGTGGGGCGGGCATTCCTGCCCGCCCACGTGTAGCGCGGACACTCTTGTCCGCGCATGCCAGCAACTGATCAAAATCTCGGATGTCGCAACCCGTGCTTCCCCTGTGTGCCTCTGCCCACGAAGCGGTATCATGCTTCCCATGCTCCATGCCTTCCGCCCCGCCCCACTCCTGCTCCTCGCACTCCTGGCCGCAGCCACCCAAGCCCAGCAACCTTGGACCTTCGCCGTCTCAGGCGATTCCCGCAATTGTGGTGACGTGGTCATGCCCGCGATCGCCGCCGGCGTTCTCCACGACCACGCTGCCTTCTACTGGCACCTCGGCGACTTTCGTGCGATCTACGATTTCGACCAGGACTACAAGCAACTCATTGGCTCGCCGCGCGTCATCGACTACCAGAACGGCGCCTGGGACGACTTCATCCAGAACCAACTCACGCCCTTCGGCGACACGCCCGTCTTTCTCGGCATCGGCAACCACGAACTCATTCCGCCCAAAACGCGGCCCGACTTTCTCATTCAATTTGCCGATTGGCTCGACACGCCCGAACTCAAACAGCAGCGCCTCCAAGACAATCCCAAAGATCATCGCCTCCGCACCTACAACCACTGGCCGCGTGCGGGCATCGACTTCATCAATCTCGATAACGCTTCCCCCGACCAGTTCGATCAGGACCAGATCGCCTGGTTCGAGCGCGTGCTGCGCGCCGATGCTGCGGACCC
The DNA here is from genome assembly GCA_020073015.1 of Terriglobia bacterium. Taxonomy (GTDB): domain Bacteria; phylum Acidobacteriota; class Terriglobia; order Terriglobales; family Acidobacteriaceae; genus Acidiflorens. Next base: position 10 of record JAIQFZ010000080.1, on the reverse strand, counting down.
GTCCATTGCC
>JAIQFZ010000222.1 GCA_020073015.1 Terriglobia bacterium | reverse complement strand
GCTTGATCAACCCCAAACTGCGCAGCTGCGCATCGGCTATTTCGGCGCGAGCACTGGCGCGGCGGCCGCTCTGGTTGCTGCGGCGGAACTGCCTGATCTAGTCGCGGCGGTCGTTTCGCGTGGTGGCCGGCCAGATCTTGCCGGGGAAGCGCTGCGACACGTGCTCGCGCCTACCCTCCTTATTGCTGGAGGTAAAGACTGGACCGTGTTCGAGCTCAACCGCAAAGCCCTTGCCGAGTTGGCAGGGGAGAAAAGGCTGGAAATCGTGCCTGGCGCCAGCCATCTCTTTGAAGAACCGGGAGCATTGGAATCTGTAGCTCGGCTGGCGAAGAATTGGTTTGGTCGTCATCTGAGCCACAAGATCGACGACACGCAGGCAGCATAGATGCTGATTTGTGGAAAACTGAATCGCGTTTGAACATTACTGCGTTATTGGAGGTAACTATGCAGCTGACTACCGAAGCCAAGCCGAAAGCTGAAGGTGCCGAGAACAAGAAGACGTCCGTGAAGGCAATTGTCATCGAACAGTATGGTGGACCAGAAGTCCTGAAGCTGGCAGATACCGAGATCGGGAGTCCTGGGCAAGGCCAGGCGCTGGTTCGCTTGGCCATGGCCGGAGTGAACTTCGTTGATATCTATCAGCGGCGCGGCACGTATGCCAGGCAACTTCCCTTTACTCCGGGGCTGGAGGGCGCCGGCATCGTGGAGGAGGTCGGCGAAGGAGTAACGACTGTTAAGCCAGGGGATCGTGTTGCCTACACCGGGCAGCCTGGGGCTTACGCTGAGAAGAGCCTAGTTCAGGCGGATAGTTTAATCCCTTTGCCAGCTGATTTGTCTTTCGAGCAAGGCGCCGCCTTTCCGCTGCAAGGTATGACCGCGCACTACCTTATTCACGAGTTCCGCAAGCCAAAGCCTGGCGACGTCGTGCTGATTCACGCAGCCGCAGGCGGCATGGGCTTGCTTCTGGTGCAGTGGGCACGACGTTTCGGCGCACGGGTGATTGGAACAGTTTCGACCGAGGAAAAGGCCAAAGCCGCTCGCCAAGCCGGCGCCACCGATCTCATTCTTTATACCCAGCAGGACTTTGTCTCGGAAACTAAGCGTCTCACAAACGGCAGGGGCGCGGATCTCATCATCGACGGCGTCGGAAAAACCACATTCACGGGAAATCTTGAAGCCGCTGCTCTCCATGGCCACATCGTAATCTTCGGTGCGGCGAGCGGTCCGGCCGATCCGATCGTGCCCAACGCTCTCATGGTACGTTCGCTGTCGGTGTCGGGCGGGAGTCTGCAAAACTATCTTCTGACCCGAGATGAATTGATGCACCGAGCCAGCGACGTGATTGAGGGCATCAAGCGTGGCTGGTTGAAGCTGAGGATCTTCAAGGTTCTGCCGCTGGCTGAAGCTTCCGAGGCTCACCGTTTGCTGGAAAATCGACTGACAATCGGCAAGCTTCTGTTGGCCACGGGAGCGGCTACTGCCTGAGCGTGACAAGAAACATGATCGGTCGGACGCAAATCGTTACCCGAAGAAAGACTCAGCAACTACTCCGCAAGCCATCTGAGCCAGCTCCTTCTCCGGTAAAGGAACCACTTGGCGATCCAGAGGATCCACACGCTCCTCTGCGAGATCCCGACTCCGACCCGGTGGGGCTGGCCCAGATCTAAGCCGACCTCGCGGCGACGTGCCCGAGGCCCGTACTGCCAAAGTCGTATGGGCCCCTCCGACCTACGATGGGGCTGGTCGTAGACACTCCCTCGAAGCCTCGACTTAGTCTGGAGAAGAATTCCCACGGAGATGCCGAATCGCTACCATCGCCGGATATGACTGCAGGAGATGTGCTGGTCGACTGTTTACTCGAATGGGATGTGGACACCGTTTTCGGGTTGCCGGGAGACGGAGTCAACGGCATTATCGAAGCCTTTCGTACCCGTCAAAGCAAGATTCGCTTCATTCAAGTGCGCCATGAAGAGGCAGCGGCCCTGATGGCCTGCGGCTATGCCAAGTACACTGGCAAACTTGGAGTATGCGTGGCCACCTCTGGACCTGGTGGAATCCATTTGCTCAACGGTCTCTATGATGCCAAGCTGGACGGCGCCCCGGTTCTGGCCATCACTGGCTTGCAGCATCACGATCTTATCGGTACCTACACCCAGCAGGACGTGGCACTGGACAAGCTGTTCGCCGACGTCTGCGTCTACAACGAGCGCGTGATGGGCCCCACCCACGTGGAAAACGTGATGGATCTGGCCTGCCGCACGGCGCTGGCCTACCATGGCGTCTCGCACGTCGCCGTACCCGTCGACTTTCAGGAGAAAGATGTCGAAGACTGGCATCGCTCGCGGCGTAACGTCCCGCATCACATGTCAAGCGTGCGCTCGCGCGTGATCAAGGTCCCGGACAGTTCTGAACTACAGAGAGCGGCGGACATTCTCAATTGCGGAAAGAGAGTTGCGATCCTTGCCGGACGCGGGGCGCTGGACGCGACTAGTGAACTGGAGCAACTGGCTGAGATCCTGGCGGCTCCGCTCGCCAAACCTCTGCTGGGAAAAGCCTGCATCCCCGACGATAGCCCATACACCACTGGGCCCATTGGTCTGCTAGGCACCAGGCCTTCACAACAAGCCCTGGAAGACTGCGACACGCTCTTCCTGATCGGCACTTCGTTTCCTTACATCGAATATCTGCCAAAGCCAAACCAGGCCCAAGGGGTGCAGATCGATGTTGACCCAAAACGCATCGGCCTGCGCTATCCGGTTGAGGTTGGCCTGATCGGTGACAGCCGGACGGTGCTCCAACACCTCATTCCACTCTTGAGGCGAAAGGAGGACCGCAGCTTTCTAAAAGCCGCCCAAGCCGGCATGAAGGACTGGTGGGCCCTGATGGAAAAACAGGGCACTCGCAAGGACAAGCCGATGAAGCCCCAGGTCGTCGCGTGGGAACTGGGCAGGCGACTTCACGAGGATGCGATCGTGAGCTGTGACAGCGGCACTGTCGCAACCTGGTGGGCCCGTCAGATCCCCGCGAAACGCGGACAGAAACACAGCCTGTCCGGCACCTTGGCCACGATGGCCGCGGGCCTGCCGTACACCATCGCAGCGCAGGCCGCGTTTCCCGACCGCCAGTGCGTAGCGTTCGTGGGCGATGGCGGCTTTTCCATGCTCATGGCTGACTTTGTCACCGCCGTTAAGTACAAGTTGCCCATCAAAGTTGTCATTGTCAAGAACAACACCCTCGGGCAGATCAAGTGGGAACAGATGGTCTTCCTCGGAAATCCTGAGTATGTAGTTGACCTGCAACCGATCGACTTTGCGGAGTTCGCGCACGCCTGCGGTGCGCTGGGATTCACCGCTGAAGATCCCGAACAGTGCGGAGCGACCATTGAAAGATTTCTGGAAGCTCCCGGCCCCGCGATTCTCCAAGCGGTAGTTGATCGCTTCGAGCCGCCGATGCCCGCTAAGGTCCAAGCAGATCAAGCGCTGCATTTCGCCGAGTCGCTCGTGCGCGGCGAGCCTAACCGCACCAAGATCGCCCTCACCGTTCTCTCAGACAAGGTCCGCGAAGTGGTGTAGCGCTGCTGGCCGAGGAACGAGTTCGTTCTCGACCAAGCG
>JAIQFZ010000079.1 GCA_020073015.1 Terriglobia bacterium | reverse complement strand
AATTGGTCGGGGCGATAGGATTTGAACCTACGACCCCCTGCGCCCAAGGCAGGTGCGCTACCAGGCTGCGCTACGCCCCGACTTCCTTTGATTATAAATGACCGCGGAACGCCTTCGTGTTTCGCGTCGTACGCGCTGGCGATGGTCAGGCATTGTCTTCGAGCTATGTGGCCCATCCTCAGATGTTTCGGAGACTCCTGAGGTGACTTTCAGGACACCGGCGGGAGCTCCGCACTGCGTCCGCTGCAGGCTCAGGCTATAATTCTTTCTCGTATTCATGGCCAGTTCACGTTACGCAGTGGTGACGTACGTCCGCAATTCGGTGGGGGAGTTCGTGGAGAACTTGCGCCGGGAACTCCATCCGACGATGCCCCACATGCCGGCGCACCTCACGATTCTCCCTCCGCGGGATCTGCAGGGCACCGAGGCTACCGCGCTGGAATTTCTGGAGGAGGAGTGTAGCCGCGTCGTCCCGTTCCATGTGGAATTAGGAGGCGTGGAGACGTTCCTTCCCACGACTCCGACGGTGTTCATTCAGGTGACGCGGTTTGCGTACCGCATGCGCGAACTGCACGACCAGCTCAGCTTGCAGGGCTTGTGCTGCATTGAGAGTTGGCCTTACATTCCCCATCTGACGATCGTGAAAACGGAACTGGACGAGCAGGCGCGCGAGGCGAGTGTGGTGGCGCGGGAGCGTTGGGCGCGATTCCAGGGCCCTCGCCAGGTGCACGTCGGCGAACTGATGTTCGTGCGCGAGATTGACGATTGCTGGCAGGACGTTGCTTCTGTGCAATTGGGCCGCAGCCAGCTGTCCTCCACGTTATAGTCCGGAATACCCCCTAAAAACCCGCAACCAGCGGCCATTTCCACGGACCCGGCGGTACATGTACTTTCCGTCCGTTGCCAAGTCCATTAGCAGGATTACCATAGTATGTAAGGTGTTTCAAAAGCGCCGGATCCCAGGCTGCGGACTACATCGTAAAGAGGCTATATGCACATTGGGGTTTACGGATCCGGCTATCTCGCAACTGTCATCTCTGCCTGTCTCGCGGATTTCGGCACGCCGGTTTGCTGCTGCCATGCGGACGCGACGCACATCCTCGAAGTTGCCAAGGGCAATATTCCTTTTTACGAAAAGAATCTTCAGGAAGTGATCCGGCGCAATGTGCGCTCGGGCCGGCTGACGTACTCGGCCGAGCCGCAGGATCTAGTGCGCAAGGCGCAGGTGATCTTTCTCGCCGAAGATTCTCCCCAGGGACTGGACGAGATCGTGGTCCAACTGGCGAGCACGGCGGGCCGCTTCCAGGTGCTCTCCATCGTGACGCCGGTGCGGGTCGGGTCCACGACCGCGCTGGAAAGCAAATTGAAGGCTGCGGGACTGCGCAGCCAGCTGGTCTGCCAGCCCATGTTCTTCACCAACGGATGCGCGGTGGAAGACTTCAACTGGCCTGACCGCATTATTCTGGGGACGCCCTCCAGCGAAGCCGTGTCGGCCATCAAACAGATTTTTCATCCCCTGGTGATGCGCGGCGTTCCGGTGCTGGTGACGAACTATGAGACCGCGGAACTGGCGCGGGAAGCGACTACCGCATTTGTGGCCACCAAGATTTCCTTTATCAACGAAATCGCCAGCCTGTGCGAGCATGTGCACGCCGATGCGGTCAGCCTCTCGCTGGCCTTAGGACTCGACAAGAAGATTGCGCCGCGCTGCCTGCAACCGGGCGCCGGCATGGGTGGAATCTTTGCCGCGACGGACATGGATTCGCTGACCAGCCTGGCGCTGGAGAACAGCGTCGATTTGAAGATTCTGAACGCGGCCCGCGAGGTGAATCAGAATCTGGCGGAGCGGCTTCTGCAGAAAGTTGCCGGAGCACTCGAGACGGTGCAGAACAAGGACGTGGGCATTCTGGGATTGGCGTTCAAGCCGAACACCAACTCCGTAGCCGGGTCCGCCTCGGTGCAGTTAGCGCAGGGCCTGCTTGCCAAGGGCGCACGGGTGCGGGCTTACGATCCGGTGGCGATTCCCGATGCGCGCCAGCAACTCAACGGCATGGTGAAGTATTGCGAGTCAGCCTACGGGGTTGCCGAGGGAGTGGATGCGCTGGTGCTGGCTACCGGCTGGCCTGAATTCCGCACGCTCGACTTCACCAAGATCCGCCACCTGGTGAAACGGCCGATCATCATCGACACCAAGAACCTGCTCGATTCTTCCCGCCTGCGGGCCATGGGATTCCAGTACATGGGCATGGGAAGACGGTAATTCGGCGTTAGGCTTTAGCCTTTCGGATCTGAGGGTTTTGCACTCGGTTTCAATGCGGAAGGTGAAGATTTCCAACTAAAACATTGCTGTCACGCTGGCTCACTTTTCCCCTTTGCACGGTCTCCTAATTAATTCTTCTCCAGCGAAGCCTCAGGCCGAAGGCCCAGAGCCTAAAGCCCAATTCCCCAATCTTGCTATAATCAAAATCTGCGGTGGGAGTAGCTCAACTGGCAGAGCATCGGACTGTGGCTCCGACGGTTGCGGGTTCAATTCCCGTCTCCCACCCCAACTTTTCCTGTCGCCGCTTCTTGGGATTAACTCTCTGTTCCTCACGCTAGAACGTGCGTTTGCCGTACGCCGAGTGAAACACTAAGGTCCCTCGACTCCGCCGGTTCGTTCGTTCCTCACGACCCGGCTCCGCTCGGAATGACAGGATTGGGGATGATAGGGAGAGAAGCAGCCGGGCGGAGCGCCCTGCACTCGATTGACGCGCGGCTCTCCATTGCGACTACGCCCTGGCGGGTACTCCTTCGCGCTCGCCGTCTTTGGCCGCGTAGTGGGAGTCTACGTAGTCATCTAGAATCTTGATGAACTCGGCGACGATCTTGTCGCCCTTGAGCGTGGTGAACAGGCGGCCGTCGACGTACACCGGCGCCTTCGGTTCCTCGAACGTTCCCGGCAGCGAGATGCCCAGGTTCGCGTGCTTCGATTCTCCGGGGCCGTTTACGATGCAGCCCATTACGGCAACCTTCATTTCTTCAACGCCGTTGTAGTGCCCTTTCCAGACCGGCATCTGGTCGCGCAGATAGCTTTGGATCTGCTGCGCCATTTCCTGGAAGAAGGTGCTGGTGGTACGTCCGCAGCCCGGGCAGGCCGTCACCTGCGGAGTGAAACTGCGAATGCCCATCGACTGCAGAATCTGCTGCGCCACGCGTACTTCTTCGGTGCGGTCGCCGCCGGGAGCGGGTGTGAGCGAGACGCGAATCGTATCGCCAATGCCTTCCTGCAGCAATACCGACATTGCAGCACTCGAGGCCACCACGCCCTTCGCGCCCATGCCGGCTTCGGTCAGTCCCAGATGCAGCGGATACTCACAGCGCGCCGCCAGCCGCCGATACACGTCAATCAGATCCTGTACCCCGCTGACCTTGGCGCTCAGGATGATCTGGTCCGCGCGCAGCCCGGACTGCTCCGCGAGTTTCGCCGAGTTCAGCGCGCTCACGACCATCGCTTCCATGGTCACTTCGCGCGTCTCTTTCGGTTCTGCCAGGCGCGAGTTCTCGTCCATCATCTTGGTTAGCAGCGACTGGTCGAGCGACCCCCAGTTCACCCCTATGCGCACCGGCCGCTGATACTTCACGGCCACTTCAATCATGGTGCGGAAATTGTCGTCGTTCTTGCGCCCCACGCTCACGTTGCCGGGATTGATGCGGTACTTGGCCAGACCTTCGGCGCAGCCCGGATACTTGGTCAGCAGCAGGTGTCCGTTGTAGTGGAAGTCGCCGACGATTGGGACGCGCAAGCCCTGCTTATCGAGTTGTTCGACGATGTAAGGCACAGCCTTGGCCGCATCGTCGTTGTTGACCGTGACCCGGACCACTTCGCTTCCGGCACGGGCGAGGGCGGCGACCTGCTGCACGGTTCCGGGGATGTCGGCCGTGTCGGTGTTGGTCATGGACTGCACCATAACCGGTGCACTGCTGCCCACGCGGACGCCGCCGATCGTGGCGGTTACAGTTTTTCGGCGCTGAATTTCTGCCATAGGAAGCTTTATTTTAACAGGTTACAACGGGATAGGTGACAGATGGCTGCGAGCTCCGAGCTACGGGCTGCGAGCAACCAGGAAGATGCCGGAAGACAGAAGGACGTGACTGCTCGAAGCTCGCAGCCGTCCTACGGCAGCCTCTGCGCCAGCCCCGGCACGGTCTTCACGATGTCGTTGAAGATCACCATCACCGCAAACAGCACGATGAAGACAAAGGCCGCCTGGTAGATGCGTTCCTTCACGGGCAGGCTGATGTCTCTTTGCATCAGGCTTTCGATGAACAGCAGCATGATCACGCCGCCGTCCAGGATGGGAATCGGCAGCAAGTTAAAGATACCGAGGTTCAAGCTGATCGCCGCGGTGATGCCCAGCAGCGGAGTCCATCCGTCCTCACGCACGGCCCGTCCCACGGCTGTGCCGATTCCGATCGGCCCTTCCACCGTGCGCATCGAGACCTTGCGCTGAATCATCTTCTGCAACAGCTCCAGAATCAGGAACGAACTGCGCTTGTTATCGTCGAGCGACTTGTTCAGCGCCAGCGGGAAGGACAGCCGGGTCGTCACGCTTGGTTCCGACTGGAAGCCGACGCGGTAGCGCGGTTCGGCCAAGCCCTCCATCTTCGTGGCCACCGGCTGCATCTTGAACTTCAATTGCTGCGCTCCGCGTTGCACCGTAAGCTCTACCGGTGCTTCCTTGGTCTTCTGGAGCATGCTGATCATCTGTGGGATCGCTCGGATGGGCTGGCCATTGACGGCGACAATCAGGTCGCCCTTCTTCAACCCGGCCTTTTCGGCTGGCATACCCGGCTCCAGATCGGTAATCTCGTTGGGCTGATCCGGGACCCAGCCGAGCGAACCATACTTCTCGATGCCAATCGCTTCCGGGATAACGGTTTTTTCCAGCGTCTGGCCCGCCCGCAGAACTGTGAGCTGGATCGGCTGATTGGGGCTCAGGGCGACTTTCGGGTCCACTTGTTCCCAGGTCGGATTCTCGATTCCATCCAGGCGGATGATGCGGTCGCCTTCCTGGAGCCCGGCCTTCGAAGCCACCGAGTTGGGAAGCACCCATCCGATCACGGCCGGCTTGTCGGCGAACACCGGGCGCTCGTAGCGCACCATGTAAACCACGGTCAGCAGACCGATCGCCAGCGCGATGTTCATCGCCGGCCCAGCCAGAGCAACGATGAAGCGCTGCCAGCGCGGGTGCGACAGGAATTCACCGGGATCCCCCGTGCGGTCGTCCATCGGGTTTTCGCCCGACATCTTGACGTAGCCGCCCAGCGGAATCGCGCTAATGCGGTAGTCGGTCTCTCCCCGGCGAAAGCCGAAGAGCCGTTTGCCAAAACCGAGGGAGAAGACTTCCACCCGTACCTTAAAGAACTTCGCCGCCGCGTAATGGCCAAATTCGTGGATCAAAATCATGAAACCGAGGACGACAGCCACGGCCACAATCGTGCTTAAGTGAGGCATAAAATTCAGATTACTCCCGTTTCATAATTAGGGAATGGCACGCACGGGTGAGGCGGAGCGATTCCGCTGGTTCACCATCTCGCCCGCCAAGCGGCGCGCTTCCCCGTCCAACTGCAGCACCTTCTTGATAGATTCCAATTTCCCGGCAGGCGTTGCAGCCATTACATCCGCAATGATCCGCGGGATCTCCTCGAAACCGATCTGCTCCGCCAGAAACGCCGCCACCGCCACCTCGTCGGCGGCGTTCAGCGCGATCGTTTTCGCGCCCCCCGCTTGGGCTGCCTCGTAAGCCAAACCCAGACAAGGGAATTTACTCATATCCGGGGGGCAGAAATCGAGATGCCGCAGGTCCATGACCGGGAAGCGCAGGTCCGAAGGCACCCGTTCCGGATAAGTCAGCGCGTAGAGAATAGGCAGGCGCATGTCGGTCACGGAAAATTGAGCAAGTATGCTGCCATCCACGAATTCGACCATGGAATGGATCGTAGACTGCGGGTGCACAATGACTTGCACGTGACTGGGTGGCAGGTGGAACAGGCGGCATGCCTCAATCACCTCGAACCCCTTATTCATCAACGTGGCCGAGTCGATGGTGATCCGCTTCCCCATTTTCCAGGTAGGGTGATTTAACGCCTGTTGTACCGTAATTGAGGCAAATTCCGACTTCGGCGTCTTAAGGAACGGTCCCCCGGAGGCGGTCAGCCAAATGCGCTCAACCTCCTCCATCCGCCCACCCCGTAAACACTGGTGGACAGCGTTATGTTCACTGTCGATGGGCAGCAAGGGCTTGCCCTGGCGACGAGCCTCGGCGGTCATCAGTTCGCCCGCCACGACCAGGCACTCCTTGTTCGCCAGCCCGACCGATTTCCCGGCCTTTACCGCCTCGTAGGTCGCCTCCAGGCCGGAGACACCCACAATTGCGCTGACCACGAAATCGACCTCGGAGTGAGTGGCGACGCGGACCGTGCCGGCCGCTCCGTTAACAACTTCAATCTCGCCGAGTCCAGCGTTCCGGAGCTTTGTGCGCAGTGCTGCTGCGTCAGCTTCCTGGGCCACGGAAACCACGCGCGGCTTCCAGCGCACGGTCTGTTCGAAGACTGCGTCAGTGTTATTTCCCGCCGCCAGCGTGGCAACCTGGAAGCGGTCGGGATAACTCTCGACCACGCTCAGCGTGCTCTGCCCGATCGAGCCGGTCGAGCCGAGGATGGCAATGCGTTTCATGCAGGAGTCAGGGCAGTAGCTCTATTGTACGGGAAGGGGCCCGCAGCTTGAACCTCAACCACAGAGGGCACAGGGTCGCACAGAGGAAAGCCAGGCGGTTTCCCCTGTGATCCTCTGTGTCCTCTGTGGTTAGATTTTCTTGCCTACTGCATCAACTGCCAGGCTCGATAAGCCCACACCACCGGCACCGCGAACAGCATCGCGTCGATACGGTCGAGCATGCCCCCGTGGCCGGGCAGAATCGATCCCGAATCCTTCACGCCGGCGCCGCGCTTGATCAGCGACTCCACCAGATCTCCCAGTTGCGCCGCGATATTCACGACCGCCGACAGTACGATGATCGGCCACAGTGACGGCTGCTCCAGTCCGAAGATGCCATCGCGCCGCCCAATCAGCCCCACCCGAAGCAAGGCCGCGCTAATTCCCGGCGCGTGCTGAAACCATAGCGTCCCGATGATCACGCTCGCCAGAATCGAGGCGATCGCCCCTTCCCAGGTTTTCTTCGGGCTAATTTCCGGCGACATGCGGTGGCGGCCCAGGGCTTTGCCCACAAAGTACGCGAAGATATCTCCCGCCCACACCGCCAGCAGCGTGTAGATCACCCAGATCGCGCCGGCGGCTTGTTGCCGGAGTTCCACCAGCAGCGCCATCGGGATCGCGACATACGCGAAGGCAAACACTGACGCCGCTGCCGCCGGGTAGCCGCTTCTCAAATCCGCGCGGCGCATGGCAATCGTGAGAAACAGAAACGGCGCCAGCGCTGCCGCCAAGGCAATCCCATAAACCACGGCGGTAGCCTCAACCAGCGGCGTGCGATTGGTCGAGGCGACAATGACGAACACAAAGAAGATCGCAACGTAGACGTGCGTCGCCTGCCCGATCGGCTGCACTCCGTAACGCGTCACCAGCTTCAGAAATTCAGCGACCGCCAGCAAGGCCACGGCGCCTGCCACCACCGCCAGCAACCAAAGCGGCGCTTTCAGCACCAGGACAAGGACAAGGGGAATCAAGACGACGACGGTCGCGATGCGCTTGGTCATTGGTAGGTGATCAACGCTTCGCCTCAGCGTGGGGGCGGGCTTTCGCGTGATCGTGGGCCTGTCCCGGATCACGTCCCAGCCCGCCATAGCGGCGTTCCCGGCTCTGATACTCTTCGATGCCCTCGAGCAACTGCACGCCGCGGAAATCCGGCCATAGCGTTTGCGTGACGTAGATCTCGGCATAAGCCAGTTGCCACAGCAGGAAATTACTGAGCCGCATTTCACCGCTGGTGCGAATGACTAAATCGGGATCGGGTAAGTGGCGGGTATAGAGATGCTCGCTGATTAGCTGCTCATCCACCTGGAAATGACTGAGCCCGCCGTTGCGCGCGGCCGCTTCCGCCAGCGAGCGGAAGGCATCGACGATTTCGCTGCGCGCGCTGTAATTCAGGGCCAGCGTCAGCACCATGCCCGTGTTCGCCCGGGTGGCTTCGCTGGCCTCTTCCATTTCACGCTGCACCGACTCCGGAAGTTCCTGTTTCCGGCCGATGTACTCCAGCCGAATGTTGTTCTCGTTGAGCGTCTTAATTTCCGCTTTCAGATAGCGGCACAGCAGGCGCATCAGGAAGTCCACTTCCGTGCGCGGACGCTTCTTCCAATTTTCTTCGGAAAAGGCATAGAGCGTCAGGGCCGGAATGCCAATGCGGGCGGCCGTCTCGACGGTCGAACGCACGGACGCGACGCCAGCGCGATGCCCCGCCACGCGCGGCATGTGCCGGCGGCGGGCCCAGCGCCCGTTTCCGTCCATGATGATCGCGATGTGCTTGGGAAGACGCGCCGGATCGAGCCGCAGGTAAACGTCGCTCTCCTTGCGGTCCATCCCAGCCGGAACCGTGTGTCGCAAGCGAACCTCTGCAAGTCGAAGCTAACACACGAATTCCTGTGCGTGCAATGCGATAGAGGCGAGCTCCTGGCTACTAGCTCCTAGCCGCTAGCTTCTGAGAGATGGCCGCTGGCTTACTGGGCTTCCTCGGGAAAGATCGGCAGCGCCAACCGCTCCGTATGCCGGATCACCGTCAGCAAGCACCGCGCTCCCACCTGCGCATCGGTCAGCAGGCGATGCAAGTCATCCACACCCGCTACCGGCTTGTCATCCAGCGCCACAATCACGTCGCCCTCGCGCAATCCCACCGTCCGCGCCGGGCTTCGCTCCTCGACTCCGACCACCACTACGCCCGTTTCCTGAGGAAGGCTGTAGAAGCGCACCACCCGCCGATGAATAGGCACGGTCTGCGCCGACACTCCGATATAACTCCGCCGAATGCGCCCATCGCGCAGCAAACGGCCGGCAACAAACTTCGCGGTGTTGATCCCGATCGCGAAGCAGATTCCCTTCGCCGGCAGGATCGTCGCCGTGTTGACACCAATCACCTGTCCCCGGGAATCCACCAGCGGCCCGCCGGAGTTTCCCGGATTCAAAGCGACGTCGGTCTGAATCACATCCTCAATCAGCCGCCCCGAATACGAGCGCAGGGAACCACCGAGAGCGCTGATCACGCCCGCCGTGACGGTCGACTGAAATCCGTAAGGATTCCCAATCGCAATCGCCATCTGCCCCGGCCGCAACTGCTGCGAATCGCCCAGTTCCGCCGCCTGCAACCCGCCCGCATCGATCCGATCACCGCCAGATCGGTAGCCGGATCGTCGCCAACCGTGTGCGCCGGAACGCGCCGCCCGTCCGAAAGCTTGATCTCGATGCGCGTCGTGTTGTGGACAACGTGGCTGTTGGTAAGAACCAATCCGTCGGGCGTGAATACAAAGCCCGACCCGCCCCCACGCCGCTCCCGAGGCTCGCCGGAGCGTCCCCGCCCCGCCGCCTGGTGCACTTCGACATTAACCACCGAAGGGCTGACCTTCTCGACCGCAGCGATCACCGCGCGGGAATAGGAGTCAAGCAGGGAGGCGTCTGAAGCAGCCGAAGCCGAGCGCTCCGCAGAATCTTGCGCAAGCCCGCCAACCACGCCCTGATCCGAAGCAATAAGGAAATCCGCAGCAAACCCGTCCAAGTTCATGCTGCATAGATGACAGACAAGATGTTTTGGATTCGCCCGGGGCCGTGTGGAGATGCGCGACCTCGCCCGTCGGTGTGGCGCTCACGACCGCCCCCGTCTTCGTTGATAAGTTCGGCGAAGACTTGCAGGCAGGCCAGCAGATACGGCCACGACATCATTTCTGTTCAATGTTGGCGCGGGACTTTGTGGGCAGGTCCCACATTGAGTCGAACCTGAATGGGATTTCGAAATACCATTGTTTGCCTACATGATTGGATGGAACACTGAAAAAAATGTCTTCACCGGGAGAGATGCTCTCGGTTGAGCCAACATCGAACATGTACCCGCTCGGCGTTTCATCCGACTTGGCTTTGGCAGATGGCTGTTGTTCAGGTAGTGGCGGCCCCAAGGGTGGCGAAAGGGGAATCAGCGGAACTGGGTCCGACCCCATGCACGACGCCGGAAACCACAACAGGAACAACTTCATCCATTACCCCTATTTCGCCTTTCGGACTACCGTCAGGAACGCCGAAGGTCGAGACGATGATCGGAACCCTGCAGTTGTTTACGAGCCGGAGCCAAATGCGTGAGCTTGGTTCCCCTTCACTTCTCCGGATGCCGGGGCCCATGTGATCGAATCTTAGGTACACAAAGGGACGATTCGGATCAATCACGAAAGTAGTCGCCGAGCCTGCTCCTTGTCCCGAAGCGCGTGGAGTCACAAGCAACAGCAGAGCGGCTATCCACGCCAAAACACTCTGTACGATGGGTAACAGCCTGCGAAAGCGGTTCTCTGGCGACATGGAGTGCTCCCCTCGATAAATTAGACACCGTGGACCAGCCCCTCACGCCAGCAGCGAATAACCCCCGCCCGCATCCTCAATCTCCACCATCTCCCTCAGCTCCGGATAGTGCTTCACCAGCGTCTCCGGGGCCGGCACTTTCTTCCCGCTCAGCAGGTGCCGCAACTCCAGGGCATTCACCGCCGCCTTCGCCTGAAAGTGATTATTCGCCACCACAAACGTCGTCTCCGCCTTGTGCGCGATGATCTCCACCTTGTCCTTCCACTTTTCCATCTCCGCCAGCTTGTAGAGATAGTTGTAGCGGTCGTCGCGGCTATCGCTGTCGAACCACTGCTCGTAGTTGCGCCCGTGCAGCCGCACGTATCCGATGCCCGACGTCACATGCTCGGTCGGCGCGAGCGACCGCCCCAGCAGCGGCTGATCGATATTGCAGAAGCCCACATTCTGCCGCATGAATTCCGCGATCGTCTCCGGATTATCCCAACTCTCGTGGCGCACCTCGACCACCCGCGGATACTCGATGAACTGTCGCAACAACTGCTCCAGGTATTCACGATTCAACGCGGTGTTCTTGAACGAAACCGGAAACTGGATCAGCAGCGCTCCCAGCTTGCCCTCCGAAGCCAGCGAGTCCAGTCCCTCCCGCGCCAGCTTCTCATCCTCATCATTGGGACGAATGCTGGCCGCCGAAGTCGGCTCCATCACCGCCAGCGGAGAATGCGTGAATGACCGGTGCAGCTTCGCAGTAAAAAGAAAGTTGGGATTGACTGCCGCCACCTTGCGGCACCACAGCCGCCCCAGTTCCGGCCGGATGTGTCCGTAAAACGAAGTGTTGATCTCGATGACATCGAAAAATCGCGCCATGAACTCGACGGGATGAATCTTCTTGCGCGTAACCTCCGGCGGATAGAGCACGCCGTCCCAGTCCTTGTACGACCAGCCAGCAGTCCCGATGCGAATTGGCGCGGTGTTCTCCATCTGCAGAATCGTGTAGTGCGGACACTCCCTTCGACTTCGCTCAGGGCGGCTTTGTCCGGGTAACGCTCCCTGCCTTTGTACCACCAGCTGTGGTCCGATGCGAATTCCGCAGGAGGCCTATCGGTGTGTGGCGCGGACATTCCTGTCCGCGTCTCGGCGTGTGGCGACGCCCTGCGAGGGCAAGGTGCCCTCGCCCTTCGACTTCGCTCAGGGCAGGCTAGCCGGCAAGGTGCCGGCGCTACAAAGGCTGGGCCAGTTCTAGTAGAGAAGAATCGCGACCCAGTACATCCCCGTGGGATAGGCCGCATTGCGCGCGTAGCACGATCCCACCGCGAACTGGCGAACCTCGCGGTCGTGCAGCAGATTCACCGCCCCCGGCGGCAGGATCTCCGGCCGGCTCTGGGTGTAAGTGATGATGCGGCGGTTGTCGTACGCCGTCTGAAGCAGGCGCGCGCTCGGACGCCCTTGCTGCGCCAGGGAGCACACCGCGTCGTCGAGTTTCGCCGGCGCATACGGGCTGAGCGCGGTCAATCCCGCATCTCTGCGGACGTCATTCACCGCATGGCTGACGAGTTCCCTGGTTTGCGCGACGGTGTGCGTCGAAACCTCATGCCCGAAATCCTGCACCACGTACAGGCGCCCCTGGCTCCGGATCGCTGCGAAGCCCGCCACATTAAACCCGCGATCCAGCAAGTTTCGCCGATGCGGAGGGGAATGCATGAAAGCCTCCTCGGCCCCGGCTGCGCAAGAATCGTGAGCGATGTTCTCGCCCGCGCGATCCAAGCGCAGGGCGCTGACTTGCGCGATTCGTCGTAACAGGGACGGTTCGCCCGAGAACTGATGTTCCAGTTGCGCGTTCGCCACCATCAACTGCGCATGCGCCCGCGCCGCGGCCGTCAGGCTTTCGTCGGCGCGCAACGGCGGCACGCCTGCTTCCCGACGGTCTCGGTTGGCCAGTTCCAACAATTCGCGTTCGGCGGCGGTGTCTTCGCTCGAAGACACGCGGGCCGCCGAAGCTTTTGTGGGGGTGGGCTGTGAAGTTAGCTTTGAAGGATGGACGCGGGCTGGAGTCGCCGGAGTGGCCACGCCGGGTCCCGGACTGCCTGCCACCATCGCGAAAGAAGCAACCAGGGCCCAGAGCATAGCGTCGGATCAGGCGTTCGAACCAGGAACGCGAGAAAGTTCCGCTTTCCATCTCTGAACCTAGCCTCTAGAATTCAGGTCAGCTACTTACGATGGAGACATTACTGTTAGTTACCGTGCTCGTCGGAACCCTTGTCCTGCTTGGGTTTTCGGCCGTACTGCTGCGCCGCGTTTCCGCTGCCTCGCAAGTGGATGTACTGCTGCGCCGCGTTTCCGCTGCCTCGCAAGTGGATGTAAAGGCGGAACTTGCCGGCGCGCTCGAAAGTCTCAATTCAACCCTTGGCCAGAAGATCAGTGTCAGCACTGCCGACATGGCCAGTCGCCTGGAGCAGATGGAGGTCAGCCATGGATAGCCTTTCGATACTGGCCCTGGCAATTATTTCCGCTGTGCTGGGGGCCGTTGTCACGTGGCTGGTTTTGCGAACCAGATCCGCCGTGCTGCGGGAGCAAGTATCGACTCTGGAGCAGACGCTAACTGCTGTGCGAGAGGAACTCAGGACGGCGAACTCCAATAACTCAGACCTTAGGGCTGAAGTTGCAGGACTCAATTCCACACTGCAAGAAGAGCGCAAGACGGGTGCAGAAAAGCTCCAACTCCTAAACTCTGCGTCGGCGGAACTGCGCCCAGCTTTCCAAGCCTTGGCTGCTGACGCCCTAAGGAGCAACAACGAATCCTTCTTGCAGCTGGCAAGGACGCGGCTGGAGAAGTATCAAACCGAGGCGAAGGGAGATTTGGAAGCCCGCCGGAAGGCCGTGGAAGACCTGGTGACGCCGATCAAGGAATCTCTAACTAAGGTTGACGCCCAAATCCAGCAGATCGAGAAGGAGCGCAGCCAAGCCTACGGGACTCTTACCGAACAAGTCCGCTCATTGATTTCTACGCAGGAGCAGTTGCGCAGCGAGACCGGAAACCTCGTGAAGGCTCTGCGCACACCCACGGTCCGTGGTCGCTGGGGAGAGATCCAGTTGAAGCGGGTTGTCGAGATTGCAGGGATGCTTAGCTACTGCGATTTCGAGGAACAAGTGTCTGTTAACACAAACGACGGCAGGTTGCGCCCGGACCTAGTGGTGAAGCTGCCTGCGGGAAAGAATATCGTCGTTGACGCAAAAACACCGCTGCAGGCCTACCTGGATGCCGCAGGCCTACCTGGATGCCGTGGAAACAACCGATGATGAAGTTCGGAAAGCGAAATTGCTCGAACACGCTCAGCAGGTTCGAGGTCACATGGCCAAACTCGGTTCGAAATCCTATTTTGAACAGTTTCAACCTGCTCCCGAATTCGTGGTCATGTTTCTACCCGGAGAAACCTTCTTTAGCGCCGCACTCGAACAGGATCCAAGCTTAATCGAGCACGGAGTGAATCAGGGCGTAATCCCTGCCTCCCCGACCACCCTCATTGCGCTCCTCAAGGCGGTTGCCTATGGATGGACGCAAGAGAAAATCGCCGAAAACGCGCAGCAGATCAGTGAACTCGGCAAAGAATTGTATGAGCGCTTGCGTATCTTTGCGACCCATCTCGATGCCGTAGGGAAGGGCCTAGACCGGGCGGTGGAGTCTTACAACAAGGCAGTCGGTTCGTTGGAGAGCCGGGTTCTGGTGTCGGCGCGGCGGTTCCCTGAACTGGGAGCGGCGAGCGTGGTGGAAATGCCGGAACCCGCCCAGATCGAGACCACTTCGCGCACCCTGGCGCTGGTGTGGGCTGAAGAAGAAGTTCACACGACAGAGGAGCATTCCGAAGAAGATTCAAGCCGTTGAGTCTGGGCTGGCTGTCGGGATGGGCGGAAGCTCTTGATATATACCATTGGTAGAGTTCATGGTAGCGATTTCTGGTATATACTAATGAGCCGGAGAGATTGCCAAATGGCCGAGACCGGAATCGCCAAGCTGTTTCGCAATGGACGCAGCCAGGCGGTGCGTCTGCCTCGCGAGTTTCGCTTTGAGGGCAGTCAGGTTCGCGTGCGCCGCCTAGCGGAGGGGGTGCTCCTGGAACCCCTCATTGCCGATCCTGCCGAGTGGTTCGCGGAACTGGACCGGGTTCGGGAAGTCTCCTTCCTCGGCAAAGGCCGGAACCAGCCGGTAACGCCGCGGCGCGAGATCTTCAAGTGACGTATCTGCTCGATACCAACGCCTGCATTGCGCTGATCAACGACAAGGCGCCTTCGGTCCGGATGCGTTTGCAGAAGGCCCTTGCCAATGACGCAAGGATATTGGTCTCTTCTGTCGTAGCGTTTGAGCTCTGGTACGGAGTTGCGAAGAGCGCCCGTCCGGAAGCCAACGCACGGCTGGTGGAGACCTTCTTCGCGGGTCCGGTGAGCCTGCTGGCGTTCGAGCAAGAAGATGCGAAAGTTGCAGGCCGGGTGCGAGCGGCGCTAGAAGCCGTGGGAAAACCGATCGGGGCTTACGACCTGTTGATTGCCGCCCAGGCACTGCGCCACCAGTTGACGCTGATCACCGCCAATGGGAAGGAGTTCGGCCGGGTCAAGCGTCTTGAATGGGTGGATTGGGCCAAGGCCTGAACCGCCTTCGCGCTGGTCATGCGAATCGGGCTCACGCAAAACTTCGTACCGTCTCGCTCATCCCTTTCTCATATCCCGAAATCAGCTTGTCCCAGATCGCATTGGTCTGCTGGTCAATCTTCTTCCGGGAAGGGTCCGCATCGAACCACGCCAGCGATCGCCGGACGCCCTGCGCAAAACTGGTGGTCGCGCAATATCCCGGAACGAACCGCTTGATCTTGGTATTGTCGAAGACCACGCTCACCGACTTGTCGCCCGTCAACGTCCCTCTCTTGTCGGGCCAGCAGGCTGCAATAAAGTCGGATGGAATATGCACCAGCTGCGGTTCCACGCCCACCGCGTTCCCTACAATGCGAAAAATCTGGTCCCACGTCAGCACTTCGTCGGACGTGATGTGAAACGCGTGCCCGATGGCCTGCTCGTGGCCGAGCAGGCCGACCAGTCCCTGGGCGAAATCGGTGTTGTGCGTGAGCACCCACAGCGAAGAGCCATCTCCCGGCACAACCATCTTTTGTCCGCGAATCATCCGGTCGACCGCCGTGTAGGACTGCTGCCAGCTGTTCAGCACCAGTGGAATCAGAGTCTCGCCATAGGTCAGCGAGGGGCGCACAATGGTCACCGGAAACCCTTCTTCGCGATACGCCCGCAAGAGCCGCTCTTCGCAGGCGATCTTGTTCCGCGAATACTCCAGGTACGGATTGGCGAGCGGAGTGGACTCCGTAATCAGGTAGTGCGCCGCCGGCTTCTGGTACGCGCTGGCGGAACTGATAAACACGAACTGCCGCGTGCGCCCCCGGAACAACGTGAGATCGCGCTCCACATCCGCCGGTGTAAACGCGATAAAGTCGACGACCGCATCAAACGACGCGTTCACCAGCTTCTGGACTAGCGCCGGATCATTCGCGTCCGCCAGCAGAGACTTGACCCCGGCCGGCAATTGCGACATATGCTGGCCCCGTGTGAGCAGCGTAACATCCATACCGCGCTGCGCCGCCAGCGCAGTACAAGCCGTGCTGATGATTCCTGTCCCGCCAATGAACAGAATTTTCATAGGCCATTATTTGTAGCAGGAAATCGGTGACGATGGAGAGACGGGCGCCCTTGCCCGTCGGGATTGCGGCCAGCAGCACTCTACGCGGTAGAGTCAGGTGATCTCGCGAGCCGTCAGTTCCGGGGCTCGACCAGTTTTCAGATGCGACGCTCCATGGACCACCCAGACTCCGTCAAATTTCACGAAATAGGGTTCGACGGAAATGTCGGGGAAGTTCGCGGTGAGCAGTTCGCCGGCGCGCAGCAATTCTTCCCGGTGATGCTCGGCCTCGGCTGCCCGGTCTCCTTTGAAATGAGCAAGGCCGCCGTACGTAGCGCAGTCGGAATGGCTCATCACCATCACGCGTTTGGTCTGGTGCAGGCGAATCGACATGCGGACCTGTTCGAGGATGAAGTCCTGCTCGAAGTCGTTGCGCGGGGAGGCTAGGGTCTTCGCTCCTCCAGCTACAACGATCATGTCGGCGCGCTCGATGCCCTGCTTCTTAAGAAACTTTCGCACGGCCGTACTGATGCGCTGATCGAAGCAGCACAGCACCGCGGCATCGGCGACGTAGGGGGCAGCGGGAGAGTCGAAGTGGAAGATCTTCTTCATGGGGCAGTTGAAGTGATTTTACCCGATGCGGTGTTATCAGCCGTGCCCTGGGAAGGCTTGACATTTTCTCCAGTGGATACGAGCTCGACACTATGTTTCGGAAGGGAGATGCACTGCAGCAAGAAGCCTACAATTGTCAGCAGAAAACCCAAGTACACGAATGCAGGTTTTTCCACATGAATCTCGGCTGTGGGTTTCGCATTATCCCACCCTGGACATGGAATGCCGCCGCCCATGGTGTATTGCCCACCGTTGGAGATCATTACGGCCCGCCCATCGACGCAGATGGATGCCTGTTTGTCGCTTCCTCGTACGAGCTTGAAGTGGGATGGCTCGATCTGAAACGAGAAGAAGAGGAATATGCCCCCCAGCAGGTTACAGATCAGAGCAAACGCCATCCATCCGCGGGTTGCGAACGCCATTGAATCCCTCAATCCCTACCCGTTGTCGTGAAGTCGGGTCGCTACTTGACGAAATACCCCGACACTCGCCACTTCCCATCTTTGTCCAACATCGGAGTAACCGTCTCCACCGCCGACTGCTTGTGTTCGAAGCTGCTCTCGTACTGAATCACCACATACTCGCCATCCGGCGCGCCCGGCAGCGTTTTAGTGTAGGTAGCACTCTTGAGCTTGCGCGACAGCATCTTGCCCAATGGATCGCGGCTCCCCCGCAGCGCGCTTTGCCACTGCTCCTTGGTGACAGCGGCCTTGAAAAGCTGCGAGGCTTCCTGCCAACTCTCCCCGTACTTGCCCGAATCAACCAGCCCCAGCCATGAGTCCGACGACTGCTTGGCCACCTGTTCAGGTTTCTGCTGCGCCTGGGCCGTCGAGCAAATTCCCGGCAGCAACATGAGCAGCAAAAAAGCCGACACAAATTTGGATTCAATTTGCCAGAATCTGACAATCATTCGAGTCCTCCCTTGTAGCGTCGGCGTCCCGCCGGCTGTGGCGCGGGGCATCCTACCGACGGCGCCACCACGAGCAATAGAGAGACGGGCGCCTCGCTCGTCAGTGCTATGCCCCGCGCTTCGCCTTCAACTCCGTCAGCAACTGCTCAATGCGGTCTTCCTTCTCGAGCACCGCCAGGCGATCGTCAACGTCATCCGCCAGCAACTCCGCTTTCGCCTGACCGACGGCTTCCTCGTGCGCCACCTTCCGCTTCATGCGGTCGAAGGTCGCCGACTTCGAATTCGCGCTCATACCCGAATTCGCGTCCGTCGCCCGGCTGGCGGCGCGCGCCCGCCGGTGCTGCGCGATCAGCAGATCGGCTTTCGCGTTCGCCTCGGCCAGTTTCTGCTCCAGTTTGCGCAGCGCCGACTTCAGGTTCTCGACCTGCGCCTTCTGATCTTCCACCTGTTGTGTGAAGCCGGCGCTCATCTCGCGATAGCTTTCCACCCGCAGCAGGGCCGCCCGCGCCAGGTCGTCCTGCTTCTTGTCGACGGCCAGTTCCGCCTTGCGCATCCATTCCTGCACTTTGTCGTCGTTCTCCAATTTCTTTTTCTCCAGCAGGTGCTGGTCGGCAATCGCGATCGCCACCTGCGTCTTGACCTGCAGGAACTGGTTCTGCATGTCGAGGATGACCTGCTTGATCATCTTTTCGGGCTCCTCAGCCTTGTCGATCAGATCGTTGAGGTTCGCCCGGACCAACGTCGAAACACGCTCCAGTAATGCCATAAAACACCTCGTAAGTAATCGCGAGTCGCGAGAAGCGAGTCGCGAGTTTGAGTAGCCGTAGCGAGCGGCAAGTCAGAATCGCCGCTCGCCACTTGCTACTTCGTACTCCATGCCCCACCCACCACCGAGATCGCGATGTACGCCGCGATTCCGACGGCGACCCAGACACCCATGTGTCCAGTGGCCGCTCCCATGGCCGCACCCATCGCGGCTCCCAGGCCCAGTGATCTTGCGTGACGAACTTCTTCCTGCACGGAATCCCTCCTTAGATTGCATTGGCAGCAAGGGCTGCCGAGCTACGCTCGGCTTGGACGGGCGAGGGCGCCCGTCCCCACACGACCATCGTTGTTACTTCTTATCCGGCTTCGGCGACTTGTCCCCGATCTGGCGCACCTTGCCGAGCAGTTCGGTGAGCGGCATGCCCGAGAGCGTTTCGAACAGCGCCGGCACCTGCGCCGCCATCTTCGTGATGTCGCCGGTGATCTTGTTCATGCCGGCGGCATCGCCATTGCCGGTGGACACGATGGTGATCTTGTCCACATTCGCCAGCGGCGAAGCCAGCGCCCGGACCACTTCCGGCAAGCCGGTAAGCAGCTTGTCGATGACCGCGGCCTGGTTGTATTCCTGGAAGGCCTCGGCCTTCACGTTCATTGCCCTCGCTTCGGCGTCGCCTTTCTTGAAGATGATCTCGGCCTCGGCCTCACCCTGCTGCCGGATCGAGGACGCGTGGCCCTCGGCTTCGGCCATCAGGCGCGCCTTCTCAGCGTTCGCCAACGTTTCAATCCGCTGACGCTCGATCTCCGCCTGCTTCAGCACGGTCGCGATCAGTTCTTTCTCACGGCGGTTGATCTCCGCTTCCTGCACCTTGACCTGTCCTTCTTTCTCGACCTGCTGTACCCGCACCTGCTCGGCGATCACCTGCTGCTGCATGATGTTGGTCTGGATGTCGTAGGCCTTGTCGGCCTGCGCCTGCTGCCGCTTCGTGACTTCCAGGTATTGCGCCTTCTTCACTTCGAGGTCGCGCTGTGCCTCGGCCTGCTTGGCGAGTGACGCGGTTTCGGCCTGCACCCGGTCCTGGTCGGCTTGCGCCCTGGCGACAGCGGCTTCCCGCGTTGCCAGCGCACGCTTGATGGCCGTGTCGCGCTCAGCTTCTGCGGTCGCGACGTCGGCATCGCGCCGGATGCGCGCTACATCGGGCTTGCCCATGTTCGAGATGTACTCGTTCTTGTCGCGCACCTCTTTGATGGTGAACGAGATGACTTCCAGGCCCATCTTGTTCATGTCATCGGCGCAGGTCGAGCGCATCCGGTCGCCCACCATTTCGGGTTGCTTCACGATCTCTTCCACCGTGAGCTGTCCGATGATGCCGCGCAGGTGGCCTTCCATGACCAGCCGGATCAGGCCTTCGCGTTCCTGGTCCGTCTTGGTCAGGAACTGCTCGGCCGCCGTCAGGACGGACTCTGTGTCGGACTTGACCTTGATCTGCGCCACCGCCTCAACCGTCACCGCCACGCCCTGCTTGGTGTAGAGATCCTGTTGCGGAGCGACGTCGAATGACATCAACTCGAGGGAAAGATCGCGGCAGTTCTCGATCATCGGGAAGATAACCGTGCCATGTCCCTTGACCACGCGCGGGCCTCGAAAGCCGTAGACGATCAAAGCTTCATGCGGTCCCGCCTTACGGTATAAGCGGGCCAGCATGCTCATCAGGAACAAGGTCGCCAATACGACCAGCCCCGCGATGACCCAGATTTCAATTGCAATGCCGAACATATCGCCTCCTAAAATCGCCTCTAGCTACTGGCTTCTAGCCTCTCGCGGACTAAAGCTGTCACTTCCCAAAGCCGTCTCTTTAAATCCTTCGCACCTACTAGTCGCTCGGTCCTCCAAACTCGCCACTCGCTACTCGCCGCTCATCTCCTCCCACAACCGCACATACGCAATGCCCTTGTCATAGCGTGTGACCACAATCTCCGCGCCCTTCTCGATCGCGCTTCCGTCTTCGCTGCGCGCGCCGCACGTCCGGCGCGTGCCCATCTGCGAGTAAATGATTTCGCCCGTACCGCCGGCGCGGATCGGTATGGAGGTGCGTCCCAGCACGCCCACCATCTCGTAGTCGGCCGCGTCCATGTTCTCCTCGTGCGAGATCAGCACACGCGACAGAAACAGGAACACAATGGCCGCTCCCACCAGCCCCGCGCCTATCGAAATCAGCAGCCCCAGCGCGAACCAGATGCTGGAGAAGCGAGTGATCAAAAATCCCGTCCCGCCAAACCACGCTAGAAACGCCGTCAGCGTGATGAAGTTGAACGGCGACACGGGTGCCACGTGCCCTGCATGCGCGGCTGTACCGTTGCCGGCGCTCCCGTTGGCCACCGGCGCGTGCCCGGCCCCAACATGCCCGCCGCCGTGCGGGAAATGCGGCAGATGCACATGCCAGCGCAGCCCACCCGCGATGAACGAAATCGCGCTCAACAAAAACCCAACGGCGAAACAGATCAAATAAAAATCAGCCCAGGTCATAGGTTTCGCCTCCTCGCGGCCGAGCCCGCGGCGCGCCCCAGTTCTGGACGCAGCGCTTCCAACAACCGGTCCGCCAGCCCCGGTGTGTTCAGGATCTCGCCCAGAAGCAGCATGCACCCCCGCGTATCCTTGGCGCGCGCCAGCTTGATCAGCACCTCGCTCACCTCCGGATCGCTCGCAAATCGCTCCGAGCCCTGCAGCAGCCACACGTCCAACTGCCCCTCCGTCGTGCGCAAATCTGACACCAGTTCGGTGTGATAGCCCTCCGGGTCATCCACCAGAAACCCGGGGTGCACCTTGAAAAACCGCGCCAGCAGCGTGCGCGTCGATTGCGTCATGTGCCGGCGCTTCCCGCTTTCGATCTGCGACAGGTACGACTGGCTGATCGTCTTGCTCGTCTCCTTGCGGATCGCCTTCATCAGCTCCTGCTGGGTCATGGGCCGTCCCAGCCCGCGCAGCGAGCCATCTACTTCGCGGAGGTAACGAATTTTCTCGCCCAGTGTCATATATCAAATCGCAATAACTATATAGCAATATGCGATATTGTCAAGAACGGAATCTGTCGCCTTTTGAGCGACTTAGAGGAGTCGCGCAGGCCCGGACGGCTTCGTCCGGGCAGGCGAGCGAAGCTCGCCCGTCGCCCAAAACAAAAAAGCCCCCGCCGAAGCGGAGGCTTCAAGAACGTCGGAAGGTTCAGTTCACGATCAGCTGCACCGTCGTGTTGCGCGAGATGGTGCCGGAGGAACCCGTGATGGTGATGGTGTAGGTCCCCGCCGGAGTGCCGCCACTTGTGGTGGGGCTGCTCGAAGAGCCGCACGCTCCCTGCAGCAAGATGAGGCCAGCAATCAGTCCCAGCAGCGCTCCTGCCAGCCAGCGCCGTCGTTTGGAGCCTGCGCCCACGCTGAGTCCGAGCAAGCTCAAACCTCCGACCGGCAGCCAGGTGGCATAGAACGAGCGCCCACGCAGCAAGCTGCCCGTCGTCACCGGCCGCGCGGTGGTGACGATGCTTAGGGTGGTGGTCATCGACGTGGTTCCACTCATGTTGATCGGCGAGATCGGATTAAACGTCCCGGTCGCACCCGTGGGCAGTCCCGAGTCCGTCACGGAGATCGACGCCGTGTACGTCGGCAACGGCGTCAGCGTGACGGTGGTGCTGGTCGTCTCCCCAGCGGTGATCGTAGCTGGAGCCGTGGCGCTGATCTTGAAGTCGGTGATGCTGGCGGACGGCTGTGTCACTGACGACTGAACCGGGCCGCCATTTGCGCTGACCACGCCCTTAACCGTGATCGACGGGTTGATCACGGGAACAGTGGGCGTCAAATCGACTTCTACCTTGCCGGTCGCTCCCGGGGCCAACTGCGAGATCGTGCACGTGATCGTAGTTCCGCCGGGAACCAGCGTCCCGCACGAGCCACTGCCACTCGTGACTTTGGCCGCCTGCGAACCGACGCCAGTCGCGGGTATCGTTGCGATAAAGATCACGTTGGTGGCCGTGTCCGGCCCCTGGTTCAAAATGTCGAACGTGAACGCAACCTGGTTTCCAACGGCCACCGTTTTGGGGGATGGACTGTTCGCAGCCGGGCTCAAGAGAAGAACGCTGTTGGCGCCGAGCTTGCTCACAAAAGCATCGTAATGAGACCCATTCAGTTGCGACTGGTACGGGTTGGGCGTGGTGGGAAAGTCGGTCGCGGAGTTGGTAATGCCGCTTACATAGGTCACGTTGCTCGAGTCGAGCGCGATTCCGAAGCCCTGATCGTCCCCACTACCACCAAGCCAAGTCAGGTAGTCCCCGTTGTTGGTGGTGGGACGGCCTGAAAGAGTCGTCGAGATCAGGGCAACCATCGCATCGTTGGATCCGCCGTATCCTTGCAACTGGTTCAGGAAGTTCAGATCGGCGGAATTCGTCGTGCCGGCGACGTGGGCCGCCTGGTTGGCGTCGACCACGATTGCCTGGCCGATATCGGTACCGGATCCACCCAGATAGGTGAAGTAGGTCAAGGGAAACGAGGTTCCCGACCCAGGGTTTCCAATCTTCGCGATGAACGCGTCAACCCCGCCTCCATTATCACTTTGGAAAGGAGTGATCGCGGTCGGTGCCACCCATCCCGTGGCGCCAGCCGAGGTCGTCGAACCGGTGAGGTAGGCACTGCCGGCCGGATCGACTGCGACGCCATACCCGATATCGTTACCCGCGCCGCCCAGATATGTCGAATACACCAGGCTCCCGACACCGGCGATATTCGGATTGATCTTCGCGACGAAGGCATCGAGTGCCGTCGGGTTGGTCAGATGGCAAACCGTTGTGCTGGCTTCGTCGAGGCAACTCTGCTGCGCGTTCAAGATCGGAAATGGGGCTTCCCCGTTCGGTCCCGTCGGCGGACCTAGAAAATTCGTACCGCCAGTGATGTACATGTTGCCCGAGGCGTCCACCGCAATGCCGCCTCCCTGGGTCGTCCCGGACTGCGGGTTCCCACCGCCGAAGTAGGTGGAGTACAGCATGCTCAGGGTCCCTGTGCCCTTGGTGTTGATCTTGCTCGCAAAGAACTGGCTGGGCGCATTCGATACGGTTTGGAACCCGTTGCTATTGGCCGGGAATCCGTTGCTCACGTCGTTGGTCGAGGTCGTAAATCCGGTTACATAGGCGTTTCCGACCGTGTCGATGGCCAGGCCGGTAACCGTATCCTTTCCGTTGGTGCCGGCCAGGTAGGTGGAGTAACGCAGCGAGTTGGTTGCCCAATTCAGCCGCGTGACGAAGCCGTGGTTCCCGGCGGGAGCGGTGGATGGAATCGTTGCCTGGAACGGACCGTTCGCGCCGTTGGTGGGGAAGTCCGTCGAAGTGGTTGAGCCCGCGACGTACACGTCGTAGCCCTGTCCGTTGTCGGTATTGCTACTCACCGCAACACCCGCCGCCGAATCCACCTCGTTCACCGGCAGCGAACCTCCCAGATAGGTCGCGTAAACCAGTTGCGAAGTGCCTTGCAGATTGGGATTGAGCACCGCGATGAAGATGTTCTGCGCGCCCGCAGCTCCCAGTCCACCCTGGAACGGGTTCACCGTCGGAAAATCCGACGAGAGGGTCGACCCAGCCAGATAGATATTGCCATCCTGACCGATCGCGACGTGCACGAGCGACTCGTCGAGCGATCCACCGATGTAGGTCGAGTAGCTCAGCACCGGATCAATCACCAACTCGCGGTTGCGATCGTAGGCTCCGACGGTGAATCCAATCTTGTTGTCCGCGATCTGCCGGAAGCTACCTGAAATCGCTCTCTGGGCATTTCCATCCTGCTGATAGATGCGCGGGGCGTGGAAGCGCACATCGCCCTGATCGGTCGAGAGGAGCAGATCTCCCGAATCAAGATGAGCCGAGGCGCCGTCGAATTGCAGAGCAATCTGGTTCGGATCCGCGGCGGGCGCGACGCGGAAGTCGTATTCGAGCTGTCCCTGGTCGCCGTAATAAACGAGATCGACGCCCGGATAAACGGCCTGATATTCGACGCGGGCAAATTGCGGAATGCCGTGGCGCCACTTGGAAGGATCGTTGCCAATAAAGTAGTTGCTCTTGCCCGGCAGAGGCGAAGCACCCGAAACCCGAGCCGAATCGTTCGCACCCTCCAGCTTCATCCGGATCACCGAACTAGCGGAAGGCTGATGGCCTGAAGGCTGCAGTTCGAGCACCGCCGCATTGGCGGTCAGGAACAACCCGTAGCCGCTACCGCGCGCCAGGAATTTGACCTGTGGGTCCGTTTGGCCCAGGTTGGGTTCAAAAAACAGGGGTACCGACACAGTAGAGACAATCTTTCGTGGACCAGGCTGCGAGGGCCCGGCCTTGGCGAGGCGGGCTCCGGTGGCCAAATAGAAAGCAGCGCCGGTCCCGATGACCATCGCCACTAGAAGAAGAGCGACGAACGGCCGCCCAATGGCGCGCGCCCGCGACTTGAGACCCGACTCTGAGAACAAGAACGGCACACAAACACCACAGCGGCTCGACGCCCTAAGCAAGCGGATGCGTACCTGTCACCAGAACTGGGATTAAAGCAAACAAATACTTTTACATCTGGGAGATACCCTGTCAAGCCAAGCAGGGATTGGCGCCGCCAGTTTAGACGGCGGGAGAGGGAGAAAT
The DNA here is from genome assembly GCA_020073015.1 of Terriglobia bacterium. Taxonomy (GTDB): domain Bacteria; phylum Acidobacteriota; class Terriglobia; order Terriglobales; family Acidobacteriaceae; genus Acidiflorens. Next base: position 17,643 of record JAIQFZ010000079.1, on the reverse strand, counting down.
GGTTGTAAGGAATGTAGTCGTAGTCGGTAGCCAGTAGTCGGCATTCGGTATCGACGGTGCGGGCGAAAGGTTTTGCTGACTACTGACTACTTCTTCTTCAATTCCTCAATCTCCCGCTTCAGCTGCGAGTAGCGCGAGACGATCGTCAAGAGGTAGCCGATGTGGATGATCCAGGTAGCCGCGTAGGCTGCAAAGAGGTATCCGTTTCCTATCATCGTGCGCTCCTGGAGACATCTTTCAGAGATTCGAGGGCGTGAACTTCATCCACTTCACGCCGTAACTTTTCCAGCCGGTAGCGCGACCAGCACACTAGAAACGCGAAACACATAAACGCAAGCCAATTGATCAGCAGCGCGTGCATCATGCGGGGATCGATCGATCCGCTGCCGCCCATGACCGGCTGCGGGTGCTGCGTGCGGAAGAACCAGATCGATAGGTACACAAACGGAACGCACAGCGCGCCGAGCACGGCCAGTGCGGCGGCCAGAATGGGGGTCTGTCCGCTCGCTGAGAAACGGCGCAATACAAGGTAGCTTACGTAGATCAGCCACAGTACCAGCGTCGAAGTCAGACGAATGTCTCCCGGAGCCCACCAAATTCCCCATACCGGCCGCGCCCAAATGGGACCGGTAACCAGCACGATCAGGCAGAAGGCCACTCCCACCTCCGCAGTCACCAGCGCCAGTACGTCGGTATCGGCCTGGGAAAACAGGGAGCGAACCAGAAGATACAAGCCAGTGGCCAGCAGGCCGGTGGTCCCGACCGCCGACGGTCGCATGCCTTCGGGCAATGGTATGAAAAACGCCGCTGCGAACACCACGACTCCGATGCCCACCGCTAGATAAGAGGCAAGGCGGTCCGTCTTGGAGTTCGCTCGAGCCAGATACTGAATCGACGCGACGAAGTTAATGAAAAAGAGGAAGAATGCGGTCCATGCCGAGGGCACATGATAGTAGAAGATCCGCTGCACGTCGCCCATCGTCTGTTCAGTCGGCGCGACCACCAGCGCCTGGTACAGGGCGTAACTCAGCAGGATCGCGGTCAGGATGCTGAGGACAGGGAAGGCTCGTTTCATTTCGTGCTCGTCATTCCACGTTCGTCATTCTGCATTCAATACGGTTTCAAATAGAAGCAAACAGCTGGTAGTAAACACCAGATCGTAGGTCACAAGCAACACAATCCAGAAGCGGGCGCTGTTCTCGTCGGTGAGAATGGCTGTGGTTGCCTGGACCATGGCCAGGATCGCAGGAATCGAAATCGGAAACAGCAGCAGCGGCAGCATGATCTCCCGGCTGCGGGTGCGGATCGACATCGCCGCAAAGAAAGTCCCGTTCACGACCAGGGCCCACGTCCCCAGCACTCCCACGACAAGCAATTGCCATGCCGGACCCAACGCCCGCAGCCGGTAGAACGCGATAAACAGCGGAGTCATTAGTACTTCAAGCACGCTGACGAAAATGAAGTTGCCGATGGCCTTTGCCAGGAACAGGGAATTGGCGGGCGCGGGCGAGACCCGATAGGCGTCGAGTACCTGGTTGCGCAGTTCTCGCGCCCAGGTCTGATTCAGAGCGACCACGCTTGCGAACAGGAAAGCCACCCAGATCAGCCCGCCCGCAATGTGCCGCGACTCTTCCGCCACCGGATCAAACGAAAAACTGAAGACCACGACTACCAGCAGTGAAAAGAACAGCATGGAGTTAATGGCATCCTTCGAGCGCCACTCCAGACGCAGGTCTTTGAGCAGCGTGGCGCGCGTGATGCCGCGCGCGGGGCCCCGCGTGATGTCAGAAGCCGGGCTCATGCCACGGGCTCCGGCGGCTTGAAGCTACGCGTGCGGCCGATGATCTTGCCCGCTTCCATCCAGACGAATTCGTCAGCCGTGCCTTCGAGCAGGGCGGCCTGGTGTGTGACTACGAAGATGGTCTTGCCCTGATCGCGCGTACCTCCAAGCAGTCGCACCATATCACCGGCCGAATGAATATCGACGTTCGAGAAGGGCTCGTCGAGCAACAGAATTTTGGGGTCGTGCAGCAGCGCGCGTGCCAGCGACATCCGTTGCCGCATGCCCTGGGAATATTGGCCGACCGGGCGGCTGAGTTCGGGGTCCAGGCCGACCGCGCGAATGATGTCCGCGCAACGCGAACCCTCGGCGATTCCGTACAACTGCGCGAAGTACGCGAGGTTCTCCATCCCGCTCATTTCGTCATAGAGCAGCGATGGGTGCGCCATGTAGCCGACCTGCTGGCAGATGTCGTGAAAGTTGCTGGTTCCGAGAATCGTGATCTGACCGCTGGAGGGCTGATTGAGCCCCGCGAGAGTGCGCAGCAGCGTGGTTTTGCCCGCACCGTTATCGCCGAGAATGGCGTAAAGCTTTCCGCCCGCAAAGTCGGCACTAACGCCGCGCAAAGCCGCGAAACGGCCAAACTGCTTGATCAGATTGGAGACGGTGATGACGGGCGCGGTTTCAGTCAATCGGTTCGATCTTAGTTTGCCATCCCGCTCGAACCGGAACTCTGGTTCTGCGTCACGCTCTTGGCGGGCTCGGCCGCCGGAGCAACGCCCGGCTGCCCGGGCTTGGGCGCGTACTTCGAAGCGCACTTGGCTTGCAGTCCCTTGGCGTGGAAAACTCCATCGCGTCCGAAACTGCCATCGGCCAGGGCTTGGGAGTCGTCCTTGAAAGTGTCAGGAGGAGCTTCCGTCCCGGTGTAGGAAACCGGCAGCGTGAGATCCTGCTCCTTCAAAAGGAAGTCCACGCGAGTGCCGGAGCGCTTGATCGAGCCGGGCACCACGTTGCCGGCCACGCGCAGGCGCTTGGAGTAGGCGCGGTCGCCCATCCCGTTCAGTTCCTTGATGGTGACGTAATAGCTCTTGCTGTCCTCGACACCGGTGTATGCCAGGTAGCCGAGTGAGACCAAAATCAATACGGTCACCGCGCCAAATTTCAGATACTTGCTGGTTTCACTCGACATACAATACCTCACCCTGACTAAAAACTGTACGCGCTGCTCCGGGCTGGGGTCAAGATGCCCAGAATTCTGAACCTCCCCACCCCAGAGCAACACGTTTGCGCCACCTCTTGGCTATCCTGTTGCATTTACAATGCCTAATCAGTGGCGTCCGTCGGAATCACAAAGGCAGGCCGTAACCATGATCCATCCCTGGCACGACGTTACCCCCGGCAGCAAGCTCCCGCAGGAATTCAACACAGTGGTCGAGATTCCCTTCGGGTCGAGCGTGAAGTATGAACTCGACAAAACCAGCGGCCTCATCAAACTCGATCGCATTCTCTATTCGGCTGTTTACTATCCAGCCAACTATGGCTTCATCCCACAGACCCTCGCCGAGGACGATGACCCGCTCGATGTGCTCGTGTTGTGCCAGGAGACGGTGGTTCCGCTGACCATCATCCACGCGCGCGCGATCGGGCTCATGACGATGATCGATTCCGGCAAGAAGGACCACAAGATCATCGCGATCGCGACCGAAGACCCGGAATTCAACTCCTATCGCGAGGCCGCGGAGATGCCACCGCACCGGCTCATCATGCTGCGCCGCTTCTTTCAGGACTACAAGCAACTGGAAGCGAAGTCGGTCGAGGTGGACGAGATCCGCCCCGCGACGGAGGCGTATCCGATCATCGAGGATGCTCTGCACCGCTACAGCGAGCAGCGGCGCAAGGGATTCAAGGGGGCGGCGGGGTAGGGCTTAGTCCAGATCGAGCGCCATCCTCAGAGCCCGGTTCAACTCGGCGAGTTTAGTGGCCGGAAGGGTGCCGATAAACTGCGTCAAATCTGCCTTGCGCAGCGAAACCAGGTTGTCGCACATGATCCAACTATCGTGCTTCAATCCCTCTTCGATACCTACGGCCACCTGCGTCGAGAGTCCGTGACCACTGGAAAAGATCGGGGCGCAGATCGCGCTTGAAAAACGGGAATCGAGCAGCACCTGACGGCTGACAACTACAAATACGCGTGAACTTTTGGGATCGCCACCAGGCTTGGAAACGCGATAGAGGTCGCCGCGTCGCATTGGCCGGTCAGCCCTCGGTGATCTGGTAGTCGAGCACTTCGGCCACTTCGGCATTGAGTTCGTCGGCCGCACGATTGAGTTGCTCGAGATCGCGGGCCTGGATCCGCATGCGCGCGTGTTCGCTCAAGTAGCGGCGCAGGGCGTGCTCGATGACGGCCGAACGCGAGCGCTTTGATCCCGCCAGCCGGTCGATGCCGGCGAGGACGTCGGGTGAAAGTGTGATGGAAGTCTTTTCCTTCATACTACTATTATCCTACCACGAATCCCATCCGACGCAAAAGCGCAAAACAGGAAAGAGTCGCTGGCTGCCAGTTGCTAGTCAAGAATCCCATGGGGTCTGCTTCGTTGCTTGCGCGGATTGAGGGAATGTGCGAACGAATGCGTAGGTCCTTCGCTTCGCTCAGGATGACCGAGTGTCGGGAGATGATGGGACGGGCAACCCGTTCACCTCCGTCACAATCGCACATCCTGAGACCTGAGACCCAAGAGGTTACGAGCTACGAGCTACGAGCTAATTCCCCTTCTCGCGTTCGTAGGCTTTCTGCAGGTATTTGCGAGCCTCGTCCAGCGCGCCCTGGGTGTTGTCGTTGGTCTGGACGGCTTGCCTGTATTCGTTCACGGCGCGCTCGCGCTGGCCGGTGACGTCGAAGATCTTGCCGAGTTGCAGGTGGCTCCAGACCTCGGTCCAGCGCGGCTCACCGTCGCCGTTGAGCGACTCGCGATAGGCATTGGCCGCGGCCTGGTAGTTACGCTGCAGGTAGAACACTTCGGCGATGCGGTAATGTGCGAGCGAACTGTTCTTATTCACTTCGAGAGCTTTATTGAACTCGCTCAGTGCGCCGGCGAGATCGCCCTGCTGGATCAGGCCTTGTCCGCGCAGGATCGAAGATCGCAGTTTGATGTCGGCGGAGTTGGTGAGCACGCGGTTATCGGGATCGACGATGATGCGCCGGGGGCGTCCGAAGGTCTCGATGGTGAAGGGTGAATCGGTGCCCACGACTTCAATGCGTTTTTCTTCGGTTTTGCCGTCGGTATCGATGCGCAGATCGACCGGCATGCGGAACAGATCGAGATCCTGGGTGATGGCGCCGACCACCCGGAAGCCCTTGTTGCTGCCCAAGCGGTACACGGTGTACTTGGTCTTGAACTCGGGAGCGCTAGTCGAGTCCATCCACTGGGAGAAGAACCAGGTGAGCTTGTCGCCGTACACCTGCTCGACGAGCGCGCGGAAGTCGTCGGTGGAAGCGGGTTTACCGCCGAACTTGGTCGCGAAGTCCCGCATCACCTTCAGGTACTTGTCCTCTCCGAGCACCCAGCGCAGCATGTGCAGGATCATCGCTCCCTTGTCAGTCACGAGCGACTGGAATTCAGGCGAGAAATAATCGAGCTTGGCGGCGCTGGAAAGAGGCACGCTGTCGTAGGCGAGCGCTCCTACCGACATGTCCTTCACCATTTCCTCAAGGCCGGCGCGTCCGGCGGCGCTTTCGACGTAGCGCGCCTCGGAGTAGCGCGAGAAGCCGTCGCTGATCCACCAATCGTCTTTCGTAGCAGGACTGACCGATACGCCCCACCACTGGTGCGCGATGGTGTTGGCGAGCAGGCGGTAGTTGATTTTTTCCGTGAGGGCACGACCCGCGATGGCCGCGATTTCCGGCGCCCACGCCGAGGGCACGGTGTCATCGGGAAGCTCGACGATCTTCAGGGTCGTCGAAGGAGCGTTGCCGTACTGCGTGACAAAGTAGGTGAACTCCTTGACGGCCGTCGAGGCATATTCAGCGCCCAGGTCCTTGTGTGTGGGCTTGAAGAACACGTGCAGATCGAGGCCAGCCTCGTCGCTCTTGAACTCCTGAAACGTGCCGGCGATGATCGTGCCGGGGAAACTGGGCTTGTCCCAGGAAAAGGTGAAGGTCTTGGAGTTTGCGACCTCGGGCTTCCGGGTGGCCGCGGCGCTCGGCGGCTGTTTCCCGCTGCCGATGACGATCATGTGCGCCGGGACAGTGATGCTGATGGTCGAAGTGAAGCGATTCGTGCCGTAGCCCGCGATCGGGAACCAGAGGCCGGAGTACAGCAGATAGCTGGTGTCGGGGCCGATGTAGGCGAGCTTAAGGCCCTGCACCGGGCTGTCGTCGGCGGTTTCGAGCGTGCCTTCGTATTCGAAGGTGAACGAGGTGCTGGCGTTCTTGGCGAGGCCGCTGGTGAGGCCGAAGCGCACGCTGGAATCCTGCGTGTTGCGCTCGGGCGTAAGCGGCTTGTTGTTGGCGTCGGTCACCTTGGTGATGCGAAGGCCGTTGTTCAACTGAAATGTGGCGACGCTGAGATCGTCGAGCGCGGTGACTTTGACGGTGGCGCGCGCCGTGATCTTGTGGGTCTGGGGCAGGAGTTCGGCCTCAATTTGGTAGTCCTCGACGCGCAGGCGAGGTTTCTCAGCCGCAAGCGCGGGGCGCGACGCAATGTAGGAAGGCGAGAAAATCAGAAACAAATAGAGCGCCCGACGCAGGGGTCGAGAGTGGAAGAGCGTCAAGTAGATTCTCCTGGGAGCACGACACTTCGTAAGATGTTAATTCTCCCGCAAAAGATGCTGGGAGGACAAGGGTTACAACTTTTTTACCGCAGAGTTCGCGGAGGGCGCGGAGTTTGGGCAGGAACGAAATCCGCTATTTCAGCATGTCCAGGATGATCTGGGCAGCGCACTCGGCAGGGCGTTGGGCGCCCTCCGGCTTCTTCAGCTTTTCTCGCACTGATGTTAGACCTCGCATCATTTTTTCCCGTGAGGGGCCGTCGGGGATGATCTTGCCCAACTCGGCGCCGATGTTCTCGGCGGTGAACTTGTGCTGTACGAGTTCGGGGACGATTTCTTCGCCGGCAATCAGGTTGACCATGGCGTAGTGAGGAACCTTGATGCGGGGCTTGCCGATTGCGTAGGTCAAGGGCGAGACGCGGTAGACCATGACGAAGGGTGTGCCCATCAGGGCGGCTTCGACGGTGGCGGTGCCGCTGGCGACGATTCCGGCGCGGGAGTGGTGGAGCGCGGGGAGGGATTCGGGGACCAGGCGAATTTTGCGATCGCCGATCAGCAGCTTCAGAAACGCAGGTTCGAGCGTGCGCGCTACCGGCAGCAGAAATTCGTAGCTTGCGCCGAGGCGGTCGGCGGCTTCGAGGATGGTCGGCAGATTCATGCGGACTTCTTTACGGCGGCTGCCGGGCATGAGGGTGATCCAGTGCTTGGCGGCGTCGAGCGCGTGCTCGGCGGCATAGGCTGCGCGGGTGATGGCAGGCGCGGGCAGATCGGCGAGCGGATGGCCCACGAAGGCCGCGTCGACGCCGCGATCGCGGTAGAACTTTTCTTCGAAGGGGAAAATCACTAGCGCCTTGTTGACGTATTTGCGCAGGAGCTTCACGCGTCCCTGTCGCCAGGCCCAGAACTGCGGGCAGACGTAGTAGACGACGGGAATGCGGCGCTTGCGCATCTGCCGGGCTATGCGCCAGTTGAAGGCGGGCGCGTCGATGACGATGGCGAGCGTGGGGTGGCGGTCGTCGGCGGCGCGGATGAGCTTTTTGTAGAGACCGAGGATTTTCGGGAGATGGCTGACGATTTCGGTGATGCCGACGACGGCGAGGTCTTTGGCGTCGATGATGACGTCGCAGCCGGCAGCACGCATGCGCTCTCCGCCGGCGCCGAAGAATTGAAGCGGCACGGCTTGCGTAGGGGCGGACGCCCCCGTCCGCCCAGCGGAGCGAAGCTCCGCAGCCCGCCGCAGCGCTTCGATCAACTGCGCGCCGTACATTTCACCGGAAGCTTCGCCTGCTGAGATCAGGATGCGCAAGAAAGCATTGTAAAGGTGGGAGCGGTCTCACGGTTCGGCCGCTGGTCGCATTGTTACCGGCCGATCAATTGGTGAAATGGCTGTTTTCTCTAAGCGTGCTCACTTACGCGGTAGTTCCAAGTAGAACTGCCTTGGCTGGCGACTCACGTAGAGTCGCATCAGCCCGTAGTCTTCGTAGACTTCGAGGGTCCGGTCAGTCGGTGTAGTGGGATGGCCTGGAAAGTGCAGCGTGAAACTGTGGACTAAGATTGCCTGTGTCTGGTGATCGATCGAAAGCTCCCACGTTCCTGACGAGGTTGATTCGATTCCATCTTTGGCCTTGAATTGCTGCAGGTAGGTTCCGTCGCTAAATAGCTCCACCGTCTCCGTTCCGTTTTCATGCTCCGCTTCGTACAACGCTACAAACCGAGAGCGCGGGAAGCTCTTTCTGCAAGCAATGCCCAGTGAGAAATCAAGGATCAGTAAAAAGATGAAGACCTGCCTCACTCGACTGCTGGCTCTCATGGCTGAGATGTTATACGTGATCGCCGTTGGTTGGCGAAAAATCGCCTTCTCACACAAGTCACAGACGGAGTGGCGCGGGGGTGTAGAATCGACCCCGCAGGTTCGCCATGAGGGTTAAGGCCCGGCGGTTTGCGCAGTGTGTTTACAGGCGGACGGCCCCGTAGCTCAACTGGATAGAGCATCAGACTTCGGATCTGAGGGTTGGGGGTTCGACTCCCTCCGGGGTCGCCATTCCGGCACAATCCTGCCATCAGACTGCGTTCCGACCGCTGGTTCTCAGCGATGCCCCGTTCGAGTTGGGGCTAATCGTCGCCGCGCACTGCGACTTGAGGGGCGTTCGCGGGCGAGGGCGCCCGCGCCACATTGATTTCCTGGTCTTTGTACTGCAATTGGTAGAGCTTGTAGTAAATCCCGCGCTGGGCTAGCAGTTGCTGGTGCGAGCCCATTTCGCGGACCTGGCCTTTGTGCATCACGATGATCTTGTCGGCGCGCTGGATCGTCGACAGGCGATGGGCGATGATCAACGAGGTGCGGCCTTCGACCATGCGGCTGAGCGCGTCGCGGAGCCGGAATTCGGTTTCGGTATCGACGCTGGAGGTGGCTTCGTCGAGGATCAGGATCTTGGGATCGTGCGCCAAGGCTCGCGCAAATGAAATGAGCTGCTTCTGGCCGGTCGAGAGCGTGGAACCGCGTTCACGGACTTCTTCTTTGAAGCCTCCGGGGAGCGTGCGGATGAAGTCGGCGAGGTTGACGTCTTCGGCGGCTTGCTCGACATCTTCGTCCTGAATGCGCGTGGTGCCGAGGCGGATGTTGCCCTCGACCGTACCCGAGAACAGGAACGGGTCCTGCAGCACGACGCCGAAGCGGGCGCGCAGGTCGACGAGGTCCATTTCTTTGATATCGACGCCGTCGATGCGGATGGCGCCCTGCTGCACGTCGTAGAAGCGCATGAGGAGCGAGATCAGGGTGGTCTTGCCCGCGCCGGTGTGGCCGACGACAGCGGCAGTTTCGCCGGGTTCGAGGGCGAAGCTGACGTCGCGCAGGACCCAATCGGGGGCAGGGCGGACACTCTTGTCCGCCGCCTCTGCCGGGCTCGGCTCGCCTGGACGGGCGGGGGCGCCCGTCCCTCCCCGAACGTTGTAGGCGAACCAGACATGGTCGAATTCGATTCTTCCCGGGCCTTGCGGCTGTTTGGTTACGGCGGGTGAGGTAATTTCTGCTTTTGTATCGAGCAGCTTGAAGACTCGCTCACCGGCTGCCATGGCCGACTGCAGGATGTTGTACTTTTCGCTGAGATCCTGGATCGGGCGGAAGAAGCGCTGCGCGTACTGCATGAAGGCGACCAGCACGCCGAGCGTCATCACATTCTGCACGATGGGCACGAGGTGAAAGGTGAGGAGGCTCTTCTTGGAGAATCCAATGGCCACGCTCGCGGCGCCCAGGTACTGGATGATTCCATTTCCGCCGAACCAGATGATGGCCGCCACTGCAATCGACGACAGAACTTCGACCACCGGGTAGTAGACCGCGTAGGCCATGATGGCGTCTTTGAACGCCTCCATGTGCGAGGCGTTGATGTCGGAGAACTGGCGGAAGGCGCGTTTCTCGCGGTTAAACAGTTGCAGCACCAGCATGCCGGAGACCGATTCCTGCAGGAACGAATTGATGCGGGCGATCGCGGTGCGGATGCGCCGGTAGGAATCGCGCACCTTGTCGCGGAAGATTTTGGTCGCGTACACGATGAGCGGAAGCACGGCGAAGGTGATCAGCGCGAGCTTCCAGTTCATGTCGAGCATGATGGCGAGAATGAAGAAGAGCACGAAGACGTCTTCGAAGATCGAGACGACGCCGGCGGTGAACATTTCGTTGAGCGCGTCCACGTCGGTGGTGACGCGGGTGACGAGGCGTCCGACGGGATTTTTATCGAAGAAGCCGACGTGCATGAACTGCAGGTGACGGAAGATCTGCTTGCGGAGATCGAACATGACTTTCTGTCCGGTCCACTGCATCAGGTAGGTTTGGACGAATTCGAGCGCGAAGGTGAACAGCAGCAGGCCGATGTAGAGGCCTCCGATTTGCGCGATGCCGGTGAGAGCTGTGTCGCTGAGGTGGTCGCCGAGCCAGGAATGCGAGTTGGGCGCCTTGGCTAGGTACTTGTCGATCGCGATTTTAGTGAGGAAGGGGCCGAGCACGTCGGCTACCGACTTCAGGATGATGGCCGCAAGCGCCACCATCACGTGCCATTTGTAGGGACGCAGGTAGGTGAGCAACCGCCGCATCAGCCGGCCGTCGTACGCTTTGCCTAATACTTCCTCTTCCTGATTGGAAGCCATTCGCTGCTGGAGGTCCCGAGCCGAAAAGTAAAGATTACCCTAAATAGATGGTGGAACAGGGGCGGAGGATGGAAAAGGTTGAGGGTTAGTAGCTGGTGCCCGTTATCCTTCAGGGCTGCACCGCGCATTCTGAGGATTGAACGACGGCGCCGCCTTTGCATCGTCCAAATGCGATTTAAGCCACACGCGGAGGGGGTCGAGGAGTCTTGCTCCGTGTTCCTCCATCGATTGTGAGAATCTGCCACCGACGACCCGATTCGCTTTCCAGACCGCAATTCCCTGAACTTTTCCGTTCCTCGGTATCGAGAGGTGAGTCGAGAACGAGTCCGGTCCGAGTATCACTTTGACGGCTTTTTGAGGTTTTTCTTCTACCCGATCTTTCAGTTCGGGAGTATCGAGGATGGCGCGAAGGGACGTGATCTCTGCAGGGCCAAACGTACCGTCGAGTACGGTGCTCTTCACGTCCTTGCTGCTAACCTCGTGAGATTGCTTCACCTGGTGATAGCTGCCGGAAATGGCCACGATCAGGCATGTGGCCTCGAGTTTTCTACCTACATTGCGAGTATCCACCATCTGCAGAACGTAAGTTTGTTCCGGAATTTTCTCGGGCGTTAGAGCGCCGGTGCCCGCAGCGCTGGTGCCTGCCGTGGGTGTGCTCGCATTAGGCTGGCCGTGATGATTGCTCTTGCGTTGTGTAAATTCGAGATTGCTTTGTGGCAGGCAATTGTTGCGCGCAGCTTCTTCCGAAAGCTTTCCATCTTTCCTTTTCTGGAGACGCTCAAGCCAATGCAGCAGCGGATCGAGAGATTCCCGGTATGGTTTACGAGTGGTCGAGTCTGGAAACGAGAGATCCTGCCAGGAACCGGGGCGGAGAACGGCCAGGATTACCTGGTCAGAATCCGAGTGGAGCATGGGATCGGAGATCCGGTCCTGCCGGAGATTGAAGAGTTGATCACCGGAGACGATGTGAACGAGGTCTCTCAAGTCGTCGGGGTTTAGTTTGCCTTCGAAGATACGGGCCCTCTCGCGGGTGCGGTGTTCGAGGTGGTATTTGCCGTCTCCGCGCAACAGCACGCATACGCCGTGGTACCTATCGAAGCGTTCGAGACGAAGCAGATAGGAAATCCCGTCCTGCTGGTAACCATCATCCTGCGCCGATACAAACGACATTAGCAGCAGAACGACGAATAGGGCATACGTCTTGCCTGGTTTTGGCTTCTGAAGGCGGAGTGGCAAGATGTTCCTGGCTCTATTCACAATCACCCTGGCGGAAAACGAGTGCCAACAGCGTATATGCAGCCTATTTTGAAAAGCAACGGGATTAGTCTGACTTAGGCCGTTAGCCCCGTAGAATGGAAGTAAGTATGCCGCTCGGCCTCTACATCTCGGTGCCGTTCTGCCGGACTAAGTGCAGCTACTGCAACTTTGCTTCCGACGTGTTTTCGAAGGGGGCGTTTGAGAACTACGTGGCGCGCGTGATTGAGGACATCGGCAATGCGCGGACGGCTGCTACTGAACTTGGGGGCGTGTTCGAGGAGAGCGCGGATTCGGTGTATCTCGGGGGCGGGACTCCTTCGATTTTGGAGTCGTCGCAGTTGATGCGAATCTTCGAGGCGGTGCGAGGCGAGTTTGCTTTGACCGCGGACGCGGAGATTACGGTGGAGTGCGCTCCGGGCACGCTTAGTCCGGGTTTGATCGAGACGCTTTTGCTGTGCGGCGTGAATCGCGTGAGCTTGGGAGTGCAATCGTTTGTCGATCAGGAAGCGCAGTCGGTTGGGCGGCTGCACAAGCGCTCGACGGTGTTGGAAGAAATTGCTCGGCTGCGGGCCACTGGGATCGTCAATATCAATATTGACTTGATTGCGGGATTGCCGCATCAGACGGCGGCGAGTTGGGAATTCTCGCTGGCGGAGGCGGTTGCTGCAGGGGCGCCGCATGCCAGCGTTTACATGCTCGAAGTGGATGAAGATTCGCGGCTGGGCCGGGAACTGATCGCGGGCGGCACGCGCTATCATGCGCACTTCGTGCCGGATGAGGGGGCGACGGCGGATTTCTATCAGCAGGCTTGCGACACTTTGAATGCGGCGGGGGTTGAGCAGTACGAGATTTCCAATTTTGCGCGGGTGGGTTCGGAGTCGCGGCATAACTTGAAGTATTGGACGCGTCAGCCGTATCTCGGATTTGGCGTGGATGCGCACTCGATGCTTTCCGCGGTCGGGCGGCCGGCAGACTCTTCTGGTCCTGATCCCGGGACCTCAGCGGCTAAAGCCGAATCTTGTCAGGGACGGCATACCGCAGCGCTGAAGCGCTGCGCCACCCAAAACCAAGGCTCAATCCCAGCTGTTCAGCAGACTGCTGACGGCGGAAGTTTCCAGGCCTTCCGGTTCTCAACACCTGATTCGCTCGATGCCTACATGAATCGCGCGGCGCGGACGGTGACGCCGGTGTCGGAACAGGCGGCGCTGGAAGAGAGCTTCTTCCTTGGATTGCGGTTGAATTGTGGCGTCGATCTGGAGCGCATCCGCGCGGAGTTCGGCGCTGAGAGCGTCGCAAGCTGCGAGGCTGCGATCGACGAGTGTGCGGACGACGGGCTGCTGGAGAAGCACGGAACCACGGTTCGGCTGACGGCGCGCGGGAGGCTGTTGTCGAACGAAGTGTTTGCGCGGTTTCTTGCGGAAGAAGGAAAAGTGGGAACCGGCCACGTGAATCCACGTTAGTTGGCCGATGAGAGCCGTTCGGCGTAGGCCTATCCGGTTCCCACCATCTCAAAACTTGTGGGGAGGCCGATGCCCCAGATGGGCGGCTCAAAGGCAAGAGCCTGGATTCCGGCCTCCCCGGAAACACTGATCCAGATAATGCGAAACTGGGCGCGCAAGGCGCCGTGTTGCACGTCAAGCAATTCGCCGGTGCGGACCTTGGAGCGTATGCCGACCAGGACTGCGCCGCGGTGGCTCACATTGCGCACGCGGACAAGTTCGGCGAAGGGGCGCGCCATCCGATCAACTCCCCAGACGCGTACGGGCAATTCCAGGTTAAGTCTGCGCTCTGCTCGCCGGTCCATCGTGCGCTCCCCGGATTCGACAGGATCATAGCCCGGAAGCGCGGGAAGGGAAACGTCACAAGGGTTACCGGGCTGGAGTGCCGGAAGTTACTTGGCGGAGCGGGAAGGAAGAACACAAGGTCCCTTTCGGCAAGCTCAGGGTAGGCTCTCGACTTGTGCTTGGTCGCTTCGCTCCCGCGCCCGGCGCTCGGGATGACAGAGTTGGGGTGTCGGACTAGTTGAAGTCTTTCATCGCGCAGGCGCCCGGGCCGCGGGGATCGCCGCAGGAGCCGCAGGGGCTAGCGCTCATGGTGGGCGCGGAATTGCCCTTGGCCGAGACGGCGAATACCGACAGCTGGGGTTCCAATCTCTTGCTCTGGCACTTCGGGCACGCGGCTTTTTCCTTGCCGTAGACGAGAGCTTCGAACTGGTGCTGGCATTCCTTGCAGACGTACTCGAAGATGGGCATGAATGACTCCGGGAAGAAAACTTCCCGTTTCTATTTAAAATCAGACGTGGGCATTTCGCAATCACCCGAAATTACCTCGACCTTCGTGCCGCGGCGCTGGTTGCGCGGAGGGCACGTGCAGACCGTCGCGAGCTTCCTGATCCAACGCCGTTTTCATCTGCCCGCGCCCGAGGAGAGGATGGTCGAAGTGGCGCCCGGAATCCAGGTGCTCTGTCATTGTCACTGGCAGGCCGATCGTACGAAGCCGTTGACCATCATCATTGTGCACGGGCTGGAAGGGTCAAGCGAATCGCAGTACATGCAGGGCGTCACGGAGAAGGCGCTGGCGGCGGGGATGAATGTGATCCGCTACAACCAGCGCAACTGCGGCGGCACGGATGCGCTGGCGCCCGTGTTATACCACTCGGGATTGTCGAATGATGTTGCGGTGGTAGCGCGTGAGTTGATTGCGCGCGACGGTATTTCTGACTTGGCGCTGGTGGGCTTTTCGATGGGCGGGAACCTGGTGCTGAAGCTGGCGGGAGAGTGGGCAGAGCAGGCGCCTGCGCAATTTCGGGCGGTAGCGGCATGTTGTCCGGCGCTGGATCTGGCAGCGTCGGCGGACGCACTGCATGAGCCGGCGAACCGGATCTACGAGACGTATTTTCTGTGGGCGCTGCGGCGGCGGATGCTTCACAAGGCGCGGCTGTTCCCGGCACATTTCGACACGAGCCGCCTGCGTGGCATCCGCAGCCTGCGTGAGTTCGACGACCGGGTGACGGCTTACTATTGCGGCTTCACTGGCGTCGACGACTACTATGACCGGGCTTCGGCCGCGCATGTGGTTGGGCAGATCGCGGTGCCGGCACTGATTGTGCACGCGGCAGACGATCCGTTTATTCGCATCACGCCGGAGACACGGCGGAAGATTGCGGCGAATGCGAACATCACGTTTCGTGAGACGGCGGACGGCGGGCATTGCGCGTTTGTGGGAGCGCGAAACGGTGCGGATGACGGCTACTGGGCGGAGAGCCAGATTGTGAATTTCCTGCGCGGGTTCTGATGGACGCTGATTTCTCAGTAGAACTGGGCGGTGAAGATCCGGTGCTCGATTTTCCCTGGACCGATGCTTCGGGCCGGCTGGCCTACTTTGATCTCAAGCGGCATCCGGAATTGCTGGCACAGGTGGAGGAGACGAGAGACCTTCCGGAACTGGCGGAGTTCTTGCGAAGCGTCAATTCGGCGCGCAGCGTAGTGGAGAGCGCGAAGTGCGATGTGTGGACGACGATGGAACTGACGCCGGAGGAAAAAATCTTTGGGGCGTCGCACAAATTTGCGAGTTACGTGGACTTGGTTCTATCCAACGCTGATCAGCGGCATTCCTTCCCAGAGCACCTACAATTTGCGAAGCGGCTGGCGGCGCTGCTGCGGAGTGCGCCGGAAACGTCTTCGTCGGCAGAAGTATGCGTGCGGCGCTGCTTCTTGAGCGAAGGAGGCGAGGCGCGCGAGGGTTTCTATTTCACCGTCTACGTGAATGGATACGAGAACGATGAGGCAGTGGCTCGGCAGAACTGGGCGATCGGAATGAAGTTGGTGGGGAACGCAATTGTGCAGTTGTCGGGGCGGGACGTGACTTAGGGCGAGCGTGCGGAATCCCACTCATCACAAAGTACGCGATGAGCGGGGCACCCTGCACCCTGCGCGACGGGTTGGGACGCCGATCTGCTAGGCGGCTGGTTGCGAGATTCTGGACCGCAACGCCAGGGCCGCAGTCTTCCAGTTGATGCGGGTCCGCAGCAGGGATAGGGCCAGCATCATCAGAAAGATTGTCAGCAGTCCCAGCGAAGCCGTGCGGATCCCTGCGGCGCGTTTGGGGACGATCGAGAAGCGTCCGTAGACGAATTCGATGTGCACCCAGTAGACGAGCAACGAGGTCTGGCCGAGTTGGATGAGCGGGCTGAAGCCCCAGGCGCCAAGTCCCCAGCGGCACCAGGCGTAACTCAGGAAGGCGATCATTAACAAGATGCCGACACGCGTAAACAAGAAGTTGGGACTCGTGTGCCAGTAGTCGTAGACCGAGTAAAAACGGATGGGCGAATGATCGAGTCCGCGTGCGATGAGGATTAACGCGGCGCCGGAGACTCCGCTGAGAGCCAGAGTCTGGGCGGTGTGGGCGCGAGCCCAATCGCTGAAGAGAAGAAATCCAGCGGCCAGGCCAGCGAAGGCGAGGGCGGTCCAGGGGAAGATGGGGAAGAGCCAGGACTGGGGCGCGCCGAGATTGTGGCATCCGTTGATATAGGACTGGAGCGGCCAGGGAAGCCAGGTGGGGCGCGCGGTGGTCCAGAGGAGCGGGGTGAGGAGCGCAATGAGCGCGGCCGAGGAAATGGCTGCGGCGACCAGAGTGGTGCGGCGACCGTGCTGGCGTGCCGCGCGCAGTGCGAGGCCGCAGACGAGCGCCATCAGGATCATCGACAGGCCGATCGTGTTCAAGATGTCGACGCGGAGCAGATCCGATTTGGGGGCCCATCCCCAGGCGATCAGAAATTCCTGCAGGCGGAAGAGCAAGCCGAAGGCGAAGATCTCGGCACCGCGACGCGCCATGGTACGAGTGATTTCCGCGGTGCTGATGCCCTTACGAACGAGTTTGTCGGTGACGAAGGCGAACGAAATGCCTGCCAGAAACAGGAAGAGCGGAGCGGGCAGCGTGCCTCCGAGTTGAGACCATGTAAGGAAAGACGATTTGCGCGCGCCGCCGCCGAGCCACGAATCGTAGCAGTGGGTTTGAAACATCAGCAGGCAAGCGAGGCCGCGCATCCAGTCGATCCAGGCGAGACGGGAAGAAGGGGCCGAGGTCACGGGCGAAAGTGTAGCGTGCCTGGTGGGGTGGGGCCAAGGTGAAAGGCGACGGGCGAAGGCGCCCGTCTCTCCATCGCGCCCTTCATTTCTTGTTCAGGGCTTTAATTTGCTCGACCAGTGTGTCGATTTCTTCTGGTGTCAGTTTGCTGGCGTACTTCGGCATGCGGCCTTGGCCGTTGGTGATGATGGTGCGCAGGTCGTCGGCAGAGGCGGCGGAGACCTTGTCCGAGACGAGCGGTGGGCCGCCGAAGTGGCGGCCTTCGGCGGTTTTGCCATGACACTTAGCACAGTTTTTGTGGAAGACGGGGTTAGCGGTAAGAGCGCCAGACGGCGGGGTTTGAGCGGAGACCGTGGTGAGTGCGAAGAGTAAGGAGCACATGACTGTTGTGAGCCGGGATGTCTTCAAGTCGAACCTCATCGAGACCAACTGGGGTAGAGAGTTGGATGCGCTAAGGAGGTTCCTGGGTGCTTGCTAGTGTAGTGCGTCACAACTAACAACCTTTATCGATCCGCGCGCGTCTTATGATGAAGGAGATAGTTGCGGATGCGCATAGCCCCTGCCATTACGTTGAGTCCGGAGCAACGGACGGTGTTGGAATCCCAAGCGCG
>JAIQFZ010000078.1 GCA_020073015.1 Terriglobia bacterium | reverse complement strand
CAGTCGAGCGGAACGGCTTCGGGGACCCTGTCTTTTACCAGCAACGCGACGAACTCTCCGGCAGTCCAGTCCCTGACCGGGACGGGCACGGCTCCGTCACCACATTCCGTCGACCTGACGTGGAATAGTTCGACCAATGCCGTCGGCTATAACATCTATCGTGGCAGCGTATCGGGCGGTCCATACTCGATCATCAACACTTCCCTAGATCCTTCGACCGCGTTTACTGATAACAATGTCACCGCGGGTCAGACCTACTACTACGTGGTCACGGCCGTGGATGGCAGTTCGAACGAGAGCGGCTACTCAAATGAGACCTCGGCGGTGATTCCAACCCCTTAGGCCGAAATGCCTGCCACGTTTTGGGGTTTCAGGAAACCTCTGCCTTCACTTCCCCGGAAAATCGGCTTTCATGACCGGCCTGATCCACCGCCGTCCCGAGGCAGAAGTAGGCTCTACCACTGGTCACAATCCGGACTTTAGCATTAGGTAGTTAAGAACAGAGGTTTTGACTGCGGGCCTCTCATCTTAGTTTAGTAACCAAGGAGAGGGTAAGCTGACCAGCGAATGCTTTGACGGACCAATTCCTAAATGCCCCCTGCCAGGCTTCGCTGCTGCCGGACGGAAAGAGGCCTAGTCTAGTGCCGGTAGGCTGCCCACATATCATCCACAAACGTGTACTGAGGAAACTCGCCTTGCAGCCAGTACCGAGTCTGCCCTTGACGCTCCCAGTTTGCGCTGTAGTCAAAACCGGTCTGCGCTTTGATAGCGGAGACAGCCTGCGTGTCGTCCTCGGTCATCCAGCGATCTACGTAATCAAAGAATGCAGGATGATTCCACACGCTTTCCGCTTGCAGGAGATGAATTGCGAGCGCCTCTCCCGCCCACGAGACCGATGTACAGCATCTCCGGTATGCTTCCCCTAACTGCTCGTTACCGTTTATCAGCGGCCAGTTCATCGGCTGAAGTTGCTCGTAAGGACCGTACAAACCGGCACTGACAGGCTGGCCGTTGTTTTGCACTCCGTAATGGCCGCCATAGATGACACTGGCGCCCTGCCATGCTTGCTGATATCCACCCGGGATCTGATTGACGTACACAGTCTGCATGTCCTCGCCAAACTGGTCCGGGTACGCGGCCGACACGTTTTTCATGCCATTTTCATTGAGTAATATTCCAGCGAGAACGATGGGCAGCTTCCGTCCGCTGCGATGCCCTCCGAACGCAGGCCATCCCACACCAGCCTGCACGCAGCCATAGAGATCGATGCCATATTGCACGATGTAATTCGTAAGATTGACTTTCTGACTAGTGGAGAAATTTAACATTAAAAGCAAAGACGCATACGAATCGGCGAAGGCAATGTGCTGCCCGTAGCTGGGCATGTATTCGGCGGGGGCATCGAAGAGAAACGGGTTGGTGTCGATCCAAGGCCTCCGGTACCACGACTCGAATTGCGCGAGCGTCGGCGTGGACGCGGGATTCGGTGGCGCCAGCGAGGGCAACAGGCTCCTCTGCAGTGCGCCAGCGTGATAGATAGTCTGACTTCGGTCGCAATACGAGGGCCGGAAAGCGTCCGCGGAAGGTGCAGAAGAAACCACGGTAAGCACAGAGACTGTCCGCACTGGGCTTGCGCTCATGTCAGACGCCCGCATCACCTCGGGAAGCGAGTGGATTTGCGCCAGGCTAATGGAGGAAACCAGCGCGTCTCCCGCATGCAAGGTGATTGGAGGATAACTTCGCAACGACGCGTCGAACCACCAGGATTGGTCCGAACCGTCGTTCAGCCTGGAATCGAATCCGCTCTTGCCGTTGGCAGTAGGAAGATTAAGCACCGATCCGTTCAGATATGGCGAAGATGTCGTCGGAGCCGGACTGATCGCTGTGACCGTGACCGGGCCCACCACATAGTAGTCGCCGGTAACGAACTGTCCTGCGGGAACTGGCTGGCTGAAGATTCACGTGATCCCATCTTTGGTGATCGACGAAGTCGTTCCCGGAGGTGGCGGGGCGGTGGTGGCACTCACGGCGGCGTGCGCGGACTTGGAGCTATCGGCCACGCTGGTTGCCGTCACCGTGTAGCTGCCCGCTGCATTTCCAGCCGTATACAGGCCGCCGGAGGAGATGGTCCCGCCCGTTGCCGACCAGACCACGGCGGTATTGGAGGTTCCCGACACCGTAGCAGAAAACTGCTGCGTGCCCCCGACTTGCACGGACGCAGAACTCGGGACGATCGAGATGTCTATGGGTGGACTGCCAGGATTTGGCGTGGTCGATCCAGGGGAGCCCGCACAACCCGCCAGGGTCAGGGCTGAACACAGAATAAGCAGACTGCCTGAGACCCCGATCGATTTGCGCATGTGCCGACTCCAAAGATCTTCCGGGTTGCACAACTCTCGGCCTGCTATGCAGAATGCGGCATCTGCCGTTCCCCACCCAAGTATCGGAAGTACAGGCGGATAGGGCCGACCGGCCAGTCAGGTCTCAGGTAGCAGGACATCGACTGGGGGACGCGGGACAGCCGCCGCAGTCGATTGCTGCGAACCTTGCCCTGTGCGTATCGAATGCCAGACGAAACCGTGCGTCAGAGTCGCCAGCTCTCGCCGCCACGAATTTCTTCAACAACTTGGCGGAGGTCCGGAGCGATCTCCATCCACTGAACCACGATGAAAACCGGTCCTGTGCTGGGCCGCTCAAGTCCGGACCGCCCATAGCTCTCACTGTAGTTGGGACTCTCGACCTCAATGTAAGTGCACCACGCGCGATCATAGACAAAACGGAAGTCAGCACACCACATACGCACCGATTTCCTGGCCTTTCACATCTGCCGCAGCCGGCATGGCAAGAGAGTGCCGGAACAATGCCAGTCTCTTCCGGACTGCTTATGTCCCGCATGAGCTTAAGATCGATTCTTGTGCCGCTTACGCGGTTCGGTAGGAATTATTGGGCAGCACATCCCTCTTCGTTTCGGAGAATGTGTCACTCGAGTTCGATCTTCGCAAGCCCATAAATGCTCACCTCATTGAGGTCGAGTATCAGCATCTGACGCCCCCCCCTGCTCATCGTTCTGTACTTCATTGGTTTCATCTCGGTGAGCGTTCCACTCCAGGTAACGCTTCGAGCGGTCTTTCCGCGAGGAATCGCCACTTGCACCTTCAGGCCCCGTGCAGGCGTGATCGTGCCGTCCACCGTCACGTCGTAATTAACGACGTGGAGCAGCATCCATCGATCGGTCTTTTCCATCATCGTAGTGATTTCGACATACGGAGTTGCAGATGCGAGGCGCGTCACGCGGGTGCCGAGACTCTCCTGCACTTTGCCGGCAACTCGCTCCAGAAGTTTGCGCAACCCGGGGTCGATGCGGTTCCGGGTATAGCCCTCCGGGAT
Organism: Terriglobia bacterium; assembly: GCA_020073015.1. GTDB lineage: Bacteria > Acidobacteriota > Terriglobia > Terriglobales > Acidobacteriaceae > Acidiflorens. Next base: position 44,920 of record JAIQFZ010000078.1, on the reverse strand, counting down.
GTCAGCGAAGACGTCGGCCATTGTCGGACCAAAGGTTGTGTAGTCCCCGCGCGACTTCATCGGGATCAGGAACCGCGATGGCGGAACCTGCACGGGGATGAACACCACCTGCCCTTTGCCGACCCTCCGCGTGGCCTCGGCTGCAGGGTATTGTCCGCCGCCCAGCAATTGCGCCAAAACAATCTGACGATGAGAAAGACCGTACTGATCTTTGTTGCCGCTGGCGCCTAAAATAAGCAGCGTGCCGCCGGCCTTGGCATAACGAACAAGCGCTTGCTGATTTTCCGAACTCATCAGCGGAAGATACGGAACGACCACCATATCGAATTGGTTGATCGCCGGGTTCGTTAAGTCATCTTCTGTCAGCATAACGTGAGAGATCCCGTTGTCCGCCAGCACACGCGAAGCACTAAACGCAAAACTCAACTCATCCGCGAGATACTGCCGCAGCGATGCGACCACCCCGACGTTTGCCTGCATTCGTACGTTGCGCAAACTCCCATCATTCGCCGCCAGAAACCGATACATCTGAGTAGCGCCCGGCGGCGTCAATCTCTTTTCCCGGAAGACAGCGTGATTCGCTACGGCCTCCGCGATGTTGATCTGAGACATCGCACTCAAGCAGCCCTCAGTGGGATTGGGGAAAATCGGCGGCGTGATCTCCGTGGCATACACGATCACCGGCTTGCCATGTGTGACTGCGGCCAGGAACTTGAACGCCGGACTATTCGTGATTTTCGTGCCATGTTCGTCCTTGCGTGGAGCCGAATCGAGGTATTCCTGGACTTCGGAGTAGATGAAGTCGTCGTATCCGTCGCGCCCAAGCATTTCCATGTTGCCGGCCGCGTCATAGCTGATCGGACCGTAGCCGAACCCCCCAAACACGTTTCCTGAAATCAGGAAATTAGGGTTGTACTTCCGGGCGACTTCTCGCATGCGGCGGTGGAACTCGGCCACGGAATGACCGCGAAAGGTGATCCATTCCATCCAGAACGGCTCACCGCGCTTCGTTGGCAGCGCGATGTTTGCATAGTCGTCCGTGCCGTACTTGGCGTGCGCCACATTGGCGGGAAGGTTCTTCTTCAGATACGCAGCGAAGTTCCGTTTGCAGAACCTGCAGTAGCACGTTTCGCCCGAGATCTGCGTCCAGTCAATGTACGAGCCATCGATCCCCGTTTCCGCCTGCGCACGTATCCGGCCCTCCATCAATCGAGTGAAGTGCGGATTGTTGGGACAGCCCCAGGTTTCGAACTCACTCGTCGTTTCCTGGCCGTAGGGAGCATAGCGATAGTGTGGAAAGCTGCCATCCGGCCGAACCGTGATCCACGTCGTCGGGTCGTCCGCCGGCTTGGGACCCAGGTAGTCCTCGTATTCGTTCCACTTTTCGCGCCAGAATTGCAGCATTCGGATCTGATTCTTTTGCGGGATGTCTTTGCTCGACCCCGAACGCCCATGGAGCGAACTCGTAAGATATCGGAGAACGACGTAGCCTTTGTCGTGGAACACGCGATTGTTCACCTTCGCCTGCTCCATCACGCGATTGAACTCGTCGCGACTGACCTCTTCGAAGCTGGGCGCGCCGCTTCCGAATGTGATGGTCATGCTGTTCGTCTTTAGAAATTCCAGGTCCGCTTTCTGTCCAAGCCGCCAGTGTCCCCAGTCCGTGTCGGGCTTCCAGGCTCCGGGCTTTTCCTGCGCGAAGGTGATTAGCAGCGCCGTGACTACAAGGAGTGCGTTCTTGCCTAGAAGCTTTGATCGCATACTGGCCCCTCTCTAACAGCGCACGATGATTTCCACTACGTTCCTGCCGATCATGGCCGCAGACCGCTGCGGAAGTGGCCCATCCGGATTCGCCACTCTTGACACACCCAAAGAAGGGGATCACGCGAGCCCCTCCGCCTCCGCGGTGGCCTTCATCTTCAAACATTCCGTATGTCCCCAGTTGTCTTCTGGCATGGAACCGAATGAAGCGGAGTCCAAAGCCGGGGCTGTCTGAACGACGGGGCTGAAGCAAACGCCGTTCCGCACAGAAGCAGTAGGGCTGCACCGAACCGTAGCTTCATCATCACCAACTCCTCGGGTAAGGAGTTCCTAGTATCACGAAACCGGGCGCATTGGCCGCCCACCTGGCAAGAATCGATTGCTGACGCGAACACAATAGCAGAACAACAAAACATAAAGAAAGGAGACAGGTAATAAATCCAAGAAGGCACAACGTACGTTGTCCTCTAGCGAGCCTTCACGGTCGCGCCACCGACACCAAGCTGCGACCTAGCGATCAAGGTGCTGCTGGCCGAGATGCCCTCGGACCCGGAGCGGCTTTGGCATCTGGGATATGTGGCTCCACGACCTCAGAGGCTAGAAACGGGGTTCTGGAAAGTGGAGGCGGCGCGAGGGCCCCCGGTGCTACAGCAGCAAACTGTGGTTTCCGTCGATGCCTGTGTGGCCAGGCAGCCCCTCTCTGACGCACGCAGCATCGGCGTTATAGTCGCGGCCTTCCCATACCTAAAAACCTGGCGGCCTCTCGCTGGCGACTTTCAATGCGCGTTCGAGGGCGAGGCCGGCGCTGGCGATTGTGCCTTCGTCGAAGAGCCTTCCAACCAACGTGACTCCGTGAGGAACTCGGCGCGGTGGAGAGAATTTGGGCAAGGGCCTACTCGGGTCGGGCGCCCAATCGCTGCGGGCCTGTGAGACCTCGACAAAGCCTGCCCGGAGAGTAACCGAAGGATGTCCGGTGAAGTTGGAGATCGTGAGCATTTCATCGCGAAGAGCCGGGACGAGAAGCAGGTCCACTTGAGAGAGCAGCCGGTCCATTTCGACTGCGACGCTGCGGCGCATCCGGTCGGCCTGCACGAAATCTACGGCGGAAATAAATCTGGATTGGCGGAAGGTGTTTGGCCAAGCATCCGGTGTCTGCACCTTGAGGTCGTCTACTTTATGGTTCAGGGTCAGGTCTTCGAAAGCGGCTGCCGATTCCGCGAACAGGATCGCGTTGAGTGATCCATAGGGCCAATCGGGAAGCGCGACCTCAACAGGAGTCATGCCAAGCCGCTCGATTTGCCGGAGCGCGCCGCGGTCTACTTCAGTTGCGGGGGCCTCGTTCATCCACCCCGGAAAGTAGCCTACGCGCAAGCCTTTTACACTGGCTTGCGAATCGAAGTCGAGCCGGCTGGAGACGCTCCCCAAGTCGCCCGGATCGGGGCCGGAAATCGCGTGCAGCACGAGCATTGCGTCTTCCACGCTGCGAGTCATAGGGCCGAGCTTGTCGAGAGACCAGCAGAGCGTCATGGCTCCGGTGCGTGGTACGCGGCCGTAGGTAGGGCGCAGTCCGGTGACTCCGCAGCGCACGCTGGGGCTAACGATGCTGCCTTCGGTTTCGCTCCCGATGGAGAAAGCCACAAGTGCCGCGGCGGTAGCGGCCCCGGGACCCGCGCTCGAGCCCGAAGAACCTTCCTCCAGCAGCCACGGGTTCATGGTCTGCCCGCCGAACCAGATATCGTTCAGCGCAAGGGCACCAAGACTGAGCTTCGCGACCAGCACTGCACCGGCATCGTGCAGACGCTTGACCACAGCAGCGTCGCGCGTAGGCACGCGGTCCTTGTAGGGTTCGGCTCCGTAGGTCGTGGGAATGCCGGCGGTGTCGAGGAGATCCTTGGTTCCCCATGGGATGCCGTGCAAGGGGCCACGATACTTTCCGGCTGCGATCTCCTGGTCGGCCTTCTTCGCTTGGGTGAGCGCGAGTTCGCGAGTCAGCGTGACGACGCAATGAAGCTTGGGATCGAAGCGCTCCAGGCGGGCCAGGTAAATGTTTGTAAGCCGCTCGGATGTGAGCTTGCGGGCCTGGATCCAGCGCGAGAGTTGCCCTACGGGAGCGAAGGCAATGTCGGCGTCGTTGGCCGGCAGCGGCCCCGGGTCTGTGTTCGTGCGAACAAAGCGGTCGCGCTCCGGACCCGCTTTGTGACCAGGCAATACCGGGTTCACCTGCGACCACGGTACGACCGAGGCATCGAGTGCCATCTTGCGTGGCCCGGTGCGGCGTTCGTAAAGCGCCGCCATGCTGTTGCGCCAGTTCTGCGCTGCTTGCGCGCGGTCCTTTTCCGTGAGTTCAACGCGCACCAGTTTCTCCGCTTCGGCGAAGGTGGCGGCCGAGACCTCAGGTCCAACGGCAGGAGCTGTGCCGAACGCAGGCGGCGCCCCCGGCGGCAGGTCGGTGGGGTTCTGCGCGTGACTGTGAGGCGCGGATGCTGCGCCGAGTAGCGCAATCGATGAAGTGATCAGGAACTCCCGGCGCGACTTCGACATATGCTCCTCCGACGCAGCATTGTAGCGCTTGTCGTGAGGCCAGCGGAGTCGAGCAGTTCAGGATGGGTTTGCCACACAGAGCCTCACGTCCACCGGAGGCACGCGATCAATTGGCCCACGACCTCAGTCTGGGAATCAACCACAGGGTCTTTAGAGGCGCAACCCGCTCGTTTCCGCCAAGGTACAACTCTAGGTGTTCGATGAGTGACGGCTTTTGCGTCACGACTCTCTCTGAAATGAGAGCGGCGCGAACAGGCGTTCCCATTAACAATTCGTCCCCGCGCTCTTGGGACGAACCACTGAGGATAAGGCTACTTTCCAACACTCACGACCTGCCGATATCTGCCGCGTTCGCCAAGCACTACTTGCCTCCATGGTAGCGGCGTTGGTTCCGGGCGGATGGTCGGCTATACGGAAGTAATCCAGGCGTGCACGCCGCCCTCGACGATCAATTGTCGCGGTAGGGACGACCATCGCTGATCGCCCCCCGCGCAGATCCGTACGAGCGCGTTTACGCATACGGCTCTTACCAAGGATGAGTGGCGGCAAAGTCTACTTGCCGCACACCATGCGCTCCCTGGGACATGCGTTTCCCGCTCTGTGTCGGGCGCATGTGAGATTGCATGATGTTCTCCTTAGTCTGTGCCCTTCCCTCCCCGGCCTCCGCTGAGGCTTGCGCCTCTTTGTTCGGCTGGTTCACAGGTACTACGACACAGTCCGACTTCTCCTGTACGTTCACGTCCGCCGTTCGGTTTATGGCCTTCGCGGACCGGTCTTGATCACGTGACCAAGACGTGCAGGAGATCTCCCGGTTCTCGTGCATGTTGTTTCTCGGCGTGCGCGGGTTCTTAGACTACGCAGGACCGACCATCCACTCGCGATTAACGTGGTTGTCGTGTTGCCTTCCTCCCATACCGGAACGGAGTCGGCATCCTGTTCCAAATGGGCTTTTCGAAGCTCTCGCTGCTCTCCTTTCCTGTAGGGCTCTTTCATCCCCTAGTAGGGTCGAGGACTGGCGCGATGCCCAAGAGATCTTGTGGGGCTCGTTTCCAGTCCCCGCCTCATCAAACCCATCGTGCCGATTTCCAGCAATGGGCTTACCTGCGAGCTTCGTAGCAAGGGTTATGAGACCGATCCGGTCGGTTGGGCTTTCGTCAGGGGTTCGAGGCGACGAAGCTGATACTGGTTGAAGAGCCCCAGCTTCTCGTAGAGCCACTGTCTACTCCACCGGTTCCATCCGAATCCTGAGCGCTGCCGGGCACGCATCAAGTGTCGTCGAATCTTCTTATCTACCCAGTCTTGGATAAACGAAAAGCACCGGCTCGAGTGTCCTACTGCGAAGTAGTTCACCCAGCCTCGCAGAATCGGGTTGATCAGCTCGATCACTCGTTCTGCGGGTTGGCTAACATATCGTCGGAAGATCTCCCGGAGCTTTGCCAGTAGCGCCGTGCGCTTCTTCAATCTCGGCACATACTGGGGTCGCCACACCTTGTTACGGCTTAGGATGCGTCGATATTCAAATCCCAGGAAGCAGAAACTCTCTCCCTTCGTTAAGTCCACCATCCGGCTTTTCTCTTCGTTGATCTCCACTCCGAGTTTGGCAAACTCTTCTCGCAACCGTTTTTCCACCGCCTTCACGAGCCAGTCCTGTCGCGGATGGGAGTCAATCAATATCACCAGATCATCCGCAAAACGTGCGTATTGAACGTGGGTGTATTTTCCGCGACGCGTGTTGGTTATCGCCTTCTCCAGCATCCGGTCTACCTCCGTGAGATAGACGTTACTGAGCAGGGGTGATACCACACCGCCTTGCGGAACTCCCTTTTTCCCAGTCGCCTTCAGGATCATCTTGAGGAGGTGCATCATCGCCGCGTCTTGCACCCTCCGCCCCACCTTTTTGAGCAGCAAAGCATGCTGCACATTGTCAAAGTAGGAGCGCAGGTCCACGTCGATGACACGAGTCTTGTCCTCGACAATCGCTTGTGCCACTCGGTTCACCGCTTGATGAGCCGTTCGTTTCGGTCGGTATCCGTACGATCCCGATTGGAAGTCGGCTTCGAAGATCGGCTCCAGGATGAGCTTGAGCGCCCCCTGGACCACACGGTCACGAATCGCAGGAATCGAAAGGACTCGAATCTTGTTACCTCCGTCCTTCGCGATTTCTTTCTTCCGTGCCTGCATGGGCCGATACGTGTTTGTGACCAGTTCACCTTGGATCTGTTTCAGAAAACCCTCTACTCCGCTTTCTTCAATAGCCTCAAACGTGACCCCATCGATTCCGGGAGCCCCGTCGTTTCTCTTGGCCATTTGGTAGGCTTCGTACAGCGTTTCCGTTTTGCAGACGTGAACATACAGTCCCCAAAAGCGCCAGGCTGGTTCAGCCTTCGCCTTGATGTATAGGCTCCTCCTCAGGTCTTGCAAACTGATGGGTGCTTTTATCATTCACCCCTGCCTCCCTTTTGTTGGAGTCATTACCCACAGCAGGGCCTCTTCGCTCCACGGCCATTACGCCGCTTCTCCGCTACTACTGGCCCCTCCGCCACCCTCTCGCCTTTCCACCGATTTCCTGGTTTCGCCAGTTATACGGCTTCCCTGCTTCCGGCGATTTCTCATCCGGGACGAGTAGGGCTTCTCCAGTTGCTTAGCGCATCCTTGTCCTCGTGCTGCCGCTATAACCCCGCCAGAGTGTCCCGCCACTTCAGCCAGTTTGCGACGGTCCATGCTGCCTTCGCCTCATGAAGGAAGGCTCGGCCTCTGGAGCTCCCGTTTCGAGGCCATTTGTGCGTTTACTTTCGTTGCGGCCCGATGACTCGCTTACCATCCTTAAGAGATGGCTTTGTCGATAGGCTTTCAGGATTTAGTTTCCTTCCTCCTTACTATCCAAGCTACAGGGCTCTGGCTTCTACCCTGGCGAGATTATCCTCACTGAATGCGCTAGCTTTCCGCTGGACACACCAACATGCCGGTTTATCCCGGCGCTCTCCGGATTGCCCGTCATCCGATCACAATCACGCCACGACTCGAGGACTCTCCGATTGCATGAGCATCAATCGGGAGCTCGGAAGACAAACGAGCCGAAGCCACTTCGGAGGCGAGTAGGGTTGGAACAGATCCGAGCTCTTTGCCACTTCGCTGATGGAATAAATCGATCTCTTGGCAGGCCGCACGGCGCATCATCGTGACTTTAGATACTTATCGAACCACTGCACGATGCGAAGCAAAGCATCGATCCGGTTCTCGACTTTTCAAAACCATGCCCCTCTTGCGGGTAGTAGTGAAGCTCTACGGTGTTGCCTGCGGCCTTTAGAGCATCGAATACCTGTTGAGCCTCTTCTTTTGGGACACGAGGATCGTTCTCCCCCTGTAGCAAAAGCAGCGGTGCTTTGACTTGGTGGAGGTACGTAATTGGAGAAGCCTCTTCATAGACTTTGTGGTCAGCTACCGGGTCGCCTAAAAGAGACTTCACATACTCTTGCAGCCTGGGATCAGTGTGTTGCAGAAGGCTCCGCCAATCGACGATGCCATATTCGGATGCGGCAGCTGACCATACCTCCGGCGTTTTGCTAATTGCCAATAGCGTCACGTATCCACCGTATGACTCGCCGGTGATACCTATCTTGCGAGGATCGGCATACCCTGTCGCCACCAGAAACTTAGTGGCGTAAATCTCATCCTGCAAATCACCTCCGCCTAAGTCCTTGACGTTGGCTTTTTGGAACGCCATGCCGTACCCCGTCGAACCGCGTACGTTGGGGGAGATGCAGATGAAGCCGCGGGAAGCCAACGCAGCGGCGACCGTGTTGAATTTGTCCATCGTCTGTCCGGTCGGGCCACCGTGCGGGAGGACCACAACCGGGCTCGACCGATCGCGCTTGGTGTTAAACGGCATCCAGACATATGCACTGATCATGGTGCCATCGAAACTCTTGTAGTGGACGAGTTGCGAAGGGGGAATGGAGGCTGGGCGCAAACTGGCGAGCGCCGAATGGGTAAGCTGCTTGGCCTTTTGCGTGCGAAGATCGTAGACCCACAAATCGGGTGGGCGCTGGCTGTCTTCGTGATAGACCAACAGCCGGGCGCCGTCCGACGAGAACGAAGTGGGCGAGCCTACATCCGAGCTGATTCCCTCCGGGAACGCGAGTTTATGGGTTACTCGGCTGCGGGTGTCCTGCAAGTACAAGTCTGTGCGGCCATCTTGGTTCATTTGGTAGGTGAAATACCGTCCGTCGGGCGAAAAATTCCCTGCCGTTGCCTCCCACCGCGTATCCGTAATCCATTCGATTGTTCCGCCGTCTACATGCAATACGCCGACATTTTGATATCCGCCTTTGGCGTTCGAGTTGAACAGCACCTCACCCGTCGGAGAAACCGACGTGCCGGTATACATCACCTCACCGGTATGCGGCGTTAGGTTGCGGGCGATGCCTTCCGCCACATCCACACGATAGATTTCGGAGTCGGTGTAGCTCTCCTTAACGCGGTTGGCGAAAACATACTTGCCGTCCTTGCTCCATCCAAAGATCTGCCAGAGATGATCATGGGATTGTTCATGGGTGAGCTTGCGGATGCCGTGAGTACGCCAATCCATCACGGCAACATCCGAGGTCGCGGACTCTTTAGGCTTTATGGTGATCGCCAGCAATCTCCCGTCAGGCGAGAACAGGGCACTATCCTCAGAAACGTCGGCAGTTTTAGTCAGGTTTAGCACGGCGCCGCCGTCACCGGGGACGGCGTAAAGGTCGTACAACTCGTTGCCGCCGGTATCCTGGCGGAAAACGATCCACTTCCCGTCCGGCGACCACACAGGGGTGTCCTGGGCCTCGTCGGATCGCAGCAACTGAATCGGCATGCTGCCGTCCACCTCTGTCCTCCAAAGATTGAACCGGCCTGTCACATCGGTCGTGAAAACGACCTGCTTGCCATCCGGCGACAACGCTGGTGAGAAAGCGGTGTGGGAATAAAAGAAATCAGCAATCGGAACGGGTTGCGGGTTGGGGCTCTCTGGTGACGTCAATGATTGCGGATCTGTGGCAGCACGATCGTCCGGGCCGGTAGCGGCAGCGGCGTTGAAGAAGCACAACAAACATGCGCCAAGAACGGTCATGCAGACGTGTTCTTTCATGATCTTTGTGTCGGCTCCAAATCTTCTCGCATGCCGGGACCACCAGTCCAGTCCTGGGCGGGGGATAGGAGCCCCGCGCGAGAACTCCAGCACAATTTGTAGAGGTATTGCTTCTGCAAGTCTTGTATCCAAGAAACTGCCCTTTTATCGCTCTAGCGTCTGCCTGAAGCCGACCGATATTGCGAGGGGGTCACGCCAACGAGCGCCCGAAAGGTTTTGCAAAAATGGCTCTGATCGAAGAAGCCACAGGTGACGGCGATTTGAGCGAGTGGCGCCTCAGTGCGTGAGAGCTCAGAACAAGCAAACTCGATCCGTCGAAGACGCACGTATTCGCCGACACTACAGCCGTAATACCGACGGAACATTCGAGCCAGGTGGACGGGATGGGAACCTATCACATGAGCCGTCTCTGCCAGTGAGGCGGGCTCTGAGAAATGAGCATCCAGCAACTCTTTCGCTTGATGGAGCCACGCTGGCGGCCGCCCGCGACGAGGAGGTGATTGCCGCCGGCAAATCTCCGCAATCATCTCGAGCCCAATGCTTTCCACGATCAACGGGAACAATACATCCGCTCGCCGGAATTCCGCATATAGCCTTCGTGCCAGCCGCGGGAGAGGACCCTGCAGCAAAGTAGGCCCAGTTGGTAACGATCCGTGATCTTTCGCCCAGGACACAACGGAGGGATTCAATTCGAAGAAAAAGCAACGCCCTCCGTGGCGGCGGAATTCATTTGAGTGGGGTTCGTCCGCAGGAGTAAATATGAGTTGCTTGGCCTCTCGGTCAACGCGCTGCCGGCCGAAATGTTCCGTGAGGCTTCCCTCCAGCAGGAAGTAGACCGAGTAGGTTTGGTGCGAGTGAATTGGAATCCTTGAACCTGCGGGATGCCTCGTCTCGCTCAAGTGATAACCTGCGACGTCGAGCTTCTGGATATGCGCGTTCGCCAGTTCAGCGGACGCCGCAGAATCCTCGTACCAGGTGGTTCGCGGAAGTAAGGTCGTCATCCCAAAATAGTTACGATAAGCGACCCGCTTAGGTTCCGTGACTCATGCGACGCCGTTTACGCTAAACCTAGCTGGTTAGTCGGCTAGCCCGTGGAGGGGACACTCGGTCCAGAACCGGGCATTTGGGAAGCGGACGGACCTGATTCTGGAGGGATAGTCGGCAAACCGGAACTTGCCGGCGCTGACTGGCCCACCGCGCCAGGACCAACGACTCCAGTTCGGCTCGCCCGGCGGGCCGCCACAGCGCCTGCTTGCGCCGCACCCCTTCGTTCAATGCCACCTCATGCAACTGATTCATGATGCGCGTGCGCATCTGCAACCAGTCGGTGTCGATGCCACAACAGTTGTCGCAGATCGCGATTTTCCCAGCTCGGTACCCAGATCCGCGGAAAGCGATCTTCGAGTAACAATCGCCGCAGCAGTTGGGCATCCTGGCGATCCGTCTTCTGCTTGCGCACCCGCTTCGTCCGGATCTCGGCGGCATCCCCGCTCCCACAACTCACACTGCAACTCCCCCAACCGCCGCTCAAACCAGCGGGCGTGCCCACTGGCTTCCATCCCCACCCGCACGCTCACCCCTTGCGCTCTGAGATCGCGGTAGAAGTTCTCCGCTTCCTCGCGGTGCTCCAGTCGCCGTTCGTTCAACTCGCCAGTTTCGCTATCCACAAACGCAATTTGTTGGAAGCCCGGGTGGTAGTCACAACCTATAATGATCATCTTCGGCTCCTTTCTCCCGAGCCTTTTGGTTGGTTGGCGCCACCAAAGTTTACTCGGGCCGGGAGCCGACATTGTTATGGAATCATTACACCAACAACCCTGGACAGCCGATGAACTGGAGGTCTAGATGACTCGCGGTGCGTGCGTTTTGGCTCGAAATGCATGTATTTTGATCATTTCTGCGGAATCCCGGTTCTTTCCGTGGAGGGCTTGATCGCAGCTTCCCGGATTCGTGGCAGCACGGCGCGCACACGGCAGCCGCCTTTTTCGCTTCGGTTGGAGAGCTCAATCGAACCGCCATGCGCTTCGGCAATCTGGCGCGACAGGGCCAGGCCGATTCCACTTCCGGATGGCTTGGTGGTATAGAAAGGCACGAATGTGTTGGCTGGGTTGAGAAGTCCGGGACCGTTGTCCTCGATTACGAAGACGACGACTTTTTCCTCGATGGTCCACTGAATGGTCACTTGCGGATTCGGCACTTTCTGACAAGGCGGTTGATCGCCATTGGACGGAGCGGCCATCTGTTCCGGCGGCAGCACCGCTTCCACTGCGTTGCGCACGAGATTGATCAGCATCTGCTCAATTTGATCCGGGTCCAGCATCAGGGCAACGTCGGGGCCGGGAATCACGGTGACGGGAAGGCGTGTCTCGAGAAATGCAACTCGTTCCACCAGGGGACGCAATGCGATTCTGCGCAAGACCGGGGGCGGCATCTGCGCCAACTGGCGATACGCCTGGAGAAAGCGATTGAGGGATGCCGATCGCGTTTCGATGATCTCCAGACCCCGTTCGAAATCCTGGCGCTGCGCGGGATCGAGAATCGTGTCGGAGAGCCGAACACTCAGGCTTCCTGCGATTGATTTGATGGGCGTCAGCGAATTATTGAGTTCGTGACCGAGTACGCGAATCAAACGCTGCCACGCCTTGCGCTCCTCCTCGCGCAGGGCGCGGCTGACGTCGGACAGAACGATCAGCGTGTGCGGAATACCTTTTTCACGAAACAGGCTGCGCCGCACCAACCAGCGCGCGTTCGGAGCGCTTAACGGGAGTGACACGAGCGACTCGTTTTCTGCCGCCAGGCAATCGGCCAGTCCCAACTCTTCGGCCGAGCGTCCCATGAGCCGGATCGACGGCTGCTGCAGAAGGCGTTCCCCGGCGGGGTTGACCAGCTTCAAGCGGCGATCCGGATCAAACGCGAATAAAGGAACATCGATTTCATCGACCACGCGGCGCAGCAGGGCGGTTGCTTCGATGGCCCGCACCCTCCGGTCGGCGAGCAGGTCGGCCAGGGCGTTTACCTCCAGGGAGAGTTCTCCGAGGGCATCCTCGGGAACCGCGCCTCGCGCTCGGAAGGAGTAATCTTCTTCCCGCAAAGCCCCGACTACGTTCGCCAAGGTCTGCAGCGGGCGAATGGCCTGTTCGTGTAATGCCATGGCGAGCAGCCACCACACCAACAGTCCAATGAAAGAAAACGAGAGTTTCGAGCCGACCGACCAAGACTGCAGCCAGATCAGGACCGCACTGGCCACGATCCCGGGCAAGGCCACCAGCAGGGAGAAGAGACTAATCCGGCGCTCATAGAGAAGGCGAACCGGTCTGCCAGGCCTTTTCCGCATCTCGGCACCGCCACCCCCGCGCGGGCTAGAGACCATATTTTTCCATGCGGCGATAGAGCGCGCCGCGACTCAGTCCCAGGGCCTCAGCCGCCTGGCTTACATTTCCCTGAAAACGCTGAAGAGCTTTTCGGATGAGGAGCGCTTCGACCGATTCCAGGCTGAGATCGTCCGGGTTCTGGGCTTGCGGTCTAAGCAAATTCAAGCCCAGATCGGCGGGCTGAATCTCCTGACCCCGGCACATCAGAACGGCGCGTTCCAGGGTGTGCTCCAATTCGCGAACGTTACCCGGCCACGAGTACTGCAGCAAGACCTGCAGGGCGGAGTCTTCAAACCCGCCGATCTCGCGCCGGTAGCGGGAGGCGTAGCGCCTGAGAAAGTGCACGGCCAGCGCCGGAATGTCATCCCGGCGTTCCCGCAGGGGCGGCACGTGGATCTCCACCGTGTTCAGCCGGAAAAGCAAGTCTTCCCGGAACTGACCCGCGGCACACGCCGCTTGCAGGTCGGTATTGGTGGCCGAGATGATGCGCACGTCCACACGACGGGACCGCGAGGACCCGAGCCGTTCCATTTCGCCCGACTCCAGCACGCGAAGGAGTTTGGCCTGTTGGCGAATCGGCACATTTCCAATTTCATCCAGGAAGATAGTGCCGCCGTCGGCTAGTTCGAATCGTCCGATGCGGTCGGTCCGGGCGTCGGTGAATGCGCCCTTGACGTGTCCGAAAAGTTCGCTTTCGAAAACTCCTTCGGCCAGCGCGCCGGTGTTTACCGCGACCAGCGGACGTCCGGCGCGTGGGGAGAGGGCATGCAGGGTTTGCGCCACTACCTCCTTTCCACTGCCATGCTCCCCGGTGATCAGGACATTGGCATCGGAGGGTCCGACGCGGGCAATCGCTTCGAGAACGGGTTGCATCGAAGGCGCGGAGGCGATGAATTCAGCGCGGCCCTGGGCCTGGAGCAGCCGGTTTTCTGCCGCCAGCCGTTCTGCACGCTGAAGGGCACGATAGAGCTCAACCTGCGTGCGCAGGATATTGAGCAGGCGCTCGTTCTCCCAGGGCTTTTGTATGAAGTCCCGTGCTCCGCGACGCATGGCTTCGACGGCCAACTCCACGTTGCCCCATGCGGTCATGACGATGACGGGAAGACTGCTGTCGAGCGCGACGATCTCCGAGAGCAGATCGAGGCCCTCGCGTCCCGAAGTCGTGTCGCGGGTGTAGTTGAGATCGATCAGCACCGCGTCGTAGAACTCGGTCGTCAGAGCTTCCCGCGCCAGCACCGGAGAGGAAACCGTGTCGACGGCATAACCCTGCGGGCGGAGCAATAGCTCCAGCGCTTCGAGAATGGGGCGCTGATCGTCGGCAGCCAACACACGCGGAGCACGATGCTGGCTATCGCGGGAAGGTGCAGGAGACGGAGAAGACAGCGATTTGGCCGGGTTCGGCATGCACTATGGAGAGGAGGCAGACACGGTGCCACTGACTGCATCCTGAATCAGCACACCATTATGTTCTAAAGTGGCACCGGTTGCGCGATCAAGTTCGACGCGTGCCTTCTGGTAGGTGGTCATGGCTGTGACCAGGTCCAGTTCGGCCACCGAGAGATCGCGCTGCGCGGTCATGGTCTGGTAACTCGAGCCCGCTCCCAGGTCTTGCTCTTTCTTTGTAATTTCGAAGGTGCGTTCTGCCAGGTCCCTCGCCTTGCGGGCCGACTCAACCCGGGCACGCGATTGTTCCAGCGCGTACTGCGCGTTGCGCACTTCGATTCGAATCTGCTTCTTGAGTTGTTCCTTACGCAGTCCGGCTTGGCGGTATTCGAGTTCCGAGCGGTATTGATCCGCTTTCGCGACGCGGTTGCGGAACGGGATGTTCAGGTTCAGGCCGACGAAGTAGTCGGGGGAGGAATTATTGAAGGCATTTTGCCATGCGCCCGTCAGGTCGGTGGGAACCGTGGCAGTGTTTCCCGGGGTCACCAGTCCTGCAAGACCACTGCCGGCATAGAAACCTACCAGGGAGAGGGTGGGCAGGAGCGCGTTTCGCGCGGCTTTGCGGCTGATTTGGCGGTTGACGAGATCGACGTCGGTTTCGAGCAACTCCGGACGATTCTGCAGGCCTTGTGCGATCAGGTCCGGCAGCGCCGTATCGGTTTCGGCGCCCGTCGTTTGCGTGCGATCGGTCGGAACCACCGGCATTTCTCCGAGCGCGGGATCGTCCAGGCTTTTGGTCAGCGCATTCTTCATCAGTGATTCCTGGAGTTGGAGAGTGGTGCGGGCAACGGTCAAATCCTGATCGCGTTTCGACACCTCCGCCTCGGCCTTCATTACATCCATCTCGGGCACAGCCTCCAGTTGTAGTTGCTTCTTCGCGTTCTCGAGGGTCTGGTTGGCAAATGCCAGGGACTGCTCGTTGACGCGCGCCTGCTCGTAGGCGCTGACCAGGTCCCAGTAAATGTTCTCGATCTGCGTAATGGTGGCGATGACTTGATCTTTGAAAGCGATGTCGGAGATTTTCTTGTTGTTGCGGGCAATGCGCAAATAGCGCAGGTTCGGGCCGAAGCCAAATCCGGCGAGTAATTGCTGCTGAAATGAAAAACGGTAGTAGGTATTCAGGGCAGGCGACAGAATGTCGGACGGGCTGTTGGAGGTTACGCGATTGTTATTGAAGTCAAAGGAGACAGTAGTGCCGGTGGGAAAGGCCTGGGAATACCCGACGTTCACCTGAGCGATATTGTGTTGCAAGGAAGAGACGTTATAGAGCGTTGTGTTTGTGAGTGGAGAGGTCAGGTGTTCAATACCCATGTTGGCGTTGAGTTGGGGATCGTAAGACGCCACCGGCGTTCCGGCACCCAAGGTGGACTGCACCAATCCAGAAGCCCCCGCACCCGCCCCGCCCGCGCCGCTCGTGGTGCCTCCTGCGCCGGCGCCCGGAGCACCTGTGCCAAAGCCTCCCACACCACCGCCCGGTGTTCCCTGGACCACGCCAGTATTCACGCCGCGAAAGAACCCGCCTGCCTTGGTGCGGAGTAGGTCGGTATCGGCAATCGGCAGATTGTAGCGAGCGATCGCAAGATCGAGATTGTTCTCCAGCGCAAGGTCAATAGCATCTTTCAAAGACAGGTACAGCTTTCCATCCCGAACCATCCGGTCGAGCCGCGGCGAATTTGTCAGTACGGGCTCCGGCACAGAATCGCCCGTGTACGGACCGAGTGGGTTATAAGACTGCGGCATTGTCAACTCCGCCGGAGTGCGCACCTGGGCCGAAGCCAGGGCGGCCATGAGCACGAGCAACGCTGCCATCAACGAAATGCCGAAGCGCCTTTCACGGAAACGGATCTTCATCGATTCACCGCCACGTCGCTGGGCTCCATCGCCGGATTCGCGGTATCGCCCACCAGCCAACCGTCGCGCAACTGGAGGGTGCGCGTTCCATAAGCAGCGTTCGCCTCGGAGTGCGTGACCTGCACGATGGTTGTACCGTGCTGATTCAATTCCCGAAAGAGCTCCATGATCTCCTTGGCCTGACTGGAATGGAGATTCCCGGTCGGCTCGTCGGCGAGCAGCAGCGCCGGCTTGTGGATCACGGCGCGCGCAACGCCCACCAACTGCTGTTGCCCGCCCGAGAGCTGGCTGGGGTAGAGATCCTTCTTGGCAACGATCTGGAAGCGATCGAGAGCGTCCGCGACCAGGCTTTGCCGCTGTCTTGCGGGAATGTCTTTATAAGAGAGGGGCAGATCGAGGTTCTCCTGTACCGTCAGATCATCGAGGAGGTGGTAACTCTGAAACACCATGCCGGTGTTCTTCTTGGCGAGTTCCGCGCGCTCCTTCCGCTTCATGGCGTGCGCGGCCTGCTGGTGGAACCAGTACTCGCCTTCCCACTGGTCGTCGAGAAGAGCGAGCACGTTCAAGAGCGAGGACTTCCCTGCCCCGGATGGTCCCATGACGGTGATGAATTCACCTTCATGAATCGCCACGTTAATGCGGCGCAGAACCCAGGTCTGGCCGGCTTTGGTTTTGTAGCTGCGTTCGACGTTCTTCAGTTGGATCATGTCGTCCTCAACAGTTGAACTAGTGCTCCTACTCGTAGCGCAATGCGATCATCGGCTGAACCTGGGTAGCGCGACGCGCCGGCACCCAGGCAGCAAGCAACGCCACGCTCGCGATCGCGAGCATAACCAACCCCAACGTGGCCGGGTCTCGGTCCGAGACACCGAACAGTTGGCTTTTCACCAGCGTGCTCAGGGCGAGCGATAGAGGCAATGCCAGCGCCACGCTCAAGCCCGTCAGGACCAGCACCTCGCGCAAGACCATCTTCACCACCGAGCCCCGGCTCGCACCCAGAGCCATGCGAATGCCGATCTCGCGAGTGCGCTGTGCGATGGAGGAGGCCAGCACTCCGTATAGGCCGATCGCCGTTACAAAGATCGCGATGATACCGAACGCGCTCGCTAGAAACGAAAGCATGCGTTCGGAGGTCAGCGTTCCATCGATCTGTGCGTGCATGGATTGCAGGGAATCCACGACGAGCCTGGCATCGATACCGCTCACTGCTTTTCGAATGGTGCCGGCCGCGGCCTCGGGGGCCTGCCCGGTGCGCACGTAGACCGCTACGGCTTGCGGTTCTTCTTGCTGGAAGATGGGCGTATAGAAGATCGGCTTCGGCTGGTCATGCAAGTCGAAGTGTTTGGCGTCTTTCACCACGCCCACGATCAGGAGTGAAGCCTTGTCTTTCGGTCGGCGCTCAGAAAACGATCTGCCAATGGCCTGCTCCGGGCTGCCAAAAAACTTGTGCACGAAACTCTCGTTCACGATCACAACCTTAGGAGCGGAAAGGCCATCCTGGTCGCCGAGCATGCGCCCAGCGAGCACCGGAAGTTGCAGGGTCGCAAAATAACCCGGCGACACGCGTTCCCACTCGAAGCTCATGCGTTCCCCTTCTTGCCCCTGGTACCCGGGAACGTCGATTGTGGAAGTGCTGTCGTTTTGTGCGAGAACGGGGTCATCGGTCATCCCCACCGCTTGCACTCCCGACTGAGAAGCGAGAGTTTCCAGGAGACGTTTGTACAATTGGGCAACGGCGGCGGGCTCGTATCCTGCCATGCGCGGATCGATTTGAAACGCCAGCAGGTGGTCGGTTCGGAAGCCGACATCGACCGATTTCAGGTTGCTGAGCGTGCGCGTGAACAGCCCAGCTCCGATCAGCAGAAGCATGCTCAAGCCGATTTGAACACCCACCGTGACCCGGCGAAATCGGGCGTGACCACCCTCCGCGGTTACCGCCTGCTGCTTGAGTGCCGGCGCAACCTTCGGGCGATAAAACTGCACAATCGGCGCAAGGCTGAACAGAACACTGGCCAGCACAGAGACTGCGAAGGTAAAGAGCAAAACGCGCGCATCAGGAGTGGCAGAGAGTGAGGTCATTCCGGAGTTGCTGGCAGAGGTATTCACGAGACGGATGAGCACCCCTGCCAAGGCCGGCGCAATCGCCACCCCGCAGAACCCGCCTGCCAATCCCAGCACAAGGCCTTCGACCATCAGTTGGCGGACCACTCGGGGGCTCGTGGCGCCCAGAGCGTAGCGCACCGACATTTCTCGCAGGCGTCCAGCAGCTCGTACCAGCAACAAGCTCCCGACATTCGCCGTCGCCATCAGGGTTAGCAAGCCGACCATTCCCAGCAAGATGAGAAGTGGTGTGCGCAAGATTTGCCGTAACGGTGAAAAGCCCTTGGAGCCGTCCAGCACTGACAGATAACTCTTCTCTACAAACTGGTCACGGAATCGTTGAGTTCGGCTGGGTATGCTTTGCAGTTCGAAAGCGCGTAGCGACTTCCAAAGCGGATTGATCCCAGCCTCCGCTTGCTGCGCAGTCACACCGGGTTTCAGCCGCGCGATGATGTTCAGCCATCGCGACCGGCGGTTCTCCAGGTCGTCCCACCCGGGGGTCATCTTCGCTTTCATGCTGATGGGCACAAAAAAGGCGGGTACCGCGCCCGTGATTACGCTGTCAAAACCCGGTTGCGCGACGCCGATGATAGTGAACGGATTCCCGTTGACCAGAATGCTCTGGTTGATGACGGCGGGATCGGAGCCGAGCCGTTGCTGCCAGAAGCGGTAACTCAGAACTACGAAGGGAGACGCCCCAGCCGTGGCACTGTCCTCTGGGACGAACAGCCTCCCCAGGGCAGGCTGCACTCCCAACAGCGAGAAGTAGTTTCCGCTGACCAGTTCGCTGTTTGCCAGGCTGGGCGTGTTTCGCCATTGGATTCCCACCTGCGTGGGAAACATGGTGAGCATTCCGGAAAACACGCTGTTCTGGTCGCGCAGATCGCGATACATCGGATAGGAGAAGTACTGCTGCACGTCACCGCCGTACGAACTTGTGTGGCCGGTGTCGGAACCTGTGTACTTGAGCATGACCAGCCGGTCCGGTTCCTGCACCGGCAGGCGCTTGAGAAGGACCTGGTCGACCAGGGAGAAGATCGCCGCATTGGCGCCAATTCCGAGCGCCAGCGTCACAACGGCCACGGCCGTAAAACCGGGAGTGCGGCCGAACTGGCGCAGTGCATAGCGCAGATCCTGGAATAGCCCAGTCATGGACGTCGCGTTCTCCTATTCGTACCGCAGTGCCACTGAGGGATCGACGGTCGCCGCGCGCCAGGCCGGCACGACGCAGGCGATCGTCGCCACCAGGATCAGAATCAGTGCCGACACAAGTAAGGTCAGGGGATCGCGTGGACTGCCTCCTGCCCAGGCGCGGACGATGTGGTCCAGCGCCAGACTGAGCCCGAGTCCAACAGCTACACCCGCGGCGAGCATTAAGGCCGTGGAACTGATCACCAATCTCAGAATGTTGGCACGCGGGGCGCCGAGCGCCATCCGGATGCCAACTTCCTGGGTGCGTTGCGTGACGGAAAACGAAACAACGCTGTAAAGTCCGGTCCCCGCCAAAGCAAGGGCCAGAATTGCGAAGAGCGAAAACAGCGTCGCAATGAAGCGCCCTTGTCCCCATCCCTGTGTTTCCAGCCACCATGCCAGCGTGTGCTCCTGATTGACGACCAACTCGGGATTGAGTTCACGCAGGCGCTGTTTCACCGACCGGATGGCCGCCTCTGGATTGCCCTTGGCGCGCACAAGCAGGGCGACGTCTGGGGGCAGCACGAAGCTGTATGGAAGAAAGACCGCCGGTTTGACCGGACGTTCCAGCCCGTCGTCGCGGGCGTCCCCAACCACCCCGATGATTTCGAGCCAGTCATCCGGAGCTTGGGCGAGCAACAGGTCGGGGAACTCGGCTTTGAGCATTGGGCTGCGCACGTTCTGGCCGAGCGGGTTCCCTTCCGGCAGGAATTGCTTCACAAACGCCTGGTTGACCAGCGCCACATGGGCGGCGCGATTGAGTTCCGCATCGTCGAAAATTCGGCCAGCCAGGAGCGGGATGCGAAGGGTGGTGAACTCCTGTGGACTCACCAACGCCAGGACCGCTTCGGCGCCGGTCAGGGTCGGCTTGCTCCGGATCTCGATCTTGGCGTTAAATCCTCCAAACGGCGGGAACCAGGTGGTCGAAACCGATGCGCTGGTCACGCCGGGCACTTCTGCGATGCTCTGGCGGATCGCCTCGTTAGTATTCAGCCGGGCTTGCCAGGTGGTGTTCGTTCCTTTTGGAATCGCAGTATTCAAGGCAAGGACGTGGTCGGGATCAAAGCCCAGCGGCGTGTGAGTCAGTGCCAGGAACGCTTTCATGGCCGCCCCGGCGCCCGCCATCAGCAGCAACGTCAGGGAAACCTGTCCGGCGATCAGAAGGCGGTGCGTGCTACGGCTCCGGGAGCTGCCAGAGTGCTTGGTGCTGTTGGCCTGGATCAACTCGCTGATCGGAGGATGGGAAAGCTGCCAGGCGGGCGAAATGCCGAAGAGAATCCCGGTAATTACGGCGACGGCCGCGCTGAACGCGAGGACGGGACCATTGACACGAATCGCCGCTTCGTGCGGAAACGAATACAGCGGGAGCATGGAAGACAGGGTCCCAACCGCGCGGTAGGCTAGCAAAACCCCGAGCGCGGCGCCCACGGCAGAAAGCAGGACGGATTCGGTCAGCAACTGCCGGATCAGGCGCGTGCGGCTGGCACCGATCGAAGCGCGCACCGCCAACTCGTGTTGCCGCGCAATTCCCCGCGCCAGTAACAGGATAGAAACGTTGGAACAGCCGATGACCAGCAGCGCAATCACCGCTACGAAAAGCAGGACCAGCGTCCCGGAAAAGCGACCCAGGACCTCTTCGTTCAGGGTGACAATCGCAACCCGCCGGTCGCGGCGAAAATCCTTGGGGTCCTCTTTGGTGAAGCGATCGACAAGGAGCTGCAGTTCAGCCGCAGCCGCCGGATGCTTTACACCCGGTTTCAGTTTAATGAACGACATCCAGTAATCGTGCGGATCCCCACTGGGCAGGGCGGGCAGGTACACGTCCGAGTCGCCCCAGGTGAACCGGGAAGGCACGACCCCAATGATGGTGTATAGCTTGTGATTGAGTTCAATCGACTGCCCCACCACACCACGATTTCCCGCAAACTGCCGCTGCCAGAACAAGTAGCTCAGCACGGCGACGGGAGAACCTTTGCCGCCGGGCGCGTCGGCCGATGTGAACCCGCGCCCCAGAAGCAGCGGCACGCCCATGTATGCAAACAGGTTCGGTGAATACTGCCCCACGTTCACCGAGATCGGGAATTGTCCGCCCGTCAAAGTCTGCATTTGCTGGTTTTGAAGAAACACGTCGTCCACAGAAGATGCCCGGCGAAGTTCCGGGTACTCGGAGCCATTGACAACCAGCAGAGGCCCCCGGTCTCCCTTGTCGCGCAGTTCCACATGCACCATGCGGTCAGCGTCCCGGTAGGGATAGGGGTCGAGCAGAATGCTGTACACGACACTGAAGATTGCTGTCGTAGCGCCAATTCCCAGCGTGAGCGAGAGCACGGCCGTGACCGCAAACCCGGGTGACTTTCGCAACTGCCGCACTGCGTAGCGCAGATCCTGGAGTAATCCGTTCATGCGTCCTCCTTACTCGTATCGCAACGCTTGCATCGGGTCGACTCTCGTCGCCCAGCGCGCGGGTATGTAAGCTGCCAGAGCGGCGATACTGGCCAGCACAAGTGTCAACAGAGCGAAGACGATCGCGTCCATCCGAATCACGCCGAAGAGCATGCTCGAGAGCACGTAGGTCAAGATCAACGCGATGACAACGCCGATGGTCAAACCGACCGCTGCCATCTTGACGGCGGATGTGACCACCAGGCGGAGAACATCGACACGCTGTGCTCCCAGCGCCATGCGTACACCGATTTCGTGGGTGCGTTGGGATACGGAGTAAGCCATGACGGCGAAGATTCCGGCAGCCGCCAGGACCAAGGCGATGAATCCGAAGACCAGCATCATGCGCGCGGAGAACTGCACGCCGCTGACATTGTCGGAAAGGACTTGTTCCAGGCTGCGAACGTCGTAGGCGGGTTCGTCAGAATCGATGCTTCGCACTTGCGCAATCACGGGCGCCGCGAGCGTCAAGGGGTCGCCTGCGGTGCGCACGACAAATGCCGAAGAAGACGGTGGCATCTGCGCGAACGGCACGTACGTGGTCGGGTCGGGATTGAAATCGAAGGGCGAGGAGCGAACGTCACCAACCACTCCCACAATCTGACGCTGCGGTTCCGAATCTTCCGGGCGGCCCAGCTTAAGATGCTTCCCGATGGGATTCTGCCCTGGCCAGTTGGTGCGTGCCATGCTCTCGCTGATGACGGCAACGGGCGGGGCATCCGGCCCGTCCTGAGTCGAAAGGAAACGGCCTTTCAGCAGCGGCACGCGCAACGCGGTGAAAAAGTCCGGGGTCGCCGTCTGCGACAGGGTGGAGGGCATCTCGCTGGGCGAGGACGGAGGCCGGCCTTCCGCGCTGTATTCGGTCCAGTTGTAGCTCCAGCTGGAAGGCAAACTCGTAACACAGGCAACTGCCTCAACCCCGGGCAGAGCCCGCAGCTCGCGCAGGACCCGATCGTAGTAACCGAGTACCTGGTCTTTTCTCTGATATTTCTCTTCGGGCAACGCCACGTGGAACGTCAGTAGGTGGGTCCGATCAAATCCCATTTCGACGGTCAGCAGATTGCGGAAGCCCTTCACCATAAGCCCTGCTCCGATCAGCAGAACCAAAGCGAGTGCAATCTGGGAAACTGCCGGTAAGGAGTGCGACCGCCAGAGTGAAAAACAAGACCCGGGAATCAAGTTGCAGGTGCTTGAGTCCAGGCACATGTGCCACGATGAAGGGCGGGAGGCTGCGTAGCGAAACTCCCATCCCCCAGTTGGAGAGCAGCAGGCCGGCTGCCCCTCCAGCGACCGCCAGCAGTATGCTTTCGATCAGCAACTGCCGAATCAGTTGCCACCGGCTGGCGCCCAGCCCGAGGCGCACCGCCATTTCCTTCTGCCGGCTTGAAACTCGAGCCAACTGCAAGTTCGCCACGTTGACACACGCGAGCAGTAGAACGAAAACCGCCGCCCCCATCAGCACCAGCACAAACTGCCGCGTTCCGCTCACGGCATCCTCGGCCAGACGCGCGACCCGGACCTCGTGTCCTCCGTTCGTGTTTGGATACTGCTGTCCGAGACGGCCCGCAATGGCCTGAAGATCCGCCTGGGCCTGAGCGACCGACGTTGTTTTCTTCAGCCGTCCGAGCACTAGCAGATAGTGGTTCGCGCGGTCCATCGTTGCGGCGGAGCTCAAATCGAGCGGAGTCCAAAGCTCTGCCCCGGCCGGAAAATCAAGATCAGGCGCCGCGACTCCGATCACAGTGAACTTCTGACCATTCAGGAGCAAACTTTTGCCAACAATGCTCGGGTCGCCCCCTAAATGCCGCTGCCAGAATCCATGACTCAGGGCGACAACCGGCGCCGTTCCATGCTGAAAATCAACGCCTCCGATCTGCCGGCCGAGTTGCGGTGGGATACCCGCGAGTGCAAAGAAGTCGGCCGTAACCTGATAGCCTTCCACACGCTCGGCCAAGCCTTCGCCAGTCAGATTGGCGTCCCATCCATGAGTGGCAGCCAAGTGTTCGAAGGAAGTACTTTGCTCGGTCCAGTCGAGGAAGTTGGCGGGCGCAGCTTTGATGCTGGCCGCGTCCTGTTTGGGCACGGTCTCCCACACGGCGACGACCCGATCGAGATCCGGGAACGCAAACGGCCGCAGGACCAGAGCATTGACATTGCTGAAGATCGACGTGTTGGCCCCGATGCCCAGCGCAAGAGTAATCACCGCCAAGGCGGTGAACCCCGGGCTCTTGCGCAGCATGCGCAGTCCGTAGCGAAAGTCCTGTCGTAGCCCGTTCATTTCTATGCCGACCTCTCTCCTCGTACCGCAACGTCCCTGCGAGTTGGCATGGTCCACTATTCCTCTCGCAGGGTGCGCATCGGGTCGAGCGTGGCAGCCCGCCGGGCGGGCAAATAGCTCGCCAGCAGAACCGTCGAAACCAGCAACAGCGACGTTAGGAGCAAGGTAACCGGATTGAACAAGCTCACCTGATAGAGAAGACTGGCCAAGGCTCGTCCGAGAATGAACGTTACTGCGAGTCCGAGGACCAGCCCGAGTACAGCCAACTGCATTCCCTTCCCCAGGATCAAGCGCAGTACGTCGCCGCGCGCCGCGCCCAGCGCCATGCGGATGCCGAGCTCGCGCGTACGCAGCTTCACGGCGTAGCTGATCACTCCGTACAGGCCCAAGGCTGCCAGAAGGAGCGCGAGCCCGGCAAAAATCGAGAGCAGGATCACAAGGAAACGGCGGCTGATCAGCGACTCATCCACGCGCTGCTCCATGGTTTTCATGTCATAGAGCGGCTGGTTGCTGTCAACCGTGCGAATCGCGGACCGGATGGTGGCCGCGAGTCCAGCCGGATTGGAACTGCGGGCCCGTACTACGATGGCGGCTGTAGTCGGAGGCGACTGCGCGATCGGCAGGTAATAGAAGCCCTCGGTCGTGTCCGATTCAAGAGAAGAACTCTTGGCGTGCTTCACGATTCCGACCACGGTAATCGGAGGAGCATTGCTGCCGAAGCTGATGTGTTGTCCGATGGGATCTTCATTGCGCCAGTATTGCCGTGCCAGAGTTTCGTCGATCACTGTGACCCGCTCGGTCTTCAGCCGGTCTTCAAGTGTGAACACGCGGCCACGCACAACCGGGATGCGAAGAGTGGAAAAGTAATCAGACGAAATGCTGCGGATGTTGCCGTGCGGCCCAGGATCATTGGGCGCCAGCGGGTGGCCGATGATCCGGAACGAGGCGGAACCGCCCGCATTCATAAATGGCAGCGCGTCCGCGAAAGCCGCGCTGGTAACGCCGGGTATGCTTCTCAATTGTTCTTCGGCCGCAGTGAAGAACGCTGCCTGCTGCTCGTCAGTCTTGTAGGTGGTGACGGGCAGAGACAGCGCGCCCGACGCCAGGCCGCCGGGATCAAATCCTGTCTGTACCTGCTCCAGTTTCTCCAGGCTTCGGACGAGCAGGCCGGCGCCTACCAGAAGGAGCATGGCGAGGGCGATTTCACTGATCACCAGCGCGGACCGCACGTGCTGCCGGGCACGGCTGGAGGTCTCCGAGCGACCACTCTCCTGCAAGGTTTGGAACCAGCGAGAATGGGTCATCTGCCATGCCGGTGCGGTACCGCACAACAATGCGCAGATCACGCCGATGACGGCGACAAACAACAGGACTTCCCGCCCGATCGGGACCGGCACATTCTGCACCAGGCTCTCAGGAGCGAGCAGCAACAGCAGCGGAATGGTCGTCTTGGCCAGTACCAGGCCAAGCACCACCCCGGCGAGGGCGAGCAACAGACTCTCTACCAGCGCCTGCTGCACCAGGCGGGCTCGCGCCGCTCCCAGCGCGATCTGGATGGAGACTTCGCGCTGCCTGCCGGAGGCCCGAGCCAGTTGCAGGCCGGCAATGTTTGCGCACGCGATCAGCAGGATAGTCCCCACAGCCGCCAACAAGATCAGCAGCGGCTTACGCAGATTTCCGGCGACGAACTCGATCAAGGGCACACAAAACATTCCCCAGCCGGATGCTCTACTAAAGCTGTTTCCACCTTCTGCAGCAATGTTCTCGGTGGTTTTCATCTGCAAGTAGGAGTTCGCCTGCTCCAGCGAGACGCCCGGCCGAAGACGCGCCACTCCGAAGAGGAATTCGTTGTGCCGATAATTGCTGTCGAAGTAACGTCCCGGGGGCAGCGCCAGGGGCACCCACAACTCAGCCTGGTTCGGCCAGGCGAATTCCGGCCCCATCACACCGATGACTTGAAATGATTCCTGATTCAGCAAAAGCTTCCGGCCAATGATCGACGGATCGCCGCCGAACCGCCGCCGCCACGTCGCATACGAGAGCACGACTTCGTGATTCGCGTTCGGCTGGTCCTCTTCGGGCCGGAACACTCGCCCAAGATAAGGACGAGCCCAGAAAACATCGAACCACTGCCAGGTGACTAAGGCGCCAATCAGGCGCTCGGGAGTAGTCCCGTTGCCGCTGTAGTTGAAATCACTGCCCATCATGACCGCGGCAGAGGTGAACGTGTCTTTGCCCATGGCCGCGTCCCCGAAATCGGGCGGGGACATGTTGATGTTTTGCAGATCGCCGACGGAATACTTGGCGCGAAGAGCGACGACTTTCTCGGGATGAGGAATGCCGCTGGGATTGAGGAGGATGGCATTCATCACGCTGAAAACAGCGACATTGGCGCCGATGCCGAGCGCGAGCGTAATCACCGCCAGGACGGTGAACCCCGGGCTCTTGCGCAGCATGCGCAGTCCATAGCGCAGATCTTGCAGAAGTCCATTCATGGGCGTTCCTCGATTTCCTCCATGCTGCTCAGGGTGGCGCAGTAGCAGCGCCGGTTGCGGATGATGTTTGCCAAAGAAGTCATTCGTTCCTCAGAGTGGCCATCGGGTCGACGTGGGTGGCTCGGCGGGCCGGCAAAAAGCAGGCGAATAGCCCGGCTGCGATCACCGTGGCGACGACAAAGACGAAGGTCGCCGGATCGGTGGCGGAAATGCCGCGGAACTGGCTGGCCAGAAGACGAGTCAGCGCCAGACTCACCACCAGTCCGATAGCAGCGCCGGTCACAATCAGCACCAGGCCCTCTTCAGCATCATGCGCAAGATGGCGAGCTGCGGCGCACCCAGTGCTAAACGGACGCCAATGTAGTGCGTCTGCAGAGAAACGATGTAGGTCATCACGCTGAACAGCCCGACCAGGGCGAGCGCAAATCCGAGCCCAGCGCACGAGGCGAAGGCGATGGCGCTGAATTTTGGCTTGCCATACACGAGTCCCCCCAACACGTCCGCGAGCGAGAAACCGGTGGCCCCGCCAAGATCGGGAGCAACCAGGACGACGTCATGGTCCAGGGACCAAATGATCTGCCGTACATTGTTGACCAGCGAAACCGGCGGAGTGTGGGTGTGCATCGCGATGGCTCGATCTCCGAACCCGGAAAATGAATACGGCAGAAATCCCTCGGGATCCGCCACCTCCGCTGCCTTGAGCACAATCGTGTCCCCTTCGGGGGCGTAATTGCGGGCATTGCTGACCACGCCGACGATCTCGAAATAGGCATCGTGCGGGGTTTCGGGGATTTCATCCAGCACGTTGAACTTAATCTGCCTCCCAATCGGATCCTCACCTCCGAAGTACTTCCGGGCCAGATTTTCATTCACAACTACGACTCTTCGGGCCGAGAAAATGTCGTTGTCGGTCAGCAACCTGCCGTGCAGCAAATGCAGGCCCAGGGTCTGAAAATAACCCTCGCTGCACAGTTCAACTCGCGTCTCCCAAGCCTCCCGGTGGGGCTTGCCGGGGATGGTCACATCGCCGCGCGGCGCGAAGAACAGCGGCATGCCAATCATTTCTGTCGCGCTGACCACGCCGGGCACGGAATCAAGTTGCGGCAGCAACCGTCCGAAGAATGCACTCTTCTCTTCTGCTTTCGTGTATCGGCCCTTCGGGAAGTGGATTTCGGCGGTGAAGATGTTTTCCGGCTGGATTCCGAGGTCGACGTGGGTCAGCGAGAAAAAACTCCGCGTTACCAGGCCGGCACACGTCAGCAGAAGTAAGGAGAGGGCTACCTGGCCGATCACCAGCCCGGAGCGAAACCGGCTGTGTTGGAAGGCGGCATCCACATTGACCCCTGTGCTGGCCAGCCCTTTCTGCAAGTCTCCTCGGACAGCATGGAGCGCGGGCGCCAGCCCACACAGCAGGGTCGCCACCAAGGAGATGCCCACGGCGAAGAACAGCACTGGACGGTTCAGCGAAATAGCTGCTTCCATTGGCATGATGGTCGCCAACTGCGTGAGCATGACGCCCTTCAGCCCTGCGTATGCAAACAGGCAACCCGCTACGCAGCCGGCTCCTGCCAGAACCAGGCTTTCCGACAAAAGCTGCCGGATGAGCCGCAGCCGGCCCGCGCCCAGGGCCGCGCGGAGGGCGATTTCCTTAGTCCGCGCGCTGGCCTGCGCCAGCAGAAGTCCGGCCACGTTGCTGCAGGAGATGAACAGCAGCAGGGCCACGGCGGCGAAAAGCAGAAACAGCGTCCGCTTGAAGTCGGACACCACCACGTCGTTGAGCCACCTCGCGGTCACACGGAAACTCTTGGGATAGTCGTCCGGATGCACGAGAGCGAGTTGGCGAGCAATCACATCGATGTCGGCGGCAGCAGTTCCCAGGCTTGCGTCGCGCTTCAGAATCCCCGTGGCCCAAAAGAAGAGTGGGTCATCGACGTCCCACTCGAATTTCCCGCGGACCGGCTCGGGCCGAGTCCAGGACACGGGCATGTACAAGTCGGCTCCGACGGCCTGAAACCGCGGTGGCATCACTCCGATAATGGTTCGCGCCTTCCCGTTTAGCATCATGGTGGCCCCAAGAATGCCGGGGTCGCCGTGGAACTCGCGATTCCAGAATCTGTAGTTGAGGAGCACCACGAGCGGGGCTCCGGACTGCGCATCTTGCTCGCCGAAGCCGCGCCCCAACAGAGGCGGCACGCCCCAGAACTCCATCGCGTTCGGCGTTGCCCCAACCCCTTTCACCATTTCCGTAGTGTTGGCATGCGCGTACACCACGTACCAGAGCCCGTAGGCGAGAATGTCCTCAAAGGTGTGGTTGCCCTTGCGCATGGCGGCCACCTCATCGAGGTGGTACATGCCGTGTCCCCTTCCTGGTTGCTGAACATCCTCGACGCTAATGACCGTGAGGCGCTCCGCGCTGCGATAGGGAAACGGGTGGAGCACGCCGTTGTACACTACGCTGAAGATGATGGTGGAAGCGCCGATGCCAAGGGCAAGAGTAAGAATGGCGACAGCAGCGAATCCAGGACTCTTCCTGAGTTGCCGAAAAGCGAAACGCAGATCGTGGAGCAGGCCGGTCATTTCAGTCTCCTCACTCCTGGCGCAGGGCCACCATGGGATCGACTCGCATCGCTCGGCGGGCGGGAACGTAGCAGGCGAGCAAGCCGGTTGCCAGCAAGGCGAGTGGAGCCAATACAAACGTGCCTAGGTCGAAAGCGGATACCCCCCAAAGCTGCGACTTCACGATGCGGACAGAAAGAGCTGAGGCCAGAAGTCCCAACAGAATTCCGCTGCCAACCAGCAACAGCCCTTTGCGGAGCACGAACCCGAGAATGTTGCCGGCTTGGGCGCCGAGAGCGATGCGCACGCCAAACTCGTGCGTCTGCAACGTGACCGAATAAGCCATGACACCGAAGAGTCCGATCAAAGCGAGACCGAGCCCGATGGCCGCGCAGGCGCCAAACGAAACCAGGCGGAACTTGGGTTTCATGTATTCGAAGTTCTGCAGGTAGTCATCGACCGTGCCGGGATGAAGAAGGAGGATATTCGGATCAACGCTAGCGAAAATTTGCCGAATATTATTGACGAGCAACGACGGGTTCACAACGGTGCGGACCACCAGAGAGCGATCGGCAACGCCGGTAAAGGTGTAGGGGAAAAAGGCCTGCGGCATGATACTCCGCTGCAATCCAAAATTGTTGTAATCATTGACCACGCCAACAATCTGGAAATAGGCATCGTGCGGGGCCTTCGGGATTTCATCGAGAACATTAAATTTGATTTGCTGGCCGATGGGATTTTGATCGCCGAAGTAAGACTTTACAAGCGTGCGGTTCACCACCGCAACGCGACTCCCGGAAGCTACGTCTGCCGCCGAAAGCAGCCTGCCTTGGAGTAACCGCAAACCGAGGGCTGGAAAGTACTCTTCACTAACGGCGTCAAAACGAGTCATCCAATGTTTGTCATGAGGCCTTCCGGGAATGGTGACGTCGTCTGTCTCCGGACCACCCTCCAACGGCACTCCGAACGATACTGCCGCCTGGGTTACTCCGGGAAGGGCCGCGATCCGTGGCAGGACCTGGTCGAAGAAAGCGCGTTTGTTTTCGACGGAGTCGTACTGATGGGGCGGAAAATGTATCTCTGCCCCCAGAAGACCCTGGGTGTTGATGCCGGGGTCAAAATGAATAATGGCGAAGAAGCTTCGCATCATCAGACCGGCAAAGACCAACAGGAGCATGGAAAAAGCGACTTGGCCAACCACCAAGCCAGCGCGAAGGCGTGCGCCACCGCTGGAAGTATTCACGTTTACTCCGGTGGTTTGCAGACTGGAGCGCAGGTCTTTTCTGACGGCGAAGAGAGCGGGAGCGAGTCCAAAAAACAGAGTGGTCAGAAGTGCGAGACCAACGGCAAAGAAAAGCACCGGCCAATTCAGGGACATGTCCGCTTCGCCGGGGACTTGAAGTCCCGGAGTCAGCGTCACAACTCTTAGCCCCAGGTATGACAGGAAGCAGCCAACCATGCAGCCCGCAAGGCCGAGAACTAGGCTTTCGACAAAGAGTTGACGAATCAAACGGCCGCGCGTGGCACCGAGTGCGGCACGCAACGCTATTTCGCGAGCGCGGGCGGTATGGTGCGTGAGCAAAAGACTGGCGACGTTACTCGACGAGATGAGCATCAACAGGATGACGGCGGCTATCAGCAGAGTTACGGTCTGCTTGAAATCATCAACGATAACGTCGTTCATGGGTTTCGCGGTCATCTGAAAATGTTCGGGGTAATCCTGGCGATGGAGGGGGACGAGGGCTTGCGCAATCACTTGGATGTCGGCGGCTGCAGTTTGCAGGCTGACCTTGCGCTTGATGATTCCGGTGGCGAAAAAGTAAGTGGGATCGGGGCTGTCGAAGGCTTCAGCAAGAGAGGGTTCGGGGCGGTTCCAGGCAATTGGAATATAGAGGTCGGCACCGTAGAGGCCGAATCTCTTAGGCATTACGCCGACCACGGTGCGAGCGTGTCCATCGAGCATCATGGTGGTACCGAGGACGGCTTTGTCTCCGTTAAACATGCTTTGCCAATAGGCGTAACTGAGCACGGCAACAGGATTGGCGTTGGGTTCCGAATCTTGTTCTGTAAGACCACGACCGAGGAGCGGGGGCACGCCCCAGAACCCCATGGCGTTCGGCGTGAGGACGCACCCGTGCACTGGTTCGGAGGAACTTTGGCGCGAATAGATGACGTCCCAGCCGGAGTAGGCAACGATATCGTCGAAGGTGTGATTGCCCTGCCGAAACGCGGCCACATCATCCAGGTGAAACATGGCGCGGTTTTCGGAACCGTGATCCTTATCGAGGGCTAGGATCACGGTAAGGCGGTTGGCGTCTCGATAAGGAAAGGGATTGAGCACGCCGTTGTAGAAAACGCTGAAGATGGTGGTGGAGAGGCCAATCCCCAGGGCCAATGCGATCACTGCAACAGCGGTGAAGCCTGGGTTTTTGCGCAATTGGCGGAGCGCGTAACGAAGATCCTGGAGCAACCCACTCATGCATTCGTCTCCTGCATCAACTTCTTCAGTTCCTCCTCCGCCACCACTTTGCCGTCAAAGAGGTGCACTTCTCTCTGCGCGTGCCGGGCAAAGCGGGGATCGTGCGTGACCATGCAGATGGTTGCTCCCTCGCGGTGCAGATTCTGGAGCAGTTCCATGACGGCTTCGCCGTTGCGCGAGTCCAGGTTGCCGGTGGGCTCGTCGGCCAGCAGAATCGAGGGCTTGCCGCCGAGCGCGCGTGCCACTGCCACCCGCTGTTGCTGACCGCCGGAGAGTTGCGACGGGTAGTGCCGAATGCGGTGGGCCATGCCGACTCGTTCCAAGGCTTCCATGACGCGCGCTTTGCGGTCGGCCGCCGGCATTTTTTGCCGATACGTCAGTGGCAGCTCAACGTTCTCGTACACCGTCAAATCGCCAATCAGGTTAAAGCTCTGGAAGATGAAGCCAATTTCCTGGTTGCGGATGCGCGACCGCTCCGCAAAGTCGAGGTTTTCAACCGTCTTGCCATTCAGGAAATAGCGTCCGTTGGTAGGCGTATCGAGCAGGCCAATAATCGACAATAGCGTGGACTTGCCGCAGCCCGATGGCCCCGACATCGCCAGGTATTCACCTTTATTGATGGAAAGGTGGACGCCGGAGAGGGCGTGCGTCTCGATCTCGTCGGTGTAGAACACCTTGGTCAAGTCCTGGATCTGGATGAGTGGCTGGCCTGCTTCGGTCATTGCTCTCTGCCTCGCTTTCGTGTGTCGTTGTAGTAGAGCCCGTTAATCGAGCCGGATGCGGTCCGTGTTGTCCCAGCGCGACATGTCCGAGAGGATAACCGCATCCCCTTCGTGAAGTCCCTCGATGACCTGGATCGAATTGACCGATGCGCGCCCCACTTTGACGGGCACACGCACCGCCTCTTGCCCGTCCGTGCGCAGTTTGAAAAGGCTGATGGTGCTGTTCTCTTGCCCAAGTGCCGGCCTCCCTACATACAGCACGTTGTCCAGTCGCTCCAGGTCGATCGTTCCATCTACGCTGAGGTCGGGCCGCGCGCCCTTGGGAAGATCCCCAGTAAGGTTTACGTCAACCGTCACCGTTCCGTTCTGCACGGCCGGATCCACGCGCATCACGGTGCCCGGGATGATCCCGTTGTGGGTGTCGATCGAGGCGGGCTCGCCAATCTGCACGTCGCGGGCCTGCGTCTCCGCGACTTTCAGCGTCGCCATCAGATGGTTCGGCTGCACGATCTTGGCGAGCATCGCACCCGGCAAAACGTGCTGACCCACCTGCAGCGGCAGATCGACGAGAACGCCATCGATTCCCGCCCGAACGCGCAGCGCATCGAGTTGCTTCTGTTTGAGTTGGGCCAGAGTCCGCATCTGATCCACTTTGGCCTGCGCTTGCGCCATTTGCGACTCCACGGCGTTCTGATTGGCCTTGAGCCTTTCTGATTCCAGATCATTTCTGGTGGTCAGTTCGTCGGCCTTGCCCTTGGAGGCTTTGTAGGTGAGTCCCGAGATGACGCCCAGATCGTAGAGCGCCTTGTCGGTATCGGCCTGGCGTTGTGCCTGGGCGTGGTCGGCGCCCACCGTGGCGGCGCCGGCTTTCTGGTTCATCAGGTCACTTTCAAGCTTGACGCGCTGGCTGCGGTACTCGGCCTCGGCAGACTTGAGCTGAAGACCGGCGTCGATGGCAGCCTGTTCAACCTGCGGATTGCTCATCTCTAGTAAGACGGTGTCGGCCTTTACCAGTGAACCGGGCAACATGCGGATGCGGACCACGGTGGCCTCGGTTTCAGCGGGAATCTGGCGCACGGCTTCTTGCGTCGGGACCAAAGAACCTAACCCGCGCACCTGGCGCAGCATCGGTCCGCGCTTCACTGTGTCGGTCCACACGGTTCCACGCTCAACCAGGGGAGCGGCAGGTTTCAGCCGCGAGACTCCAATGGTGAGAACAACCACGACCACGACTGCGGCGGCGGCAAAAATGATCGTGCGGCGGCGTTTTTGGAGCAAGAGGAAGGGGATAGTTCTTGCAACTGAACAGTTCGAGGCTGTTTACCCTGTCCCGTACCGGACTTCGCTGTCCACGAATGGACAGTACGTCGAGGCAAAAGACAACTTGTCCCCTTGAACGCGCGATCTCGGGTGGGACTGGCCGAGGGGTTGATTGCTAGACCCCGAGTCTCTGGCATATAAATGCAACCGGAGTTCACACCGTGAAACTACGCCAATCCGCTTTCATGACGGCAGTGCTGATCGGGATCGTCTCGTGCACGACGTTAGCATCGACGCAAACCGCGCGCTGGCCAGAACAGAAGGCAAACGCCTGGTACGCGCAACAGCCATGGTTGATGGGAAGCAATTACATTCCCAAGTCAGCGATCAATCAGCTGGAGATGTGGCAGGAGGAGACCTTCGATCCCGTTGAGATCGATCAGGAATTAACTTGGGCAGAAGCGATGGGCATGAACACCATGCGTGTCTTTCTCCACGACCTGCCCTGGAAACAGGATGCTGCCGGTTTTCAGAAACGCATCGACCGGTTCTTGACGATCGCGTCGCGGCATCACATCCGCACGCTGTTCGTGCTGTTCGACTCATGCTGGGATCCGGTACCTCATCTGGGCC
Organism: Terriglobia bacterium; assembly: GCA_020073015.1. Lineage (GTDB taxonomy): Bacteria > Acidobacteriota > Terriglobia > Terriglobales > Acidobacteriaceae > Acidiflorens. Next base: position 10,675 of record JAIQFZ010000078.1, on the reverse strand, counting down.
CGCAGCATCCACCGATTCCGGGAGTTCACAACTCAGGCTGGGTGCAGAGTCCGGGCGCGAGCGCCCTGGCGGATGCAAATCAATACCCGCGGCTGAAAGCGTACGTGCAGGGAGTGGTGGGAGCCTTCGCGAAGGACGAACGTATTCTTGCGTGGGATGTGTGGAACGAGCCCGGTGCCGATAACGCGGGGAGCTATCCGAAGGAGGAACTGAAGGATAAGACGGCGCGGGTAACGAAGCTCTTGACTGAGGCGTTCGAGTGGGCGCGTGAGGCTAATCCGCTGCAGCCTCTCACCAGCGGAGTCTGGGCTGCCGACACCTCGCCCGACGGGGCAAACCTCGAGGTACTGCAACAGATTCAGCTGCGCGAGTCTGACATTATCACCTTTCACAATTACAGCTGGCCGGAGTACTTCCAGCGTGAAGTAACATGGCTGAAAAAGTACAATCGGCCGGTGATCTGCACTGAATACATGGCGCGCTCGGTAGGCAGCACGTTTGACACGGTGTTGCCGATTGCGAAGCAAGAGCGAGTGGGGGCCATCAATTGGGGGTTCGTCGCCGGCAAGACGCAGACGTATCTGCCGTGGGAGTCATGGGAACACCCATACATTCTTAACCAGCCGCCCGTGTGGTTTCACGAGGTGCTGCGTCCGGACGGAACGCCCTACCGGGAAGCGGAAGTGAGTTTGATCCGGCAGCTTACGGGAGTGCAGTAGAAAGGAAAGGGAGAATCGCCGAACCGGGACGGCGAGTGCGTGCGTCAGTTCCCCACCACTTGAAGATCCGCCCTTCTCAACCTCACTGCTGCTGTGACGGCTGAACCTGCTGCTGGGGTGGCTTGGGCGCCGGTTCGTGAATCTTGGCTACCACTCCTTTCATGCGCTTGAAGTCACCGGTCTGGTAGCCGTAGGTCTGCTGCGGCAGCAGCCGCGCTTCCTGTTCGATGGCGCGCTCGCGATTGTCGGGATTGGGGTGATCGGACATGAACTGCGCCACGTTGCCGACCATTCCTTTACCGGGGCTGCCGAGCTTGTTGAAGAAGTGCGCCATCTCCATGGGATTGTAGCCGGCCTCGGACATGAGGTGCGAACCCATCAGGTCGGCCTGGCTCTCGGCAGTGCGGGAAAATTTGAGGAGCACGCTGTTGGCGCCTAAGCCGATGCCCAGTTGCGCCAGTTGGCCCATCATGGAGTCCTTGCCCGCCATCTGCGCGGCCAGCGCCGCTGGGAGTTCGATCAGGTTGGCCTTCGAGGCCTGGTTGGTGCCGTGACGCAGGATGACATGCGACATTTCATGGCCCATCACACCGGCCAGTTGCGCTTCGTTGTCGACGGCTTTGAGAAGTCCAGTGTTGATGAACATGTGTCCACCGGGCAACGCAAAGGCATTGATGCTCGGGTCGGCGACCACTTCGAAACTGAATGGAAAGCCGCTTTCGGTTGCCTCCTGCGCTGCAACGAGTCTCTTGCCCACTCGGCTTACGTATGCCGTCAGCACGGGATCGTTGATGACGGTCATCTGTTTGCGAACCTGGGCCGCGGACTCTTCCCCCAGTTGAACGTCCTGCTGCTTGGAGAAAAGATTGAAGCCGGGCTGAAAGCGATGCGGACCTTGGGCGAAGGACGGACTTCCGAAACTAAGAACGACGACGATTGCGCTTGCCAACAGAATGGTTCTCTTCATAGCAGCAGTCTCCTTATGAAAGACACGGCGATCCGGACCCGCCGCCCACAAAGTGGACGATCTCGAGCCGATCGCCATCCGCCAAACGAGTCTGGGCCCACTGATCGCGCGGTACAATCTCCCGGTTCAGCTCTATGGCAACGCGGTCGGACTTCATACCGAGCTGGTCGACCAGAGCGCTCAGGGTATCGGCCGACCAGACCTGGTTCTCCCCGTTAATGATGAGGTTCATCGGATTAATTTTCGCAGCAGTGGAAGCAGGGGAGCAAGCCGGATGCTACTGGGCCGAGCGGAACTCAAACTTGCGCGTGGCGGTGCGTCCGGAAACATTGGCCTGCACCAGCACGGAAGAGTCGCGCAACGAGGCTTCCTCCACCTGGACGCTCATCTGCGCGTTGCCCTCTGCATCGGTCAACACTTGCGCGTAGAAAGGTGGCGCGTCGGGGCGCACGAAGCGAAACGTGAGGCGGGCGCCCTCGACCGCGGCCCCGCCCTCGGTGACGCGCATATGCATCAGCAACGTACCAGCGGCGTGGACGGAGTTCGCATTGAGCCATTGGAGATCAAGTTCTTTCACTGCGGCGAGGGTCTCAGGCGTATCGCGCTTGTCGAAGACGGAATCAACTTTCCCGTCACGGATGGCATCGAGCACCTGGCGATGCTGATCGCGCAGCATCCTTTCTTTCTCCTGATCGCTGACCTGGCCTTCGGCAGCGGTGGGGGCATAGGAGACCGCCCGCTTGCCGATGCAACGGCCGCGCACGAAAACCTGGGTTTGCAGGAGTTGCTCGCTCTCGCGCGCCTCGCTTTGCACGTGGTACACCGTGTCTTCGTGTTTTATGTCGGTGTTGAAACCGAAAATCATGCGGTTCGAACTCTCTCCCGTCCTGAGAAGACAGCTTCTGAGGAATGCTGGAACATTTAATGTTCCGCTTAGCTTGACACTTTTACCAGCCAAAAACTAATCTAGAACGTTTACTGTATTGCTTGGCGCGCATTATATCTAGCTCCTCCTATGCCGGACAATTATTTCGCTCGCTACCTGCCCCTCTTGCTGCATTTCGGCATCGCCACGGTCATTGCGGGCGCGATTGTGACCCTGTCGTGGCTGATCGGGCAACATAAGCCCAATCGAGCGAAGCTGTCTCCCTATGAATGCGGAGTTCCGCCCATCGGCGACGCCCGGGAACGCTTCTCGGTCAAGTTCTACATGGTCGCGATGCTGTTCATTCTGTTCGACGTGGAAGCCGTGTTCCTCTATCCCTGGGCCATCATCCTGCGCGAACTGAAGATGTTCGGATTCTGGGAGATGATCGTTTACATTGCCATCTTCCTGGTCGGTCTCTTCTATGTGTGGAAAAAAGGCGTGCTCGACTGGGGTTTGCGCAGCGCTAGACGAGGGGATGTCTAAATGGCACTGGCTCCCGCGATTACCGATGTCGAACAACTGAAGGCGCATCCCGCGCTCGCTCGCCTGCTGGCATGGAACGCGCCGGTGGTCGAGGCGGTAAAGTTCGACCGCGAGGAACTGACGATCTGGGTTGAGAAAGGCTCGATCCGCGAAGCTTGTGCCATTCTGCGGGACGACCCCGACTGTCCTTTTAATTATCTCTGCGATCTCACGGCGGTGGACTGGTATCCGTCGGAGCCGCGCTTTGAAGTGGTGTATCACCTGCTTTCGATTCCGAAGAAGGAGCGGGTGCGGTTGAAGGCAAAGCTCGACGGTTCGAGCCCCGCGATTGAGTCGGTGACCTCGGTCTGGCCGTCCGCCAATTTCTACGAGCGCGAAGTCTTCGATCTCTTCGGCGTCCGCTTCACCGGCCACCCGAACCTGAAACGCATCATGATGCCCGACAACTGGGAAGGTCATCCCCTGCGGAAAGACTACCCGGTGGAAGGTTACCGGTAAGTCATGACGCAATTCCCCGCCGCTACTGTCACAGAACCAAGCCAGGACCGCACCCTCGTCCTCAATATGGGTCCGCAACACCCGTCGACCCACGGAGTGCTGCGACTGGTGCTTGAGATTGACGGCGAAACCGTGGTGCGCCTGATGCCGGAGATCGGCTACCTGCACACGGGGATCGAGAAGACCTGCGAGGCCAAGTTCTACCAGCAGGTCGTGCCGCTGACCGACCGCATCGACTACCTGTGCCCCCTCACCAACAACCTGACCTACTGCCTGGCAGTGGAGAAATTGCTGGGGCTGGAGATTCCACCCAAGGCGCAGTGGATGCGAGTCCTGATGAATGAGTTGACCCGCATCAACTCGCACTTGGTCTGGCTGGGCACGCACGCCATGGACCTCGGGGCGATGACGGTCTTCTTGTATTGCTTCCGCGAGCGCGAGGACGTCCTCCGCTTCTTTGAGATGGTCAGCGGGCAGCGGATGATGACGTCGTACTTCCGCATCGGCGGGCTGGCGCTGGAACCGCCGCTCGGATTCTTCGAGAAGGTGAAGAAGTTTGCCGATCGCTTTCCCGGCAATGTGGATGAGTACGAAGGGCTGCTGACCGGGAATCCGATCTTCATGATGCGCACCAAGGGCGTGGGGCGGCTGAGCATGGACGACGCGATTGCGCTCGGCGCGTGTGGCCCGACTCTGCGCGGCAGCGGCGTGGATATTGATCTGCGGCGCGATGCTCCCTACACGGGCTACGAAAACTTCAAGTTCGAGGTTCCGGTTTCCACGGAAGGTGATGTATTTGCACGATATGTATGCCGCGTCCAGGAACTGCGGGAGTCGATCGGCATCGTCCAGCAAGCGCTGGCGGGAATGCCGGAAGGGCCGGTGAAAGCGGACGCGCCGAAGGTCGTTCTTCCCGACCGCGAGAACATGAAGACGCAGATGGAAGCCCTCATCTATCACTTCAAGATCATCACCGAGGGCTTCTCGGTTCCGGCGGGTGAGGTTTACCAGGCAGTCGAGTCGCCGCGCGGCGAAATGGGCTACTACATCGTGAGCGATGGGACGGCCAAGCCGTATCGCGTGCACATGCGCGGTCCGTCGTATGCCAACCTGCAGGCGCTGTCCAAGATGTGTGAAGGACACCTCATTGCGGATGTGATCGCGGCCATTGGAAGCATTGATGTGGTGCTGGGAGACATCGACCGGTAAGCCATTGGTAATTTGTAATTTGTAATCGAAAAGCTCATGACTCCGGATGAGTTGCGCGCGCGGACGAAATCGTTTGCGCTCCGGGTGGTGAAACTCTATCGCTCGTTGCCGCGGACCGCAGATGCACAGGTCATAGGGAAACAGCTTTTGCGATGTGGGACTTCGGTAGCCGCGAACTACCGGGCATCTTGCCGAGCCAGGTCGCGAGCTGAGTTTGCAGCACGAATTGGGGAATGGTGGAGGAAGCGGACGAGAGCGGATTCTGGTTGGAGATGTTGGCAGACGCAGGAATTGTACGGATGGCGTTATTAGAAGAGTTGCTCCAAGAATCGAGGGAGCTGACGGCGATCTTCACCGTAACGCAACAATCGGTTCGGAAACGTAGCTGAGACGGTAAAATTACAAATCACAAATTGCCAATTACAAATCTATGAAGTTCTCACAAGAGTTCGAACAGCGCTTCGCCGACATGCTCACGCATTACCCAACCAAGCGTTCCGCGCTCGTGCCGACCCTTCTTTACGCGCAGGACGAAGCCGGCGCACTGACCGACGAAGTCATTGTCGAACTGGCGCAGCGGCTGGACCTGACCGAACTCGAAGTTCGCAACGTGATCAGTTATTACTCAATGCTGACCACCAAGCCGCGGGGCAAATACAACGTGCAGGTGTGCACAAATATCGCCTGCATGCTGCGCGGAGGCGAGGAACTGCTCAACCATTGCCAGAAGAAACTCGGCATCGGCCACAAAGGCACCACGCAGGACGGCTTGTTTTCGCTGGAAGAAGTCGAATGTATCGGGGCGTGCAGTTGGGCCCCGGCCGTACAGGTCAACTACGATTTTCACGAGAACCTGACGGTCGACAAGATGGATCAAGTTCTCGACGAGTACAAGAAGAAGGGAACGATGTAATTTGTAATCTGAAATTTGTGATCTGTAATTGAAAAGCCGGTGCGCAAAGGTTTTGGATTTTCAATTACAAATTACAAATTACCAATTTCAAATGGCTTCTCTAGTTTCCCATCCCGACGAAGTGCGCGTGATCTCGAAGCGCTTTGGCCAGGGGGCGACGGATATCGATCGCTACCTCCAACTGGACGGCTACAAAGCCGTGCAGAAGGCGCTCAGCATGCAGCCGGACGCGATCATCAACGAGGTCAAGAATTCCGGGCTGCGCGGGCGTGGCGGCGCCGGATTCTCCACCGGCATGAAGTGGTCGTTTGTCCCGAAGCAGTCGGCCAAGCCGAAGTACGTTTTGTGCAACGGCGACGAGAGCGAGCCCGGGACATGCAAAGACCGCCTGATCTTTGAGCATGATCCGCACTCCGTGATTGAAGGCGTGATGATTGCCGCCATCGCGGTGCAATCGCATACCGGCTACATCTACATTCGCGGCGAGTATCGCTACCTGTCAGTGATCATGCAGAAGGCAATCAAGGACGCGTACGCCAAAGGCTTCCTGGGCAAGAACATTTTCGGCAGCGGATACGATCTCGACATCTACTGGCACGGTGGAGCGGGAGCGTACGAGGTCGGCGAAGAATCGGCGCTGATGGAATCGCTCGAAGGCAAGCGTGGCGTCCCGCGCATCCGGCCGCCCTTCCCAGCCGTGGTTGGGCTGTGGGGCGGGCCGACGGTCATTAATAATGCGGAGACGCTGGCAGCCGTCCCTCACATCATCCTGGGCGGCGCGGAATGGTATGCCGGACTGGGCACGCCCAAAAATGGTGGCACGCGCCTGTTCTGCCTGAGCGGAAACCTGAACAAGCCGGGTGTGTACGAGTTGCCGATGGGCTACAACCTCAAGAAGATGATCTACGAGGTTGGCGGCGGCATTCCGAACGGCCGTGGACTGAAGGCGGTGGTGCCCGGTGGGTCGTCGACCCCGGTGCTGCTTCCCGAAGAAATTGATATTCCGATGGACTTCGATTCGGTGGGGAAGGCGGGATCGATGCTAGGGTCGGGTGGCGTGGTGGTACTCGATGACACGACCTGCATCGTCAATTTCGCGCTGCGCACTATCAAGTTCTACCAGCATGAAAGCTGCGGCTGGTGCATCCCGTGCCGTGAAGGCACCGACTGGCTCAAGAAGACGCTGACGCGCTTCCATGCCGGCGCCGGGCTGAAGAAAGATATCGACAATATTTATTACCTCTCCGAGAACATGCTGGGCAAAACATTCTGTCCGCTCGGAGACGCGGCCGCGATGCCCACCATGGCATTCGTGAAGAAGTTCAGAAAGGAATTTGAAGATCACCTGGATGGCAAACCGTGCCCGTTCGAGAAGGCGGCGGATCGTATCCCGGCGATGGCGTAAAAAGAATGGCTGACGTCAATCTCACTGTCGATGGCAAGAAGCTCACGGCTCCCGCGGGGACGCTGCTGATCGAGGCCTGCAAGAGTGTCGGCATCGAAGTGCCCTCCTTCTGCTATTACCCGGGCCTATCGCTGCAGGGCGCCTGCCGCATGTGCGTGGTGAAGATCGAGAAGATGCCCAAGTTGCAGACCGCCTGCACCACGGTGGTCACCGAGGGCATGGTCGTCGCGACCGACAACGACGAAGTCCGCCAGGCTCGCAAGGCGATGGTCGAGTTGCTGCTCGGCAATCATCCGCTGGACTGTCCGGTGTGCGACGCCGGCGGTGAGTGCGAATTGCAGGACATGACGTTCTCGTATGGCGCCTCCGAGTCGAAATTCATGGAGGCCAAGAACCACCGCGAGGAACAGCAGTGGTCTCCGGTGGTGTACTTTGACCGCCCGCGCTGTATCCTTTGTTACCGCTGCGTCCGGGTGTGTGGTGAGGGCATGGACGTCTGGGCGCTGGGTGTGCAGAACCGCGGCGTCAGTTCCATCATCGCGCCCAATCAGGACGATCACCTGGAGTGCGAAGAGTGCGGCATGTGCATCGACATTTGCCCGGTCGGCGCACTCACTTCCGGAGCCTATCGCTACAAGACTCGCCCGTGGGAAATGAATCACGTGGGCACGGTCTGCACCCATTGCGGCGACGGCTGCAAGACCACGCTGGGCGTGCGCCGCTGCGACACCGGCATGGAGATTGTGCGCGGCGATAACCGCGACAAGAGCGGGATCAATAACGACTTCCTGTGTATCAAGGGGCGCTACGCGTTCGACTTTGCGCACAGCGAAGAACGCATCATGCAGCCGCTGATCCGCAAGAGCGGCAAGCTGATGCCTTCCACCTGGGAAGAGGCGTTTGAGCTGATTGGGAAACGCTTTGCCGAGGTACGCGACAAAGACGGCGGATTAGCCATCGGCGTGGTCGGCTCGACCCGCACGACGAATGAAGAAAATTACCTGCTCTCGAAATTTGCCCGCGTCGTGCTGAAGACCAATAACGTCGATCATCACCGCACGGCCGACTTCCCTGCCCTGGCGGCGGCACTGCATAGCAAGCCCGGTCAGACGGCCTCCATGCGCGACGTATTGACCGCGCCCGCGATCTTGCTGATTGGCAACGATCCGACGAACCAGCATCCGCTGCTGGCGTGGCAGATCCGCACCAACGTCCGGCTGCGCCGGGCGAAGCTGTACGTGATCAACTCTGCGCCCATCAAGCTGCAGAAACAGGCGGCTGGATTTGGTCTGCTTCCGGCAGGTGCGGAAGCGAAAGCGGTCGCCTTCCTGGGCGGCGATGATTCCCAACTCGATTCGCTGGTGAGCGACGGTACGACCCGCGAGGCATGGACTGCGCTGCGAGACAAAATCCGCGCCGAGCAGAATCTGGTCATCGCGTTTGGCTCCGAGCTGCGCGCGCAGGACATCCAGACGCTGGTGAGTGTTTCCTCCTCCCTCTCTGGCGCGAAGTTGATTTGCTTGGGCGACTATGCAAACTCGCGCGGCGCGGCCGACATGGGCTTGTATCCAGATCTGCTGCCCGGCTATCAACCCGTGAGCGAAGGCGGCCGCTTCCAGCAAGATTGGGGCGCGCTTCCTGCGGAAAAAGGTTTGAGTCTGCCGGAAATGGTGGATGCGGCCAAAGCCGGGAAGCTGAAGGCTCTGTACGTTGTGGGCTCGAATCCGATCGGCCGCCTTGGAATCGACCCGTTCACGTTCTCGAAAAGTTTGGTAGTGGTTCAGGACATGTTCCTGACCGAAACGGCGACGATCGCCGATGTGGTGTTGCCGGCGGCAAATTCGTATGAGAAGTCCGGCACCTTTACGAACACATGCGGCGATCTGCAACTGGTCAAGAAGGCGGGCGAGGTCACGGGGACGAAGCCGGATTTCGAAATGATTGTCCGCATTGCCGACGCCATGGGTTTCGATGTGCGCAGCCTGGTGCCATTTGGCGGCGGGACGCACGCCGACATGGGACAGACGCGCGGCGCGCAGTCGGGCGAAGCGGATCGTCACGCCGTTTGGCTCGAAGCGCACAATCTTGAGCCGAAGATGACGCCCTTTGATCCGATGGCCATTCTCGACGAGATCCAGCGCGTAGTGGCGGGCTACGACGTTTCGCGCACCAACCTGCTCGCGGGCGCCGATCAGCACATCGAGATCGCACACTGCGGCGTGGGCGCTTCTCACAAGCCGGAACTCATCGTTCCGGCAAATGACGATTTGTTCAGCTCCGGAACTTTGGGACGGTATTCGCATACTCTGAATTCGGTGTATGAAAACAAGCCAGCGGAATCAGAGATTGCGGCGGACTAGGGACGAATTAGCAGTCGGGTAGATCAAAACCGCGCGGACAGGAATGTCCGCGCCACACGAGCAGAGACGGAAGACTTCGTTGAACATAACGACGTACGTCATCATTTCGATCATCAAGTCAGTGGCCGTGATTTTTGTCCTGCTCACGGCGGTGGCCTACAGCGTCTGGCTGGAGCGCAAGGTGTCGGCTCACATCCAGAACCGCTGGGGGCCCACGCGGGTAGGGCCGTTTGGCTTGTTGCAGCCCCTTGCAGACGGCATCAAGTTCATCTTTAAGGAAGACCTGACCCAACCCTACGTCTACAAGACGCTCTACATCGCAGCCCCGATGCTTGCGGTGGTCTTCGCCATAACCTCAATCTCGGTGGTTCCATTCGGCAATTGGATAGAAATTCCGGCGATCCATGTCGGCCACTGGTTGACGATCGATGCGATCAGTACGCCGTTCCAGATTACCGACCTGAATATCGGGCTGCTGGTGATCCTGGGTATCACGTCCATGGGCGTGTACGGTGTCGCCCTCGCCGGATGGTCGTCGAACAGCAAGTATTCGCTGCTCGGCGGCCTGCGCGCCAGTGCCCAGATGATCAGCTATGAAGTCTCGCTCGGCCTGTCGCTGGTTGGAGTGCTGATCCTGGCAGGCAGCTTCAGTTTGCGCGACATCGTTGAAGCGCAGCGCCATTTGCACTGGAACATTTTTCTTCAGCCGGTGGCGTTCTTCACGTATTTGATTTCGGCCTACGCGGAGACCAACCGCACGCCGTTTGATCTGCCGGAAGCCGAGTCGGAACTGGTTGCCGGGTATCACACCGAATACAGCGCCATGAAGTTCGCCATGTTCTTCATGGCGGAATACGCGAACATGGTGACGGTGGCCTGCCTGGCGACGCTGCTGTTTTTCGGCGGCTGGCTGGGCCCGGTGTTTGGACCGCCGCTCCTGCAAATGGTTCTGCCGGTCGTCTGGTTCTGTCTGAAAGTTTTCTTTTTCATGTTTCTGTACGTCTGGGTGCGCTGGACTCTTCCCCGCTTCCGCTATGACCAACTGATGGCGTTTGGGTGGAAGGTCCTGCTGCCGGTGGCGATGGCGAATGTCATAGTGACGGCGCTGATTGTGGCGTGGAGAGCGTAGAGAACCAGCTACTGGCTACGAGCTTCTAGCTACTAGCTAGCGGCTAGAAGCTAGTAGCTTGCTG
>JAIQFZ010000221.1 GCA_020073015.1 Terriglobia bacterium | reverse complement strand
CCAGCCGGACGTATGGAATATCGAGGCGCGCGGATGGGTTTGAAGAAACGGTTCCCAGCGAGGATCCTGAAGCGGGTCAATTTGGTAAACGGGCATCACGGCGGCGCCGCTCGCCGATGGGGATCGTTGACTGCCGATCATTTCCTGCGATCGCGATGGAACGCCTAAGATAGTTTTTCCCGCGCCGACAGGCCTTCAGACGAGCACTTAAAGCGCTTGTCCGCGATCCGATAGGACACTCTGCCATCGACGATTCCTGCATACGCCAGTTGCGCCCGCTCACTTCCCTTCCCGCGGATTTCCCAGCCGGCGCCTGCTTGCACCAGCCGCATCTGGCTTCGCTCGCGCCACCAACGATTAATGTCGCCCGGAACCGCCAACCAAATGTTGCGTTCCTGCCTCAGGCGCGAAATGTATTCCAGAAGCTCGCGATAGAGGCCCCTCTCCCTTGTGTGCACGATGTAGTCCGGATGGATGATGAAGCTGATTAACCCGTGATGGGCCGAGATGATCTCGATCTGCCGCTTCCACAAGTCAATGGAGCGTTCACCCAGGATATAGAACACGCCGTGGTCTTGTATCGTCGTGAGGGGCAACTCCAGCACGCCGCCTACAAAGTAGGGAGTCACGGTGCAGCAGCCGCCTTTTTGCGGCTCCAGGTGCGAGACGGTAGGCACAGACATTTCGTACTGGAAATCCAGCATGCCGAACCAATCCTGGTTGCGATGCATCGAGCCGGCTCGAAAGCCCGTCATACCGTACTTCCGCGCATATTCATTGATCTTCCGCGCGCGCTGTTGAAACAGCTCCGCATGCTCATACAGCCTGCCGTCATGATCCAGGTCGTGGATGTTCGTCTCAAAGCCGCGGGCGCGAATGCACGCGGCCATCTCCTCAAAATCCTGGTACCGGCCCTGTGGGATCAACTGAAACGCCGCCTTGATACCGAAGGATTCGTCCAGGTCCATCAGCATCTGGCAGTGTTCTACTCCTCTTTTCTCCTCCACATCGTGCGTCATCATGAGCGCTGCTTCATTCCCGTCCGGCCAGAACCAGATGAATGGAATTTCGCGCTCGCCCGCCGCCGGAATCGCCAATGCCATCAATGTCTCGAAGATCTGTTCGACGGAGCAGTCGACCGGCCACGCTGGAAATACGCTTTCCCGCCTCTGGCGAGTCACGTATCGCTGCAGCAACTGGCGAACGAAGGACGGAAGAACCGACCGAATCCGATAATACAATCTGCGCAGCAGACGCTCTCGGTTGCGGTCAACCTGGTACCGCTCTCGCCGAAGGTTCTCGACCACCTGCGTGGGGTCGAAGCATAAACGAACCTCTCCCGCCGCCGACGTTTCGACGGTCGAAAAGGCATCGAATAGCGTCTCGGCCGGAGTGCTACAGGAAGCGGCAGCCGTTTTGCCGAAACACAGAGCCGGTCCGAAACGAAAAAATCCTTCCTTAACAGGCAAGTTGCCGGCCACCCGAAACGGAGCGCATTCAGGTGGGCAGCAGAAGTAATCCAGGAACGCGCGGGCGGCGTCGTTTCCTGGTTTCTGGTCCGACATTGGGGCGATCGGGGTCATTGAACCTGGGAGCCGTGGCGCTCGACGTGAGCTTCCTCAACTCTGTCGGCAAGATCTTTTAACGCCTGTTTTCTCTTCAGAAGCATGGGCAAAGGCTGCATTCCCACGAGGCTGAGCACTTATTGTTGGCGCGCTGTCCGATCATGATCGTGCCCGGCGCCGCGCGTCGGCGTCACTTCTCGGAGAGGGCCTCATACTGCTCGATCTGTGCTCGGGTGAGGCCTTGAAGATCTGCGCCTTCCTTAAAAGCACGGTACCAGGTGACGATCCAGTCGAGCGCCGGGCCCAAGGGAAGCATGGGATGCCAATCCAGGGAGGCCCTCGCTTTGGAGGTATCTAACTTGAGAGTGTGTGCCTCCTGTGGGTGCATAGCTCCGTCGTGAGTCCACGAGGCGTGGTCCCCCCACGAGCATGACAATCGGTCTGCAATCCAGGACACCGGCTTGGCGTCCTCCTCGGAAGGACCGAAATTCCAGGCGGTGGCGAAGCGGGCGCCGTCCTCCGTCAGCCGCTCCGCCAACATGAGGTATCCACGCAGCGGCTCCAGAACGAATTCCCATGGTCGGATCGCGGAAGGGTTGCGGATCAGGCAGGGTTGCCCCGCAAGGAAAGCCTTCATCAGGTCGGGAATGAGCTGGTTCGCCGTCCAATCGCCGCCTCCGATCACATTGCCGGCGCGAGCGCTCGCGAGGGCCACGCCGTGGCGCTCGAGCGAGCCCGGAGGGAAAAACGATTCCCGGTAGGCGGCGGTCACCAGCTCCGCGCAACCTTTTGAGTTCGAGTAAGGATCATGGCCGCCCATGGGATCGTTCTCGCGATATGGCCAGACCCACTCGCGGTTGTCGTAGCACTTATCGCTGGTGACGTTGACCACCACGCACCGGTGTTTGAGCTGTCGTAGTGCCTCCAGGAGATGGACGGTCCCCATAACATTGGACGAATACGTCTCGATCGGATCCTCGTAGCCACGACGCACAACGGATTGCGCAGCCATGTGAATGACGACGTCAGGATGGCAGTCATCGACCGCTGTTTGGAGCCGCGCGAAATCGCGAATGTCCGCGCAAATCGAGTGCACGGCGTCGGCGACCCCGGCCTGCTGAAACAAGCTCGGCTCGGTCGGGGGGGCGAGCGCGTATCCCGTGACGTCAGCCCCGAGTGCTTCGAGCCACAGGGAGAGCCAGCTACCTTTAAAACCGGTGTGTCCGGTGAGGAACACACGGCGGCCTTTCCAGTATGCACGGTTAGGCATCATGATGTTGTCCGGTGCTGAGGATCACTCCGAACGCGAGGCTATCGCTCTGCTGCTCGCCTCGCCTGTGGCCAGCGTGCCATCTGTTCGCGCCAGAGCCCGTCGACGACGCCGCGAGTTGGTTCATCCACGTCATCGAAGGAAAGCGCCTCGTCCTTGGCAACATCTCGACGCAGGACGCAATCTTCTGAGAGGCTGATTGGCAGGGCAGCCATGCCACGAGCTGCCGCGGTGTTGTCAATCAGGCCATACGTGCAGAACCCACCAATACCGTCGAGACGCTCACCGGCCTTCAGATCGCGCTTGGCAACCGCGACCACTTCGCAAACCGGCCCCTCGATCGGAGCGACGGTTGGATCATGATGGATGGCCGCGCGACCAATGGTCGAGGCGATCTGGATGTGAGGCAGATGAAATGGTGTGTAAAAGACGTAGAACGGACCATCGCCGAGTTTGACGTACCCGAGCTGAGCTTTCTTGAGCGGCGAGTCTTCGTGAACGATGACGAAGGCGCCAGTGTGCGGCGCGGCGCCGAGCGCATAATCCACAAGGCCGGTGTCGAGCATCTGGTCGGCCGGCAGCAGGTTTGCCATCTCCCGGACGTGCGCGCAGGCTGGCCCGTACATGCCGCGGCGGCCGGCACGGAATCCGGTCGCGTTGGCGAGGACCGTCGTCTCCATGGATAATTTCGTGGCGTCCGCAAACGAGGTGACTTTCCTGACATCCTGCTTGTACTTCTCGGCAAATCCCCGCTGGGTTTCGGGGGTTCGATAGTAGTCGACCATGCCCTTGAGGTTGCCCGCCGCGACAGGACGGAGCCCCAGAGATCGGAGATAACGGAGCAGGGTCATGGC
>JAIQFZ010000077.1 GCA_020073015.1 Terriglobia bacterium | reverse complement strand
GTCGGCCATTGGCGGCAACCACCTGATCCATGCCGCGCGGCGGAATATCGATCTGAAGGTGATCTGCGTGAATAACCTCATCTACGCCATGACGGGCGGACAGACGGCTCCGACCACGCCGGGTCACGCGATTACTTCAACCTCTCCCTACGGAACCTTTGAACCCGCCTTCAACCTGCCCCACCTGGTGGAGGCAGCGGGTGCGGTGTACGTCGCGCGCTGGACGACCTACCATGTCCGCCAACTGGCGCGCTCGATTGGAGAAGCGTTCCACAAAAAAGGATTCAGCTTCATCGAAGTGATTTCCCCATGCCCGACGCTCTACCAGCGCCGCAACAAGCTGGGCGACGGGCTCGACACAATGAAGTACTACAAGGAAAAGAGCAAGACGAAGCATGGCGCGCCGACCAGCGAAGTGGGTCTCACGATGCAAGGCGAAATCATCGTGGGCAAATTCGTGGACCGCGATCGTCCCGATTACAGCTCGCTCTTGAAAGCACAAATGCACGAAAGCCTCGGCGATCGCTACGTGGACTACGACGAAGAACAGGGCTATGCGTGCGGCGACGGCGGTTGCGCGGAGGATTCATGCCACTAACAGAGATTCGCGTTGCAGGATTTGGCGGCCAGGGAGTGATTCTTTCCGCCATCGTGCTGGGCAAAGCGGCGTCGATTTACCAGGGCGAGTACGCGACCATGACGCAGAACTTCGGGCCGGAGGCGCGCGGCGGCGCATGCAGCGCGCAACTGATGCTTTCCGATCAGCCGGTGCTCTATCCGTATGTGACCGAGCCGGAAATTCTGGTGGTGATGTCGCAGGAAGCGTACACGAAGTTTGCTCCGGAATTGAAAGACGGCGGGACGCTGCTGATCGAACGCGACCTGGTGCGCGTGAGCGAGACGCCGGCGCAGACGCGCATCTACAGCATTCCGGCTACCCGGATCGCCGAAGAACTCGGCAAGCGCATGGTGCTGAACATCGTGATGGTCGGCTTCTTCGCCGCCGTCACGCAAATGCTCGAAGCCGACGCGGTTCGCAAAGCCATTGCAGACTCGGTGCCCTCGAGTTTCCGCGAGTTGAACCTGAAGGCGTTCGATAAAGGCTACGAGTACGGGCAAGCCGCGCTAGCCGCAGGCCCGGAGAGGCCGGATCTGGAGCCCGACTCCGTGGTGTCGCAGGAGACGCAGTAGGCGTAGCGCCGGCGTCCCGCCGGCAACCTGTGTTCGAGGATATCGCAGTCCGCGACCGTGGCTACCTTCCCCATTGGGAGAGAAACGCTGGCGGTTATTTTGTGACGTTTCGCCTTGCCGATTCTCTTCCCGCAGCCGTCCTCCAACGTATTCGAAGCGAAGCTCTGCGGAGTATCCGTACCATGGAGCTAAGGGATAACCCCCTTGGAGCCGACAAGAACACGCTCTTAGCTGAGTTGACAGCGCAGAGAGTGGAACATCACCTTGACCTCGGGAGAGGCGCGTGTCATCTCGCTAAGTCGCAGATCGCTGATGTCGTGGTCTCCGCCTTGCAGCACTTCCATGGGATCCGATATCGGCTGCAAGCATGGTGCGTTATGCCGAACCACGTCCACGTCCTTTTCCAGCTCTCTTCCGAACAGAGACTGCCAACAGTTCTACATTCATGGAAGTCATTTACCGCCAAGAAATGCAGTGACATTCTCGGAACATCGGGACCTTTCTGGCAGAAGGAATACTACGACCACCTTGTTCGGAATGAAGGTGATCTCCGCCGAATCACTCAATATATTGTCGAGAATCCAGCCAAGGTCGGCTTGAGGGACTGGCGTTGGGTGTGGGCCGATAGGTCATTGGGCGGGCACGAGTAGCCGGCGGGACGCCGGCGCTACGTCTCCTCCTCCACCGGCTGAGCATTCAGTTCCTGCTCCGGTTCGCCTCCGGCCAGGCCCTGCGCCACAATCATCCGCCGGGCCTCGATCCGCAGCACGGGCAACTCCCGTCCGAACCAGATCGCACCCAGGAGGCACGCCACCCCGCCCACGGCCACGGTCACCGGCGCTCCCATGCGTTCCGCGAGCGCTCCGCCCAACAAGGCTCCGAACGGCGCCATGCCCATGAACATCATCGAGTACAGAGCCATGACGCGCCCGCGCAGCTGGTCCGGCACCATGGTTTGAATCAGCGTGTTGGTACTCGCCATCTGCAGCATCACCGAATAGCCGATCGGCAGCAAAAGCACGGTCGAGAGCCAGAACCAGCGCGAAAGGGAAAACAGAACCAGGCCGATGCCGAAGCCGGCGCAACTCCACGCCGCCAGACGCCCCAGCCCCTTCACACCCTCCCTGGACGCCAGCGTCAGCGCGCCAAACAACGCACCTACACCAGTCGCGCCCATCAAGATTCCAAGGCCGCGCGCGCCTCCGTGCAGGATCTTGTCAGCAAACACCGGCATCAGAACGGTGTAGGGCATGCCGACCAGGCTGACCAGGCCGATCAGCAGCAAGAGTGCCCGAATCACCTTCACGCTATGTGCCCAGCGGAAGCCTTCGACGATATCGGCGAGCGGCGAACTGGACTTGGAGCGCGGCGGGCACTCCACCTTCATCAGCAGTAGCCCGGCAATCACCGCGATGTAGCTAACGGCGTTCGCCGCAAAGCACGAACCTTCGCCGATTTTCACGACCAGAATCCCAGCCACCGCCGGACCAACCACGCGAGCGCCATTAAAGATCGAAGAATTCAGCGCGATCGCGTTCATCAAATGTTCCCTGCCGACCATGTCGATGAGGAAAGACTGCCGGGCGGGAATATCAAACGCGTTGACCACGCCCAGCAGCGCCGCCAGAACGAAGATGTGCCAAACCTCCACCCGCCTGCTCAGCGTCAGCCCAGCCAGAATCGCCGCCAGAATCATGGACGCCGCTTGCGTCGCAATCACCAGCCGCTGCCGATTGCTGCGGTCGGCCGTGATGCCGCCGATGGGCGCAACCAGTAATACAGGAATCTGGCTGGAAAAACCCACCGCTCCTAACAGCAGCGCAGACCCGGTCAGGCGATACACCAGCCACGCCTGCGCCACATTCTGCATCCACGTGCCGACCAGGGAAATGAGTTGCCCGCTGAAAAACAGCTGAAAATTGCGATGGCGCAAGGCACGAAGAGTCGTGGCCCACATCGGCGGGGACGTGTTCTTCGCGTCCGCCGTTTCAGCCGTCGAATTCGGAGCCTGAGTCACTTCTTTAGAACCTTGGCACATCTTTGGGATGACAGCAACCGGCCTCAAGATGCGATCGAGCCAACCGGGGCCAGATGAGCCTATGCACTGTTGAGCATTCGGATTTTCGCACTGGGGCAGGGTCACTAACTGGTCACTCCCGCGGCGCCACCGATTCGCGGTAGAGTAGCAGTCTCCCCCAATCTCCCCTGGAGCCGCTCCGGGAAGGATGCCCCATGAGCACAGATCCGATTCGCCTGGAGCGCCGGGCCGGCCAACGTTTTGCATTGCACCTGCCCTTGGCAGTTCATTTCGAGGGTCGAACTGCGCCGGGATTCACGCAGGACCTGAGCGGCCGTGGAATCTTCTTCTACACCGAGGCCGCGCTGGCGGACGGATCGGTAGTGGAACTGACCTTCACCATGCCGTCGGAAATCACTCTGGCCGAAAGCATGCGGGTGCGGTGCCGTGGACGCGTGCTGCGTGTTACGGCGTCCGACGCAGGGGCAAAAAACGGAATTGCGGTACGGCTGGATTCTTACCACTACTTGGCGCCTGACGAGTGTGCATCCATCGTTCCGCTGGCACGAACTGCGGCTGCAGGCTCGTCGGGGGAACGCGGCACGCTGCCCCGCTAAGAGCTTGCAACCACACCGCTTCCAGCGCCTTCTCAAGGCCTGTGTCTTTGCCTTACAATAAGGTGATGAGTCAGCGGTTCGGGTAGTTTTATGCCTTTAAGGAGCCTGCTGCTACCCTGCCACGCGTTTGCGGTCCCGCCTTCGATTACGAAGGTCATTTGGCCCCGCTCAAGGAAGTTCGTAGCATGACCATGAAGAGTGAGAACCGACTCATGCACGGGATCGCCGTTGCACTTCTGACCGAAGACCGCGAACAGGCCGTTATCCTCAATAGCCGGGTGGAAGGCACCAACATGGCCCGGACGGTCTTCAGTCAAGTCGGGCTGCCCTCCGGGCCGGGCGATTCCGTCTTGCGGCACCTGCAGGATCAGCGTGCCGAGGTGGTGCTGGTCGAGATCGATCCACAGCATCCGCAAAAGGCCATCCGGACGATTGAACTGATCCACGCCGCCACTCCGGATGTCACGATCTTTGCGTTGGGCGATATGAACCAGCCCGTGAACATCGTGGGCGCTATGCGGGCTGGAGCTCGGGAATTTCTGGATCGTGCCGCCACCCAGGAAGCGTTAGTCGAGGCTTTCACCCGCTTTTCAGCCACGGCCACCCGGACGCAGCGCAGCGCCGGCAAGGGCCGGGTCTTCACATTCCTTAACGCCAAGGGCGGGGTGGGTGCCACCACTACCGCGGTCAACACCGCCGTTGCCCTGCAGCAAGCCCACGGGCGGGTGGTGCTGGTGGATTTTGCCCCCATCGGACACGCCGCGCTGCAACTGAATCTGCGACCCCAGTTCACGGTGATCGATGCGTTGCAGAACCTGCACCGTATGGACGGTTCGCTGCTGGAAGGCCTGATGACGCCCTATCGCGACGGGCTCCATCTGCTGGCCGGTGCGCAGCAACCGCACAGCACGGTGCCGACCGCCGCCGAACTGGCGCGACTCTTCGACTTGCTCGTCAGCCAATACAACTTCGTCGTGCTGGATTGCTCCGGCCGTCTCGATGCCACCATGCAGCTGATCTGCGATCTCTCGAACGCTGTGCTGCTGGTCGCGCAGACCGATGTCGTTTCGCTCTGGAGCGCGGGCCGCATCCAGACCTTCCTGCAGGAGGGTGCCGGACGGGATCGCCTGCGCATCGTATTGAATCGCTATAAAAAGATCCCCGGCTTCACCGACGAGGACGTGGAAAAAGCCACGAACTGCAAAGTGCTCTGGAAGATACCCAACAGCTACCAGATCATCGGTCCCGCCATCGACAAAGGCAGCCCGGTCGCACTGCAGGATAGCCACGAAGTGGGCCGCTCCTATCACGGACTGGCGGCAGAATTGGCCGGCGCCAGTCAATCCGCCGACGGCGCGCTCTCTCTCTTTTACCAGCACGATAAAGGCGATACCAAGTCCCGGGGCACGGGCCGCTTGATCGTCTCACCGATGCGCGCTGGACAGTAGCTTCAGTTTCTCCCGCTGCGGCTGCTTTGGCGCTGCTTACCACTTCGATCGCTCCCGCGCTGAGCAACAGCCTTTGTTAGAATCAGAGATTCTCTCCATGACGCCGACAATGGTCGAAATCTTCTATCAGTTGGTCGTGTTTCTCTTCGCGATCAGTGTGCACGAGTCGGCGCACGCCTGGACCGCCTCCCGCTGCGGCGATCCCACCGCGAGAATGCTGGGACGGGTCACCCTGAACCCCATCCGCCACATCGATCCGATCGGCACCGTAGTGCTGCCCCTGGTGGCCGCCATCAGCGGGATGCCGGTGCTCGGCTGGGCCAAGCCCACCCCGGTTGATCCGAGAAACTTCCGCAATCCGGTGATGGATGACATTCTGGTGTCGGTCGCCGGGCCGGTCAGCAACTTCATCGTGGCCACAGGTGCGCTTCTGTTGTTGGGCGGCATTTCACTCTCATCTCCTTCCGCGCACGAACTGGTCATGGGGTTGCGGCACGGCTTCAGCGGTGGCAGTTCCGATTCGGCCTTGGCCCCGGTAGCGGTGCTGCTCTATGAACTCATGCTCATCAACATCGTCCTGGCGGTCTTTAACCTGATCCCCGTCCCGCCGCTCGATGGCAGCCACGTGCTGCGGCATTTCCTGCCCGATCCCGCGAGAATGGTGTATGACCGGATCGGCATCTTCGGGTTGATTGCGCTGGTGTATCTGGGAGGAGGACTTCTCAGCAGTTTGATTCGTCCGTTTGTTCGCTTCTACCTTTCCATCCTGGTGAAATTCTGAATGGCCACTTCTCCCACCAAGAAACGCGTGCTGAGCGGGATGCGCTCGACCGGCAAGTTGCACCTGGGAAACTACGTCGGCGCGCTTGAAAACTGGGTGCGCATGCAGGACCAGTATGACTGCTTCTTCTTCATCGCCGACTGGCACGCACTCACCACCGATTATGCCGACACCTCCCTGGTGAAGGAGAATTCCGTCGAGGTGCTGCTCGATTGGCTGGCCGCCGGACTCGATCCCGCAAAGTGCATCATGTTCATCCAGTCGCACGTCCCGGCGCACGCCGAATTGCACCTGCTGCTTTCGATGATCACACCCCTGGGCTGGCTGGAGCGCGTCCCGACCTACAAGGAACAGAAGGAAAACATCAAGGACAAGGACCTGGGAACGTACGGCTTCCTCGGCTATCCGGTGCTGCAGTCGGCCGACATATTGATCTACAAGGCGGACTGCGTCCCCGTCGGCGAAGACCAGGTCGCGCACGTCGAGTTGACGCGCGAGATTGCGCGGCGCTTCAACGGGTTCTATAGCGGAAAACGAAAATACGTTTTTCCCGAGCCACAGGCTCTGCTCACGCCCGCCGCCCGCCTGCCCGGCACCGACGGTCGCAAGATGTCTAAATCCTACGGCAATGCGGTGATGCTCACCGATCCCGAACCCGTGCTGCGGCAGAAGCTCAAGACCATGGTCACCGACCCGGCGCGCGTGCGCCGCAGCGATCCCGGCAACCCCGATGTCTGCCCGGTCGGCGACCTGCACAAGATATTCAGCGACAAAGAAACCCTTGCGAAAGTGGACGCGGGCTGCCGGTCGGCCGGGATCGGCTGCATCGAATGCAAGGGCTGGGTGGCCGACGCGATCGTCCAGGTGCTCAACCCGATGCAGGAGCGGCGCAAAAAATACGAGGACAATCCGCGCCTCGCCTGGGATATTCTGGAAGCCGGCTCGGCTCGCGCCCGCGAGGTGGCAGGCGCCACCATGGATGAAGTTCGCGACTCCATGGGCATTTCGCTCGGTTACGAGCCGCCGCGGAGTTCCTCGAAGTGACCGATTTGTCTCACCCCACACCCGAGCAGGCATCGGCACAGGCTTCCGCGCCTGTCGCCGACCCGCCACCGAAGCCGCCTCAGCATGAAGACAACGACTTTCCCTTTGCCGTCGCGCTCGGCGAAATCTACGAAGGCCCGCTCGACCTGCTGCTCGACCTGATCCGCAAGCAGGACATCAATATCTACGACATCCCGATCGCGAAGATTACCGCCCAGTACCTTACCTACGTCGAGCGCATACGGCAACTCGACGTCAACGTGGCCTCGGAATTCATCTACATGGCCGCGGTGCTGATTCACATCAAGTCGAAGATGCTGTTGCCACGCGATCCGCTCGCTCCCCCCGAGGCGCAGGACGACCCGCGCATGGAGCTGGTCAATCGGCTGCTCGAACACGAGAAATTCAAATCCGCCGCGCAGATGCTTTTGCAGAAACAGCAGATCGAAGACGCAGTCTTGACCAACCCGTCCATCAAAGAGTTCATGGAGGCCGAGGGCACGGAACCCGAGATGGCCGCCGACGTCATTGACCTGGTCAAAGCCTTTCAGCAGATCCTGGAGCGCGCGCGCACGCGGCCCATTCTCGAAGTCGATGAGGAAACCGTAACGGTCGGACAGATGATCCAGTACCTGCACAAGCGGCTTTCGATCGAAGATCGCCCGATCCGCCTGAAACAGATGCTGCGAAATTTGCCGTCCAGGCAGGCGCTGGTCTGCATGTTCCTGGCGATGCTCGAACTGGTCCGGCTGCAGGCGATCCAGGTGCGGCAAGACCACGTCTTCGGCGAGGTGCTGGTGCGCAAGCACTCACACTTCGAACAGGTAATGACCGAGCAAGCCGCAGTGCGAGATGATTGGAGATAGAACAACAGTCGCTGGTCATTGGTCGTTGGTCGTTAGCAGAGAATGGCTGCCACTTGCGATCAATGACGAGCGACTAACGACTAACGACAACAATGAGTCTTAAAGCCCAAGTCGAAGCCATCATTTACGCGGCGGAAATGCCGATTTCGCTCGACCAGATCACTCCGCTCGTCAAGGAGTCGATCCTCGCGGAAGTACCCGGAATCGACGACGCCGAAGTCAAATCGCGCATCCGCGCCGCGCTTGAAGAATTGATCACCGACTACTCCGCCGCCTTCCATGGCATCGAAATCCGCCAGGTCGCCGGTGGGTACCGGATGTCCACCAAGCCGGAGCAGCACGACGTGGTCCGCGCTTTCGCCAAGAGCCTGAAGCCGCCCATTCGCCTCTCGCTGCCAGCACTTGAGACTCTCGCCGTGATTGCCTACAAGCAGCCGGTCACCGTGCCTGAGATCAGCGAAATTCGCGGCGTCGATTCGGGCGGTGTGATCGCGACCTTGCTCGACCGTAAACTCATCACCACGGCGGGTAGAAAGGCCGTAATTGGCCGGCCGATCCTCTACAAGACCAGCAAAGAGTTCCTGCTCCGATTCGGGCTGAGGGACGTCAACGAACTGCCCAGCATGGAGGAGTTCGAAAAGCTCGTAGCCGAGTCGTTTCAAGGCGACCTGCTGCTCGGAGAAAGCGAAGCTGCACCTCCCATGGAGGCGGCCGATTCTCCCGAGCCCGAAACTGACGCCGACGCAAGTCGACCGGATCTATCATCGGATCTATCCGCGGAAGGCGACGACGAAAAGGCCGAAGCGCCCGCCAACAGCACCACCGAGTAACCATGCCCACCGAGCGTTTACAAAAAATCATCGCCGCCGCCGGAGTGGCCTCACGCCGCAAGGCCGAAGAACTCATCACCTCCGGCCGTGTGCAGGTCAACGGCAAGATGGTCACCGAACTTGGCACCAAAGCCGACGCGGAGCAGGACCACATCCGCGTGGACGGCAAGCTGCTGCGCGGGCCGGAGCGTTACTCCTACATCGTGCTCAACAAGCCCAAGGG
This sequence comes from Terriglobia bacterium, assembly GCA_020073015.1. Taxonomy (GTDB): domain Bacteria; phylum Acidobacteriota; class Terriglobia; order Terriglobales; family Acidobacteriaceae; genus Acidiflorens. The sequence goes on along the minus strand of JAIQFZ010000077.1, from coordinate 18,111 downwards.
ATACGTAACCACGGTCAGTGATCCGGAAAAGCGGCCGACCGTGATGGACCTGGTGCGCTCGGTGCGCGGGCGCGTGTATCCGGTCGGGCGGTTGGACTGGGCCAGCGAAGGCCTGCTGCTGCTCACCAACGACGGCGAACTCGCCAACGCGCTGATGAAAGCGTCTTCGAACGTGTCCAAAACTTACGTGGTCAAAGTCGCCGGCCAGCCTGAAGAAACAAAGCTGGAGAAACTTCGCCGCGGAGTTTCGATTGCCGAGAAGGGCGGACGCCGGGTGCGGACGGCTCCAGCCCGGATCAAGCTGATCCGCGAAGGCGACAACCCCTGGCTGGAAGTGACGATCGTCGAAGGACGCAACCGCCAGATCCGCAAAATGTTCGAAGAAGTCGGCCACCATGTCGAGAAGATCCGGCGCGTGCAGTACGGCCCCCTAACGCTCGACGTGCCGCCGGGCGAGTTTCGCAGTCTGTCACTGGAAGAGGTTGCGAAGCTGAGAAAAGCGGCGTCCGGCTCAAAGGCCCCCCGCGCAAACCCGGTGCGTTGACGTCCCTGCTGAATTAACCCCACCCCTCATTACTGCAGGTAGATTGACCAAGCGCCTTGACATCCAGATCGTTCTGTTTCATCATCGCGCCAATTAAACGGGCGCCTGATTCCGTCCTCCGCCCGTCGGTCCTTCCCCGCCACAGAAAGCAAAAAGTCGGCCTAACTATGGTCTACCGAAGAATGATGAGTCGGAGAGTGTCGCGGGGAACTGGCAGCCGATCATAGTGACTTGTTTTGCAGTGTGCTGAGGGAATTCCAAGTGCTGTCCACGAACGAAGCACAACAAAGGAGATAAACCAAATGCATGAAAAACTGTTGGTACTGTTCGTCGCTTTGACCCTGTCGGCCGTTGCCTTGGCTCAGCCGCCCGATCCGATCCGCGCAGCTCGGGAGGCCGCGGCTGCAGGTTCCGCGGCTCCGGCCGGCGTTGCGCTCAATGCTCCCACGGCCACTCCGGCTGCTACCACGACTTGCACCTACCAGTTCACGTCCGCGGCCACCGCGACGCGCCCGTATTTGCAGTATTGCGTCACGGTCAACGGGAATGTCGTCGAGTTTCAAAGCCCCGCGGGAGTCGAGCACATCGCCGTCGGGACGATCGGCGACGGATACGCGCTTTGTGACTGGGCTGCCAACGGCGTGGGCTACCATGACTATGCCGGGCACGGCGACGCTGACACCGGCCCGGGCTGGGGAGCTCCGACCCTGCTAAGCCAGACCGCTACCGTGGTCAAGATCGCCCGTTCTACCGCGGATGGTCTCTGGACCCTTACTCAGACCTTCGCTCTGAATGCTGCCGACTCCAGCTTGAAGGTCACGATGGCGGTCAAGAACAACACCGCCATTTCCCGATTTATCTGGTTTACCCGTTTCACGGACATCGACGCCCACAGTAACACGACCAACATTCTGGACGGCACCACCAACACCGTCTTCGGCTATGACGTCTCTGCCACTGGTTACGGCTTGCAGATTTCGCTGGCTGCGCAAAACCCGTTTTTCAAAGAAGGGTTGGCAACAACCTCGGCCGCCAATGCCTGCGCGATCGGCAGTGGATGGACTGGACTGCTGAATGGTGCAGACGGCGCCGGCTACTACTGGCACGGCATCACCGTTCCTCCTCACGGAACGAAGACCGTGGCGCTCAAATACAAGGGTATCTAGAAAATCAGAGGGAAGAAGTCAGATTGAAAAAGCAAAGCTCCGGTGATGATGGATGCCCCACTCATCGCAAAGAACGCGAATGAGTGGGGCACCCGCTGCCGCGCCGCTTTTCACATGCCTTTGTAGTTCATAGTGACTGTCCTCATCCCGTTCTTCGGTACCGTACCCTCGTAGTACATCACGACGGATCCATCCGTAGCGGTGATCGGTCCGAAAACAAGATGCGCGCCGGGGACACAAGGCAACGGTCCGGCGCCGGTATTTTGAACGAACGGAATCCACGTCAGCCCAACCGTGTTGCCGACGTTTTGGACCATCAGGCCGAATGGCGGGGTGGAGCTGCCAGCGGAATTCCATCCGAACGCGCTGTTGTCAGTAGCGTCAAAATTGTTGCTAGTCGTGCCGCTCACATCCAGTCCGCGTAGCGCACAAGGAATACGGGCCTGGCGATGGCGGTATTGTTCTTCAGCGCCATCACTACTTTCACGGACTGAGTCGCCGCAACCTGCGTGATGGTTTGCGTGAGCGTCCAGACGCCATCGCTTGTGGAACGCGCAATCTTAACCACCGTCGCGGTTTGATTCACTAACGTGGGCGGTCCCCAGTTTCCGCTGTCACCGAAGTCGGCGTAGTCGTTATATCCGACGCCCGCGTTTACATCGCAGATGGCATAACCTTCCCCGATAGTGCCGACGGCGATGTGTTCCCGAGCCAAAGGAGTCGCGAGCTGAGCAATGTTGCCGTTCACAGTCACGCAAAACTGCAGGGAGGTGTTGTTGGTGCCAGAACTGAACGTGTAGGTACAGTTGCTGGTGGCAAAAGGACTGGGGGATGCGGCCTGCGCCGCACTCGTCTGGGACGCCGCAGCAGCGGCTTCTGGTTGGCTAGCGACTTTGGATGCCTCCGGAGTGCCAGCGAAGCTTGCAGAGCAGAGCGCAAGAGTGGTGACAGCAAGCATGATTTTCTTCATGTCAGTCTCCTGATTTCAGTTTTCTGGTTTTTCTTGAGGGGCCCACTAGCGCAAGCGCACTTGCGGTAACGAAAATTTATCACTAATCGGGATCTTGCACTACCTCGCAAGAAATATCCATGGAGCAGGTCTGAAGCGATATGAACTGGTCTGAAGAATGGGAAGCAGGCTGTCTTGATGGGCAGAGATGCCCCGCTTGCTGCTCTAGCGATTCGTTCTCGCCATCATCGGCAAGCGCGCGGCGCCGTACAGGCCTGCGTCACTGCCCAATTGCGCTCGCGTGACGATGGTCTTGCGGCAAGAACGGGAGGCGGAAACTCCTTGGCCCGCCGACAGGGGATCCGGCGGCGCGGTTGCTGCATAGACCATCGAACGCTGGCGCAACTCTTCAAAGATGACAGGCGAAAAGGCATCCCACGCGCTCGAAACTCCTCCGCCAATCACATGCATCGGAAGGTTGAGTGAGTTCACCAAGGTTGCCAACGCGATTCCCAGAGCGCGTCCTACCCGGCGAAAGACGCGCCGGGCAGCTTCGTCGCCCTGGATTGCCAAGTTGTAAACCAACTCGGCATTGAACTCCGCGCCGGACTGGGCCGCACTTGCCAGGGCCAGCGCTTGACCGCCGGCAATCTCCTCTTTCGCCATCCGCACCACTGCCGTCGCCGAGGCATACTGCTCCAGACATCCTCGATTGCCGCAACCGCAGGGATTGCCCTCTGGCTCGATGGTTGTGTGTCCAAACTCACCCGCCATGCCGGTCATCCCGTGAAAGATCTGGCCGCCGAGCACGAGGGCCCCGCCCACTCCGGTACCAAGTGTCAGCATAGCCATGTCGGGAAAATTCTTTGCCGCTCCCAGCCATTGCTCTCCCAGCGCCGCTGCGTTGGCATCATTTTCCAGGACCACCGTGGTCTTCAGACGGCGCTCGATTTCGGCGCGCACGGGATAGTCCGGCCCAGGCAGGTTCGGAGAGTCGCGCAAATATCCGGCCTGCAGGTCGGTGATGCCGGGTACGCCGACGCCGATCCCCAGCAGCGCGGCCGAGTTCTTGTACTTTTCGGTGAGCCGCTGGATGGCGCCGCACATGTCGTTGATCACGTGGTCGCGGCCCAGCGAAACCTTCGTCTCCAGCGTCACTTTTTCGACCAGATGGCCTTCTTCGTCCACGACCGCAATGCGCAGATTCGTGCCGCCCAGATCGACACCGATGGAAAAATTATTCATGGATGAGAGCGAGCAGTCCGCGTGCCAAGATTCGCGGGCCCCCGACTGTCTTTTACAGCGCGAGCACCGTTCCGTCAATGTTAAATCGTTCTACTAGGGCTATTTTTGACATTTCGGACAGTAGTGGCTGCTGCGGCCGGCCAGCACCACCCGCTTGATCGCAGTCCGGCAAACCAGGCACGGCTCTCCCTCGCGTCCATAGACGCGATGTTGCAGCTGGAAGAATCCTTCTTCGCCGTCGGCATCGACATAGTCGGAAATCGACGATCCGCCGAGCGCGATCGCCTCGCGCAGTACCTCCTGCACGGCCGCGTGCAACTTGAGGAACTGCGCACGGGTGATGGCCGCCGCTCGCCTTCGCGGCCGGATCCCGGCTCGAAACAGCGCTTCGTCCGCATAGATGTTGCCCACACCTCGCAGCAACTTCTGATTCAGAAGCGCACTCTTGATCGGCGTCTTGCGTCCCCGAAACAGGGCGGTGAACTGGTCTTCTCCTACTTCGAGCGGCTCGACTCCGCCGGGGTCGAATCCCGCCGGGGAGACGCTGAGCTTCCCGAACATCCGCGGATCAATAAAGCGCAGCTCGCGACCGGAGGCGAGCCTTGCGATCAGGTGCGTGTGCTTCGCGATCTCCGCAGCAGGCTCGGTCACCACCATGCGACCGGTCATGCCCAGGTGAACGATCCACTGCGCGTGGCGCGCCGTGCGGTCGCGCGAAGATTTCCGCTTCCCGTTACTTGGCTCCAGGTCAAACACGATGTGCTTGCCCGCGCGATGCACACGAACGATCCGGCCGCCTTCGAGCGTGGATGCAATCGTGATAGCGGGCGACTTCAGCGGCTGCGGCTTGGAGCCGATCCAGACCGAGTCAATCGTGTCGCCGGATACTCGCCTCGCCAGGCCACGAGTAATGGTTTCGACTTCCGGAAGTTCGGGCACCGTGTCAGGATACAGGCTCTGGGCTTTCGGCTCTAGGCTCTCGGACGCCGAACCTAGAGCCTAGCGCCTAACGCCTGCTTTCCTTGCTCCTCCACAGCCCGATTCGGTATGCTAGGGCGTACACACCAGGCTCCGCTGAAAATCCCTGTATCCCAGTCTATTTCCAGCCGCGGAGCAATCAGTGTGTGCGACCCTGGGGCGGCCGAATGGTCGCACGAATTCCAAACGGAGCAGGCATTGAACAGAGGCAAGACTGCGGTTATCGTGGGCGCCCAATGGGGCGACGAGGGCAAGGGCAAAATCGTGGACGTTCTCACGCAGACGTTTTCGGTCGTGGCCCGCTACGCCGGCGGTCACAACGCCGGACACACTGTCATCATCAACGGCAAGAAGTTCATCCTCCAACTTGTGCCCGGCGGCATTCTGCGGCCCGAGTGCACCAGCGTCATTGGCAATGGCGTGGTGCTCGACCCGATGGCTTTTCTGAAGGAAGTGGCTTCGCTGCGCGATGCCGGCGTGAAGGTCGATGGCAACCTCTTCATCTCCAATCGCGCGCAGGTGATTCTTCCCTACCACCGCATGATGGAGCTGGGCTCGGAAAACGCGCCCGGCCGCGTCAAGATCGGAACTACGTCGCGCGGCATTGGCCCGTCCTATGAAGACAAGATGGGACGCCGGGGCTTGCGCGTCGCCGACCTTCTCGACAGCAAACTGCTGCGCACCCACATCGAAAACGCATGCCACGAGAAGAACATGATCGCGCATGCGCTGTTCAATTCCGATCCGCTCGACGCCGACAAGATGTTCAAGGAATACTCCGAGGCCGCTGAGAAGATTGCTCCGTTTGTGTGCGACACCGCCTTGCTGCTGAACCAGGCGCTGGCCGCGGGAAAATCCATCGTGTTCGAAGGCGCGCAAGGTACCATGCTCGATATCGATCACGGCACCTATCCCTTCGTGACGTCTTCCAGCGCGACTTCCGGCGGCGCGGTCACCGGGACCGGCGTGCCGCCCACCGCGATTGATACCGTCATTGGCATCACCAAGGCCTACTGCACGCGCGTTGGTGGGGGACCGTTCCCCAGCGAACTCAACGACGCGCAAGGCGAAGACCTGCGCAAACGCGGCAACGAGTACGGCGCCGTCACCGGACGTCCCCGGCGCACTGGGTGGCTCGATTTGCCTCTGCTGCGCTACGCTGGCATGATTAACGGCATCTCTTGGCTGGTGGTCACCAAGCTCGACGTGCTCGACCACCTGACGGAGATTCCAGTTTGCGTGGGGTATAAAGTGAACGGCAAGGAATCAGCCGCGGTGCCTGCTCAGGCCTGCGGTTACGAAACCATAGAATGCGTGTACCGCAAGATGCCGGGATGGGCCGCTCCTACTCAGGACACGCGGACGGTCGAGGAATTACCGAAGGCCGCCCGGGAGTACCTGGCATTCATCGAGAAGGAAACCGGAGCGCGGGTCGGCATGATTTCCACGGGCCCGGATCGCGAACAGACGATCCTGGTGCCTGATTTCGTGAGCCAGTTGGGCCTGAAGAGCCCGGCAGCTCGAGCTTAAACCAACCGAGAGAGACGACAACGGAGCGACGGATGGTGGTGCTGGCGGTGACTTGGATGGCAAAGACTGGACGCGAGTCCGAAGCGGCGGCAGTTTTCGAAAAACTCTCAGCCGAATCCCGCAAGGAGCCGGGCTGCGTCATGTATCAGGTGCACAAGCATAAGACCGACTCGCGCAGGTTCTTCATCTACGAACAATACAAGGACGATGCCGCCCTCGAAGCGCATCGCGCCGCGCCACACTTCCTGCAACACGCCAAGAAAGACCTGCCCAAGGTCGCCGACCGGGTTGAGGGCCATTTGTTCGAACCACTGGGATAACTTGTGTAGGGCGGGCACTCTTGCCCGCCTGAACCACAACGGTCGTCAGCAGGGTCTCCCGCGAACCTGCCCTACTTCGGCTTGTCCGCCATCAGCACCCCACCCGAAGCATAACTTTCCTTCGACACTTCCAGAAATGCCACCACGATGGCTTCGCGGCGTGCCCCCGCTTCTTCAACCATGGTGTCGGTAATGCGCTGTGCAATCTTCCGCTTCTGATCAGTGGTACGGCCTTGCAGCATGGTGACTTGAACAAGAGGCATCGGAATCGGCTCCTCTGAGAACTAGCTACTGCGCCAACTCGTAACCCGCGAAAAAAAAGCTCAACTCGAAGCGAGCCGTGTCGTCCGCGTCGGAACCGTGAATCGCGTTGTTCTCAATATTGCTGGCCCACTTCTTGCGGATCGTGCCCTCTTCGGCGTTGGCCGGATTCGTCGCGCCCATCAGCTTGCGCAGGTCAGCGATGGCATCTTCCTTCTCCAGGGCGAGTGCGACGATCGGTCCACTCGACATGAACTTGGTCAGCGAGTGGTAAAACGGCCGGCTGGCATGAACGGCATAGAACTGCTCCGCCTGGTGCTGGGAGATTTCCAGCATCTTCATGGCCAGGATGTGGAAGCCATTCTTCTCAAATTGTTCGATGATGTCTCCGACTGCGTTCTTCTTCACCGCGTCGGGCTTGATGATGGTCAACGTACGTTGCAGTGTTTTCATAAAATCAGTTGTCGGGTCTCAGGTGTCTGGTGCCAGGAACCCGTCCGCTCTCTGTCCAGCCAACCCGGACAGGATAGCTGACGGCTGAGTGCTGATGGCTGACGGCTCTACACCTTCGCTCCCAGCGCTGCCGCCAGCGTCTCTCCAATGTCGGCGGGCGATTTTGCCACTTTCAATCCGGCCTTCTCCATGGCGGCAATTTTCTCGGCGGCCGTCCCTTTGCCGCCCGAGATGATCGCGCCGGCATGACCCATGCGCCGTCCCGGGGGCGCGGTCTGTCCGGCGATGAATCCCACCACCGGCTTCTTCATATGCGACTTCACGAACTCCGCAGCAGTCTCCTCCGCGTTGCCGCCGATTTCACCGATCATGACCACCGCTTCGGTCTGTGGATCGCGATTAAACAGTTCCAGCGCATCCACAAAATTCGTGCCGATAATCGGATCGCCGCCGATGCCGATCGCGGTCGATTGCCCGATCCCGCGCTGTGTCAGTTGATGCACCGCCTCGTAGGTCAGCGTCCCAGAGCGCGACACAATGCCAACGTTGCCTTCCTTGTGAATGTGTCCCGGCATGATGCCAATCTTGCACTTGCCGGGCGAAATAATCCCCGGACAATTCGGCCCGATCAGCCGCGAGCGCCGGTTCTGCAGGAACTCCCACGCGCGCACCATATCCAGCGTCGGAATGCCCTCGGTGATGCACACAATCAGTTCGATCTCGGCATCCGCGGCTTCCATGATCGCGTCCGCAGCGTACGGTGGCGGCACAAAGATGACCGTAGCGTTCGCGCCGGTCTTGTCCGCCGCCTCCTGCACCGTGTTGAAAACCGGCCAGCCCTCGTGCGTGGTGCCGCCCTTGCCGGGAGTTACGCCACCCACAATCTGCGTTCCGTAAGCTGCGCAAGCCTTCGCGTGGAAGGTACCTTCGCGTCCGGTCAGGCCCTGCACCACCAAGCGCGTTCTTTTATCAGCCAGGATTGCCATGATGACTCTCTTTCGTACGTAGCGCCGGCGCCTCGCCGGCTGTCGCGAGGGCACCCTGCCCTCGCACAGTTATGAAGTGGTTACGCGCTCTTCGCCGCCGCCACAACTTTGTCGGCCGCGTCTTTCATGGTCTCGGCGATCGTGAAATTCAGTCCCGACTCCTGCAGGATCTTCTTGCCTTCCTGAACATTCGTGCCTTCCAGCCGCACCACGATGGGCAACTGCATGTGCGTCTTCTTCGCCGCCTCCACCACGCCCGTCGCGAGCGTATCGACGCGCAGGATCCCGCCAAAAATGTTGATCAGCACCGCGTGCACATTCTTGTCGCTCAGCAGGATTTCGAACGCATGCGCCACCTGCTCGGCGTTCGCTCCGCCGCCCACGTCCAGGAAGTTGGCTGGCATGCCGCCCGCGCAGTTCGCGCAGGTCCGCATGCCGGAACAATGCGTTGTCGTCGAAATTCAGCTTGGCGTCGAGCGCAAACAGCCGTCCGTCGGTGCAGCTGATGAACGGGTTGATCTCCACCAGCGACGCATCGGTATCCAGAAACGCGCGGTAAAGCCCAGTCAGAAACTGCACCGCCGGATTGATCTGTGCCGCCTTCAGCCCAAGTGCGAACGCGATCTTGCGCGCCTGGAACGGCTCCAGCCCCATGCCCGGGTCGATGTATTGCTTGAGAATCGCTTCCGGCTTTTCCGCGGCGACCTGCTCAATATCCATACCGCCCGCGGCCGACGCCATGAACACCGGCTTGCCCTCGCCGCGATCGACCAGGATGCCGAGATACAGTTCCTTCTCGATCGGCAGCGTCTCTTCAATCAGCAACCGGCGCACGATGCGGCCTTCAGGGCCAGTCTGGTGCGTCACCAGCTTCATGCCCAGCATCTTGCCGGCATAGTCGGCCGCTTCCGCAACCGATTTGGCGATCTTCACGCCGCCGCCCTTGCCGCGGCCACCGGCATGGATCTGCGCCTTGACCACGACCCCGGTAGCGCCGGAGTCCAGCAGTTCCTTCGCGGCTGTTTCCGCTTCTTCGCGCGTCAGGGCCATCGTACCGCGCGGCACCGCGACGCCATACTTCTTCAGGATTCCCTTCGCCTGATACTCATGAATCTTCATAATGATTCCTGGATTACGTACGACTCGATTCCAAACTGGGAGGAACCTGCTTGCGGCTTGAACAGCAGTCCAGCAAACTCATGATTCTATAAGAACGCGAGCACAATCGGCAAAGCGCACAAGGTACATCGACGCGTGAGAAGGGTCACACGGCGTTGGGTAATCCGAATTTGCATCCAACGTCCGCCCGTCGCCGTCTGATAACACAAGATGAAGCTTCTATCGGTGAACGTTGGCCTGCCGCGTCTTCTCGCCTCGAACGGTTTCACGTTCAAGACCGGCATTTTCAAGACGCCCGTATCCGGCCGTGTCATGCTGCGAACCACGAACCTGGATGGAGATCGTCAAGCCGACCTTTCCGTCCACGGCGGTCCGAACAAGGCGGCCTATGGCTATCCCTCCGAGCACTATGAGTACTGGCGTGGGGAACTACCGGGACAGCCGCTCGATTGGGGCGCCTTCGGCGAGAACTTCACCACCCAAGGCCTGCTTGAGACTCAGGTGTCTATTGGCGATCGCTACCGCGTCGGATCGGCTGTAGTCATGGTGCGAACGCCCCGGCTTCCCTGCTTCAAACTCGCAGCCAAGTTCCAGCGCGACGACATCATTGAGCGCTTTGTTCGCAGCGGTCGCAGCGGCTTTTACTTCTCCGTCATCGAAGAAGGCGAAGTCGGCGCCGGTGACGATTTCGAGTTCCTCGGAAGAGAAGCTTCCACCCTAACCATCGCCGAAATGTTTCGCCTCTACTCTTCCCCTTCAGCAGACCTTGAGTCCCTGCAGCAGGCTGTGCAGGTGAAACTATTGCCCGAGAGCTGGCGCGAACGCTTCCAGGCCAGAATCGCCGCCCGGACAAACCGCACACCCAATTTGAAAGGAACTCCGCGGTGAGGTAGCTTGGAGTTCCGGACATGATCCTCGACGCCCTTCATCGTCTTGCCAACCACCGCCAGTCGCTCTCCCGCGACGAGGCACGTGCGGTCATGACCGAGGTCCTCACCGGCCAGTGCACCGACGCCCAGATCGCCGCCTTGCTCGTAGCTCTACACATGAAGGGCGAGACGGTCGAAGAAATTGTCGGATTCGCCGAAGCCATCCGCGCGGCCGCCATTCCTCTCGACTTGTACCAGAACCGAACCCTCGACGTCAGCGGCACGGAGCGCGACGCCCTGGTCGACACCTGTGGCACGGGCGGCGATACCAGCGGCACCTTCAATATCTCGACTGCAACGGCATTTGTGGTCGCGGGAGCCGGCGTGCGCGTCGCCAAGCACGGCAATCGCAGCGTCACGTCCAAGTGTGGATCCGCCGACGTGATGGAAGCCCTCGGCGTGAACATCAACCTCCCACCGGCAAGAATCGCCACCTGCCTGGAAGAAGTCGGTATCGCGTTCCTGTTCGCGCCCGCCATGCACTCGGCAATGAAATACGTGCAGCCCGCCCGCCGCGAGCTGCGCCTGCGCACGGTCTTTAACCTGCTCGGCCCGCTCACGAATCCTGCGCGTGCAACCTGTCAGGTGGTCGGCGTCTACTCGGCCGACCTGGTAGAGAAACTGGCAGAAGCGCTAAGCATGTTAGGACTGCATCGCGCGCTGGTGGTCCACGGCAGCGACGGACTGGATGAGATCACGATCACCGGCCCCACGCGCGTGGGAGAAGTCCGCGAAGGCCAGGTGCGCACTTACGAAGTCACGCCCGAAGAACTTGGCTTGCAGAGAGCGACGCTGGAAGACATCTCCGGCGGAGACGCCGTGTTGAACGCCGACCTGATCCGAGAAATACTGGCTGGGAAGAAATCTGCCCGGCGCGATGTCGTGCTGCTCAACGCCGCCGCCGCCCTGGTCGCCGCCGGACGCGCCGATCACCTGCGGGACGCAGTGCCACTGGCAGTCCAAGGCATCGATTCCGGCGTGGCACTCAATAAACTAGAAGCGCTGATCGTTTTTTCCAGCCGCCACCAACCCTTGTCGTCCTGAGCGAAGCGAAGGACCTATGCATTTTTCGCGGCGAGCTAAACAACTCTACTTCACTTCCACTCTCTCCCTATACTCCGCCAACTGTACATTCCATCCCAGTTCTTTCTTCATCAGGTCACGCAGCTGCGACGAAGCCGAGGGCTCGCCGTGCACCAGGTACGTCACGCCGGGCTTGTTCGCAAACGTTCGCAGCCACTCCAGCAATTCTGGAGGATCCGCATGATCGCTGAACTGCTCGAGCGCCGCCACCTGGGCGCGGATGGGCACAAAATCACCAAAGATCTTCACTTCTGGAGCGCGGCCCTTGATGATCGCTCCCCGCGTGCCCGGCGCCTGGAAGCCAATGAAGATCACCAGGTTCCTCGGGTCGGGCAGCCGTTGCGCCAGGTGATGCAGGATCCGTCCACCCGTGACCATGCCGCTGGACGAAATAATGATGGACGGAAAATGGCTGTCATTGATCTTCTTTGACTGCTCGGCGGTCAGCGCAAAGGTGAATCCCGCCCATTCGAGCGGCGATCCGTATTTCTTGATCAGATCAGCCGCCTCGGGCGTGTACTCCTCGGAGTGCTTCAAGAAGATTTCCACGGCCTTGATCGCCATCGGACTGTCGCAATACACCGGGACCCGCGGAGTCTGTCCCGACTCCATCAGTTCTTTCAACATGAAGATAAATTTCTGCGTGCGTTCGACGGCGAATGCGGGAACCACGATGCTGCCGCCGCGCTCCACCGTACTCCATCACCAGCACATCCGCCGATTCCCCTTGCTGCGGCCCCGAATGCACAACCTTCCCCGGCGCAACCTCGCTGTCGCGAACGCGTCCAATATCTCCCGTGAAAAGCAGGCGGCGCGCCTGGCCATTCGTCTTCACTATCACCTCCGCCATGCACGACCCCAGAATGTGGGCAGCAGGCACAAAGCGAAACGAAAGCTCAGGACTGAGCTGCACTGTTTGCTCGATCGTCACTGGCTTGAAGTACTGTAGGCAGTCCTGCGCCTCCTCCAGCGTGTATAGCGGCAGCGCCGGACTGTGTTTGGACGTCCCTTTCTTGTTATGGAACGCGGCGTCTTCTTCCTGCAGATGTCCCGAATCCGGCAGGACCACCGAACACAGATCGATCGTCGCCTGGGTCGCGTAGATCGGCCCGCGAAAGCCTTCCTGCACCAGCCGCGGAATCCAGCCGCAGTGATCGAGATGGGCATGCGTGAGAATAACGGCATCAATCTCACGCGCCGGAACCGGCGTGTCCTGCCAGTTCCGTTCGCGCCATTCTTTTTGTCCCTGAAACAGCCCGCAGTCGATCAGAACCTGAATTCCCTGTTTGCCGCTCGAATCGTAGGTGGTGTTGATCAGGTGCTTCGAACCAGTTACGGTGCCAGCGGCGCCGAGAAATTGGATGTAGGCCAAGCGTCTTTCTCCGTGGAGCAACCAAGAAAATCTACCACGGACGGAGAACTGAGGGCGGAAATCGAAGGGTTAGCGAATAGGCAACAAAATCACTTGGTCATCCTGAGCGAAGCGAAGGACCCATGCATGAGGGCGGCCGTCGATGCGGTAGAAAGAACCCGACTTCGACGACTCCCTTCTGCACTCTTCCTTCTGCATTCTGACTCCCCCTACTGCACGCCGATCTTAAACACATTGTTCGAGACATCGCTCTCCGGCACACTCCCGTCGTTCACGACGATCTCGCTTGGCGTCCCCGGCAGATCGACGCGAGTCGTGGCCGTGCTCTTGGCACGAACTTCCAGACGCCGCGTAACGTCGCCCCCTTCGCAGTGGACCGTGAACGGAACCTCGGCGCCCGCGCTGCCCAGATTCTCCAGCGTTACCGTGATCATCTGCACCGCCTTCTCGGTCTTCCACGGATGCACCGACTGCACGCGAAAATCGGGCAACCCGCGATCCTGGTAAACCCAATCGTCGAAGAACCAACCCAGATCGCGCTTGCCCGAAGCCCCAACTAACTGCTCGACATACTTTGGATCTTTGTCGTCGGCAGCCCGATACTTCCCAATTGCCGACCTGAGTGGCTCATCCCCCACCATGTCGCGCAACATCCACCAGACATACGCGGCTTTGCTGCGGAAGTAGATCTCATCGAAGGTCGTGGTCAGGGGCTGACCAACATTCTTCCCCGCGCTGGCAGTGACATCCTTCTCCGCTTCCAGAAACGCGGCGCGATGAATCCCCAGCAGATCGAGCGCCGCATCGCGGCCCCCCTGCTCTTCCCGATACATCGCCTCGGCGAAGTGTGCCAGCCCCTCGTACACCCACGGCCTCGGCGACCACACCGCCGAATGCACGAGTTCATGAACCAGGTTGATGCCGGCCAGCTTTGTATCCTCGGCAGCCATCGAGGCCAGCAGCAACGTTCCACTCTCAAAAGGAGCCGCATGCGGATCGGCAAGATCGGCGATGGCAACCGGCGCGCTCGGCTTGCCGAGCCACCCCGTTACAAACTTGGAGGCTGGCTCGAACGCGCTCGCGTACTTCGCAGCTCCCGCCTCATGGCCCGGCAGACTGAACAGATAGAAAGGAGGCTTGGATTGGTCCTGATAGGTGGCCATCACGAATGTCGGCGTCACAGAACCGAGCCGCGGCCACGAGCATTCCGCCGAAACCAACTGCGCGCGGCTGATTTCCTCGATCATCGCGTCTCCGCCAGGTGAGCAGATCATCAAAGGCGCTCTGTCGTCGCTCACACGAGACATTGTGACTTTCGCTCTAAAATCACTCTCGGCTTCCCGCGCCTTCCACCGGTCGCCCACTTCGAACAGGCTGTTCCCCTCCGAGAAATCCGCCGACTCCGTCGTAATCGGATACCAAGCTACATATCCCGCGCCGCGCACCGCCGTGAACGAATTACTGATCTGATCCCAGCTCGTGTGCTTGGCAAGCTCCTCGGGCACGCCGACTCGCGTCAGCCGCGTGGCATCCAGCGGGATCACGCCCTCATAACCGATTTCGACCTCCACGGAATCCTTTGGCTTGATCTCGGAGGGCAAAGTAACAATCGCCTCAGACAGGGCGCCCGTATGGTCGATATCGGAAACATACGGCTGCGAGACAAACTGCACCGCCTTGCCGTCCACGCGAATCGCCCGCCAGTTCAGCGAGGAAGAAATCTGCAACGCGACGACCTTTTGCGGCTTAGCCGAGTCGTTGCGCAAAGTGATTCGGCCGCGGGCGCCAAGCCTCTGCTGCTCCGGCTCAAGACGGATCTCGAGATCGTACTTTGTGATCGTGAAGGCTTCCCGGTCCAGAGCGGCAGCGAAAAAGCTTGAACCACAGAGGACACAGAGGACACAGAGGAATTTCATACTCTCTTGGATGCGCCCAGCCGCCTTTGCCGCACGACTTCATACAGCACCACGCCCGCCGCCACCGAAACATTCAGCGACGGCACCCTCCCCTGCATCGGGATCGACACCAGAAAATCGCAGTGTTTCCGCACCAGGTCGTGCAGTCCTTTGCCTTCGGCCCCGAGCACCACCGCGCAGTGCATCTTGTAGTCGACCGAGTCGTACGTCTGGGGCCCGCGCTCGTCCAGGCCGACCACCCACAGTTCCTTCGACTTCAACTCTTCGAGAGCGCGCGAAATATTTGTGACTTTGGCAATTGGTAGATGCTCGCTCGCCCCCGCCGAGGACTTCGCCACCGTGCCCGTCACGCCCACCGCGCGCCGCTCCGGGATGACCACCCCATCGGCGCCCGCCGCATCCGCCGTGCGCAGAATCGCCCCCAGATTGTGTGGGTCTTCAACGCCATCGAGCACCACGATCAGCGAGTGCTCCCCACGCCGTGCCGCCACCAGGTCATCCAGATCGGTGTACTGCTTCGCCGAGGTGACAGCCACCACACCCTGGTGTGCTCCAGGCACCGCCATGCGATCAAGTTCCACCCGCGACAGGACGCGCACTGCAACCCCTGCCTTACGACACTCGTCAATGATGCGTTGCAGACGGATGTCATTCCGCTCTTTCGCGACGCCCACCCACTCAAAAGCGCGCCCCCGAGCCTTCAACGCCTCGGTCACCGTATTGATGCCATAGAGAATGTTCACGCGCTCCAGTGTAACGCGAGCAACCCAAGCTCAATGGAGAGACGGGTGCCCTCGCCCGTCCACTCAGGAGAAGGTTGTAGTGTCGGTGCTGGCACACGCCGAAAAACCCGATCTGGCGCCTGATTTTGGGTGGCGCAGCGCTTTAGCGCTGCGATACTTGGCCTGTTTTCGGCCGCCGGCTTTAGCCGCTGCGGTCAGACTCTCGCCCAGAAGATATTTCTCTGGCCTGCTAGACTGAGAGGTTTGGGAGGGCCTTGTGAACAACGTGTACATCCTCTCCGCCGTCCGCACGCCGATCGGAAAGTTCGGCGGCTCGCTCGCCTCGCAGACCGCAGTGGATCTCGGCGTGGTTGCCGCGAAAGCTGCGCTCGAACGCGCCGGAGTTCAGCCGCAACAGGTCGAAGAAACCATCTTCGGCAACGCGCGCCAGGCCGGGGGAGGCCCCAACCCCGCGCGGCAGATCTCGATCCGCAGCGGCGTTCCTCAGGAAGTCCCGGCCTACACCGTCAACAAAGCCTGCGCCTCGGGCATCAAGACGATCGCACTCGGTTACCAGGAAATTGCCACCGGCAACCTCGATTGCGTGCTGGCCGGCGGCACCGAATCCATGTCGCGTCTTCCCTACTATCTGGATGGCGCGCGCTGGGGATACCGCCTCGGCCACCAGGAACTGGTCGACGGCATGTATCGCGACGGCTTTTTCTGCCCCGTGGCGAAGATGGTGATGGGCGAAACTGCGGAGACGCTCGCCACGCAATACCACATCTCGCGCGAAGAACAGGATCAATTCGCCCTCGGATCGCAGCAACGCGCCGCCGCCGCGCAATCCAGCGGACGCTTCGACGCCGAGATTGCCCCAGTCACCATCGAAGGGAAAAAAGGCGCCACCGTATTCGCCCGCGATGAACACTTGTTTCTCGAGGCGACCATCGAGAAGATGGCCAAGCTACCGCCCGTGTTTTCAAAAACCGGCACCATCACTGCCGCCAATTCCTCCGGCATCACCGACGGCGCAGCCGCAGTCGTGCTGGCCAGTGAAAAATTCGCCCAGCAGCACAACCTGAAACCGCTAGCGAGGATCATGGCCACCACCTCGGCCGGAGTCGATCCACGCATCATGGGCATCGGTCCGGTACCCGCCATCCGCAAATTGGAACAGAAGCACGGCCTCAAACTCGCCGACTTCGACCTGGTCGAACTGAATGAAGCCTTCGCCGCCCAGGTGCTGGCCTGCGACCGCGAACTGCATTTCGATCGCGAGAAGCTCAACGTCAACGGCGGCGCCATCGCGCTCGGCCACCCCATCGGCTGCACCGGCGCGCGCATCACCGTCACTCTGCTCCACGAAATGCTGAAGCGCAAAGCCCGTCGCGGCCTCGCCACCCTCTGCGTAAGCGGAGGCATGGGCATGACGCTGGCCATAGAAAAAACGTAGCGCCGCCACCAGTGGAACTGCGAACTACTTCCCGACCTTCCGGTACCGAAAACACTCCACCCAGTGATCGTTCACCATCCCCGTGGCCTGCATGAACGCATAGCAAATCGTCGACCCGACAAAGTTAAACGCCCGCTTCTTGAGATCTTTACTCATCGCGTCGGACTCGGCCGTTTGGCTAGGCACCTTATTCGTCTTCCACGCATTCACGAGCGGCTTGCCGTCGACGAACTGCCAGATGTAGCGGTCGAACGATCCAAACTCCTTCTGCACCGCGAGAAACGCCTTGGCATTCTGCACGGCGGAGAAAATCTTCAGCCGGTTGCGCACGATACCCTCGTCGCGCACCAGTGCCAGCATCTTCCGCCGGTCGTATCGTGCGATTTTCTTCGCGTCGAAGCCATCGAACGCCGCCCGGTAGTTGTCTCGTTTCTTCAGAATGGTGTCCCAGCTCAGCCCGGCCTGCGCACCCTCCAGAATCAGAAATTCGAAAAGCGCGCGGTCATCGTGCAGTGGCACACCCCACTCCCGGTCGTGATACTGAATCGAGAGGCCATCCCTCGCCCACGAGCAACGAATCACATTCGTTTTCTTTGCCGCAGTCATAGGAAAGGAAGCACCGGGTGCCCCACTCATCGCGCACGTTGCGATGAGTGGGTTGCGCCAAGAATGCCGTCAATCTTCTTAAGTTCCTCTGCAGAGAACTTAAGGTTCCTTAAAGCGGCAACGTTGTCGTCCACCTGCGAAACCTTGCTCGTCCCCACCAGCGCGCTGGTCACGCGCGGATCGCGCAGCACCCACGCCACCGCCATCTCCGCCAGGGTCTGTCCACGCTCGCGTGCAAGGTCGTTCAGCGCGCGCACTTTCGCGAGCATAGCTTCGGAAATATTCTCCTTCTTCAGAAAGAAATTGCGCGCCGCCCGCGAGTCCTCCGGAATTCCCTTCAGGTACCGATCCGAGAGCAATCCCTGTGCCAGCGGACTGAACACGATGCAGCCCACACCTTCGTTCCCCAGCACATCGAGCAAGCCCTGTTCCGGCTCGCGCACAAACATCGAGTACTTCGGCTGGTGAATCAAGCA
>JAIQFZ010000076.1 GCA_020073015.1 Terriglobia bacterium | reverse complement strand
CA
Organism: Terriglobia bacterium; assembly: GCA_020073015.1. GTDB lineage: Bacteria > Acidobacteriota > Terriglobia > Terriglobales > Acidobacteriaceae > Acidiflorens. The sequence continues at coordinate 22,763 of JAIQFZ010000076.1, read as the reverse complement.
TGATTCTCGACCTGCCACCGTGGTGCGCGCTGGAGATTAACGCGCTGCAACAGGCTTCGACCCTGGTGGTGCAGAAGTCGATCAAAGAAGGCTTCGGGCTCACCGTAACCGAGGCGCTCTGGAAGGGCAAGCCGACCATCGCCAGCGCCGTCGGCGGGATTCCAAACCAGGTCATTCATAACCTGACGGGCGTGCTGGTGCACTCCGTGGAAGGCTGCGCGTATCAGATGCGCTACCTGCTGACGCATCTGGAATTCGCCGCTCAGTTGGGCCGCAACGGGCGCGAGCACGTGAAGGAAAATTTCCTGATGACGACCAATGTCCGCCGGTGGCTCTTGCTACTGCAGATACTGCTGCGGTGCAGGGCGGTCTGAAGGTGTGATGATTGCCGTCCCCAACGTGACTGTAGCGCCGGCACCTTGCCGGCTGTCGCGAGGGCGCCCCGCCCTCGCTGCGGCGGCGGCGCTACGGTCGGACTGTGGTCAGAAACCTAGGGTGTTCGCAGATCACTGAAATCCGCGTCCGAGGCTGATAACATGCGGTTCTTCGCGAGGCCCGCATGACGCCCAAACTACAACTCCTTGACTCCGCCACCATCGATAAGGTTCTCACTGAAGCCTTCGAGTTGATTCAGAACCCTGGAGTCAAAGTTGCACCGATCGCCGCCGACCTGCTTGCCTCCGCAGGCGTTCCTGTTTCCGGCGGCATTGCGCACATTTCGGAAGCAATTGCCCGCCGCGCACTCGAATCCGCACCTAAGGAATTCTGGCTGTTCACCCGCGACGGCCAGCCCGCCGTGCACTACGGCGGAGACGACGTCCACTTTGATCCCGGCTCCTCGTGCCTGAACATTCTTGATCCTGAAACCGGATTGCCGCGCCTGGCGAAGGCGTCCGATCTTGTGCAACTGGTTGAGGTCACCGAACTTCTCTCGGAGTATGCCGCGCAGTCCACGGCCATGGTCTGCCACGACGTTCCCGAGCAGATCGGGGACTTCTATCGCCTGCTGGTCGTGCTGTGGCATTCGAACAAGCCCGTGGTCACCGGCGCGTTCAGCGGACCGACGCTGCAGGCGATGATTGACCTGCTCGCCGCCGACGCTGGAGGCCGCGAACCGCTGAAACGCAAGCCCCGCGCGGTGTTTGACGTCTGCCCTTCGCCGCCGATGAACTGGTCCGACTTCGCTTCCGAAAACATGGTGCAACTGGCGCGGGCGGGGGTGCCGGCTGAAATCGTCTCCATGCCGCTGGCGGGAGCGACGGCGCCCGTAACGCTGATCGGTTCGGTCGTGCAGCATGCGGCTGAATGCCTGAGCGGATTGACAATTCATCAACTGGCGGCGCTCGGTGCGCCCGTCGTGTGGGGAGGCGCGCCGGCGATCTTTGATATGTCGAGCGGGGGCACTCCTATGGGCGCGATCGAGACCGTCATGCTCGATCTGGCCTGCTCACAGGTTGGGAAACATCTTGGACTGCCTACGCACGGGTACATGGTCGCGACCGAATCGAAATGCGTCGATGCGCAGGCGGGCCAGGAGAGCGCGACCTCAGCCGCGCTCGGTGCCCTGGCGGGGATCAACATGATCTCCGGTGCGGGCATGCTCGATTCGCTCGCCTGTCATAGTTTGGAGAAGCTCGTTATTGATGCCGAGGCGATCGCGTCGGCCATGCGGCTTCGCCGCGGCCTGGAAACTTCTTTTCCGAAGTTTGCAACCCACATGTTCGCCGAGATCGGCTTGACGGGAGACTTCCTGAAACTGAAAGAAACGCGCGCTCTATTCCGCAGCGAGCAGCACTTCCCGTCGTCCGTGATTCATCGCGGAGAGATTGCCGAAGGAACGATTCCCGACGACGCATACGCGCGCGCACGCACGCGCGTGCGCGAATTGCTGGATTCGTACCAGAGGCCTGTTATTTCCCCCGACACCGAAGGCGAGTTGATGAAGGTAGCTCTGCGTGTAGCGAACGGTGCCAGCCTGAAGGAGTTACCTGGCATCGAGCCCCGTGATCGTGTGGGGAGTGTTGCCGACGCACAGCCAGCGGGACGCCGGCGCTACTAAAACGCGCTTCCGCCGCCTCCGCCAAAACCTCCACCCGAGAATCCTCCTCCGCCAAAGCCTCCTCCACCGCCGAAGCCGGAGCCGCTCGAACTCGACCGGGGAGCCGAGACGAAGACCTGGTTCATATCGCTGGCCAGGCTGTGCATGGAACTGGAGAAGAAAATCGGATTGAAGCCGACGTAGCCGTTCGGTGAAACGTACCAGTTGGGCGGATTTTGGACGATGCCGGCAAAGGCCTGCGCCCACTGATGCTCGACACCTAGCGCCATCGCGTAGGGCAGGAACTTCTCGAATGTATCCGGCGGCATGCGCTTGATGCGGTCGGCGTCGACACGGTTCATGAACTCCTGGAAGCCGAGCACTGCAACTTGGGTGCGTGCGCCGAGCCGAGTCTTGGCGGTCATCTGGCGCGCAAAGAGCCACCAGATCAGGGCCGAGATGAGAGCGCTCACGATCACGAGCGGAATGGAACTGAACAGGTTCATCCAGCCCAGAACCTGCACCGCCGCCACCAGCAGGCCGATCGCAACGGCGGCCACGATGCTGTATCCGTTGGCCGATTCCGGATCGACCGTGTACATGCCCTTGCTCTTGAGCGCCGACATGATGTCTTCGCGCACGGTGGGGATGGCGGTGTAGAAACGGTTCTTCAGGCTCGAGAGGCGAGTTTCAGTTCCACCGCCCAGGAAAATGTTTTCTAGCATCACGCGCTCGTGCGGGGTCAGGTCGCTGCCCCACTGACCGGCAGGCTTCAGCAGGTGGAAGAGGTAGTCCTTGTGGTGGAAGACCAGGAAGGTGTCGACTTTCTCTTCGATCTTGATGTAGCCTCGCACGGCAAGGTCGACAATGGTCGATGTGATGTCGCGCGGGTGGATGGTGTCGTCGAGCAGCGTCCCGGCTTCGGCGGGCGTCATTCCTTTCGGCGGTTCATACATAGGCGCGACGGAAACGCCGGGATCGGGATCGCGACCCACCGAATACCAGAGAGCGACCATCACTCCGAGAGTGAGCAGCGGCAGGAACAGGATCGGGTTGCTGCCCAGGAACCATCCAAGCTTGGTTAGCGAACTGGGCGGTTTCAGCACGCCTTGCGGGATGTAGATGTCGATGGTCATGCCGCCGCGCATGGACAGCGGGTTGGTGGTTTCGAACGTAACGTCGGCGCCGTTGACTTCGGCGGTGGCTTCATTCTGCTTCGAGCCGTAGGCGCCGGTGAAGGCCTGCGCGCGCAGACCGCCCGCGGCGTTTTCGGGGAAAGTGACGAAGGCGGCCGCGTGGTCGATCGGCACCGGCCAGTCGTTGCCGGTCACGTTCCAGTAGAACTCGTCGTACTGGTCAAAGAAGCGGACGCCGTTGCGGACGGTGTAGTCGATGTTCACAACCCGCGTGGCGTCGATGGCGCCGGGAATGTAGATCTTGAGGTCGCGGAAGTCTCCTGATTTGTGCGACTCATACTTCAGCTTGCTGCCGGCGTCGTCGGTGATGCTGTTCACGTCCACGAAAAGGGTGTAGTTCGCTCCGTGCGGTCCGGGATACTCAATCGGAATGGTGCGATGGATGCCGTGCCACTCACCCACGAAGACCAGCGTGATCTTTTCGCTGATGAGCGCGGTGCCGTCGGCGTTGATGGAGATGGTGTCTTTGAAATCGGCGACTCGCCAGTTGCGGGACTGGGCGGCGGAAGGGGACGAGAGGGCGAGAAGAAGGGCAACTGGCAGGAGTAAGAGGGCGGCTCGAACAATTCGCCGGAGCGGGTGAAGCCTCAAGCTGAACTGGCTCCTCCTTGGCTTCGGGCCAACACAAGGTCCCTCGACTCGTGCTTCGTCGCTTCGCTCCCGCGCCCTTCGCTTGGGATGACAATTCATTGAGTTTCCCAACAGGTTGATGAAGTCTCTCAAGTTAGAACTTTACGGCGACCGGTTCGCGATCGGCGGCCGCGGTCTCGAAGAACTGCTTCTGCTGGAATCCGAACATTCCCGCTATCAGGTTGGTCGGGAACGATTGAATCTTGGTATTCAGGTCGCGCACGACCGCGTTGTAGTAACGGCGGGCGTTCTGAATGCTGTCTTCGGTCTGGTTCAGAGAATTCTGCAGTTGGGTAAATTCCTGCGACGCCTGCAGTTGCGGATAGTTCTCGGCAACCGCGAACAGGCTCTTGAGCGCGCCGGTGAGTTGATTCTCGGCGGCGGCTTTGTCGGCGGGTCCGGTGGCCTGCATGGCCATGCTTTGACGGTCTCCACCAGGTTGGGGATCAGGTCGTGCCGTCGCTTGAGCTGCACATCAATGTCGGACCAGGAGGAATCGGAGCGCACGCGCAACTGCACCAGGCCGTTGTACATCATGGCCAGCACAATCCCGATCACTACAAGGATGCCAATGAAAGCCAGGAACATGGAGTTTCACCTCGAAGCGGTTTCAAGGGGACGGTAGCACACGCCCAAGACAGGCGCAATGCAAGGATTGATTCGGTGGTGGGCTGTTTTGGATTAGTCGGAATAAAAGGCAGCGGAAACCGCAATGACAACGAAAACCGCAAGCAATGATAGCGCTGCGGTGATTTCGATGGAGCGGTAGCGCCCGTCGGCATCGAAGTCGCTGGGTTTGTAGGAGACGGCGTACTGGCTGCGCAGTTCGTCTTCGATGGCGGCGAAGGAGTGTGTGATGTCCTTCATCTTGAAGGGGAAGAAGGCGCGTCCGCCGGTCGCGGAGGCGAGGTCTTCGAGGACTTTATCGCCGCGGAGGATCAGTCCGCTGTCGTCAGTGGAAATTGCGTAAATCAGAACTTCGGCGCGCTGCGCAATTTCGATGGCTTGCGCGCGGGAGTGCTCACTCTGATTGTCCTCGCCGTCGCTGAGAATCACGATGGCTTTGCGGATTGGGTGATCGGACGCCTCGCTGAGCAATTTTTCTTTGCAGGCCTTGTAGATCGCGTCGTACAGAGCGGTTCCTCCGCCCCCGTTGAGCCGCTGCACTCCGGCAGAAAGGGCAGGGACGTTGTCGGTGAAATCCTGCGTCAACTTGCTCTGCTTGTTGAAGCCAACGACAAAGGCCTTGTCATAGCCGGGACGGATGATGTGCTGTAGAAACCCGGTGGCGGCTTCTTTTTCAAATGCGAACCGGCCCTGCACGGAACCGCTGACATCGACCAGTAGGCCCATCTGGATCGGCAGGTCGGTTTCGCGGCGGAAGTTCAGGATTGACTGTACCGGCTTGTGATCGTCGAAAAAGTTGAAGTCGTTCTGGTTCAGATTGCGCACGAACTTGCCGTGGCGGTCGGTGGCGATGAAGAGCACGTTGACTTCGTCGACGCGCTTATGGATGGTGAGGATGGACTCCTCGGCACCGTCGGTGGCGGGCACGAGAAGAGCCGTCGCGTACACCGAATTTTCAGCGACCGAGGTAGTGCCGACGTATGAGGTGCTCTGGCCCAAAGCTGCGACGGAAAACGCCAAAACCGCTGCGAGTGCCCAACCGAATTTGTATTGCTTCGTCATTCTTTCGCCTTGCTGGCCCATCCTACACTTGCATTGAACTTCCAAATTATTCGATGCACGCCATGGGCCGAAGACCGCTTCGATTGACTGTAGGACGTCCCAGGTGGAAGTCCAAGTTACAAAAGGAGTACGCAAGCAGTGCTGGATTTAACCACAATCCGATCAACGGCTTATGAGCCATTTGTGGGCCGGGGCCGGCCCCGACAACGTGACCCCGCTGGGGCTGAGTGGAAATTCGCGTGCACCACTGTCAAGTTCAGATAGAGTTTTGAGCATTCGCAGGATAATTTTTCCATGATTGAGGAGGGTTCATGCAAAAACTGCTGACCGCAGTGGTGTCTTTATTTGTCTTGTCCGTGGCGATGGCGGCGGCCGATAACGAGCACGAAAACGACCGGGTGAAAGACTCCGGGGAAGTCATGAAAGAGATCATCAACATTCCTGACGACATTCCGAAAGACCTGATGGATCGCGCGGAGTGCGTGATCGTGCTGCCTTCGGTGAAAAAGTTGGCAATCGGGATCGGTGGAAGCTACGGTCGAGGGGTGATGACGTGCCGAACGGGCGAGCATTTCACCGGGCCATGGAGCGCGCCGGCGATGTATGCGCTGGAAGGCGGCAACATCGGATTTCAGCTGGGCGGCGAGGCGACAGACTTTATTCTGCTGGTGATGAACCCGCGCGGTGCGGCCAGTTTGATGGGCAGCAAGGTGAAACTGGGAGCGGACGCGGCTGCGGCCGCTGGACCGAAAGGGCGCGCGGCGGCGGCCGACACGGACGCGGCGATGCGGGCGGAAATTCTTTCGTACTCGCGCTCGCGGGGATTGTTTGCCGGGGTGTCGCTGGAAGGATCGACGCTGCGGCCGGACAATCGCGCGAATGAAAAACTGTACGGAAGAAAGCTGAGCGCGAAAGAAATTATCCGGCAAGGGAAGGCGGGGGCTCCGGCATCGGCGCATGAACTGCTGTCGTTGTTGAACTCGAAATTCCCGAAGAATCATTCGGAGCCGAAGTCATTGCAGTAGGCAGTGATAAGCTTGGTGTCGCTTTGGGGTAGGGTCTGCGTTCTTGACACACGCAGACTTGCGCGGACAAGAATGTGCGCGCCGCACGGGTGGGGCGATGTTCTTCGAACAGTTCTATCTGACCTGTTTGGCGCATGCGTCGTACATGATTGGTTCTGGGGGCGAGGCGGCGGTGGCGGATCCGCAGCGCGATGTGGATCTTTATCTGAAAGTCGCCGCGGAACAGAATCTCAAGATCCGGCACATTTTTGAAACGCATCTACACGCGGATTTTGTTTCCGAGCACAAGGAACTGGCAGCGCGGACGGGCGCTCAGATTTATATCGGAGCGCAGGCGGGCGCCGCGTTTCCGCATGTGCCGCTCGCCGATGGCTTCGAAGTGAAGGTGGGGTCGATTCGGGTTCGTGCACTGGAAACCCCCGGGCACACGCCGGAGAGCGTGTGCTTCGTGGTGATCGATGAGGAAAAATCTTCGCAGCCGTGGGCGGTGCTGACCGGTGACACGCTTTTCATCGGTGATGTCGGACGACCGGACCTGTCGCGCACACACACTCCACAACAACTGGCGGCGCTGCTCTATGACAGTCTGCATCGGAAATTGCTCACGTTGCCCGATGCTACGCTGGTGTATCCGGCGCACGGGGCGGGTTCGCTTTGCGGACGCAGCATGCGGGCGGAACGCTCGTCGACGATCGGGACCGAGCGGCTGACGAACTATGCGTTGCAGATTGCGAGCCGCGAGGAATTTGTCCGTCAACTGACTGCGAATCTTCCGGCGCGGCCTGATTACTTCCTGGAGGATGCGGAGATCAACCGGTCGGGGGCAACGGCGTTAACGGAGTTGTCGCCGCTGGCGCCACTCACGCCGGCCGAGTTGCAGACGATGCTGCATGCCGGCGCGAACGTGATTGACGTGCGGCCGGGCGATCAGTTTGCCGCTGGGCACGTGCCAGGCTCGATCGGCATTGCGCTTTCGGGGCAGTTTGCTTCCTGGGCGGGCGGAATTCTGGGGATTCATTCGAAGCCGATTCTGGTTGCCGATAGCGATGCGCAGGTGGAAGAAGCGCGGATGCGGCTGGCGCGCGTGGGCATTGAACACGTCGGCGGATTTCTTGCGGGTGGCTTCGCGGCGTGGCAGAAAGCGGGAATGCCGGTGCTGGTGACGCCGCAGATCTCGCCCCACGACTTGGGAAAAAAGCTGCAAGAGGGAAGCGTGCGTGTGCTCGATGTGCGGCGCGAGGGCGAGTGGCAGGCGGGCCACATCGCGCAGGCAGACTGGCGTGCGCTGGATACGTTTCCGCATGGGTTGCCGGTGCTGGATGGGAATCATCCCATCGCGGTGCACTGCAAGAGCGGTTACCGGAGCATGATCGCGTGCAGTTTGATGGAGCGGGCCGGGCATCGCAACGTAATCAATGTCGCGGGCGGGTTTGATGCCTGGCAGGCCGCGGGGCTTCCGGAAGTTGCGGGGCAACTGGTCAAGGCGTGATGCGCTCGCTTGCCGGCTTTCTAATCCTCATGGCGCTCTCGTTGGGTCCTACTGCTCCTGCCCAGGTCTCACCTTCGGCGATCGATGCGTTGTTCTCGAAATTTGAGAGCGAGCGCGATCCCGGGTGCGCAGTGCTTGTGATCCAGGACGGCAAGGCGATCTTTCGGAAGGGGTACGGCGTTGCAGACCTTCGGACGCACGAGAAGATCGGGCCGGAAACCAATTTCCGGCTGGCATCGGTGACCAAGCAGTTTACGGCGATGGCCGTTATGCTGCTGGTGCATGATGGCAAGCTGCGGTATGAGGAGCGGCTGACCGACATCTTCCCGGGATTTCCGGCATCTGGGAAGGGAGTTACGGTTCGGCAGATGCTGACCCACACCTCGGGACTGATCGATTACGAAGACATCATGGCGAAGCACTACCCAGGCGTTGCGGATGAGAAGATTCCGCAGATCAAGGATGCGGGTGTACTCGACTTGCTGAAGCAGCAGGCGAGCACGAGGTTCGCGCCGGGCACGCGTTGGGAGTACAGCAACTCGGGCTACGTGCTGCTGGCCATGGTGGTGGAGAAACGGTCGGGGATGCGCTTCGGCGATTTTCTGCGCGATCGGATCTTCAAGCCGGTGGGGATGACGAACACGATCGCGTACGAAAAAGGAAAGAACGAAGTGACGCATCGCGCGTATGGACACACGCTGGGCGCGGGCGGTTGGCGCGAGACGGACCAGAGTTCGACTTCCGCGACGCTGGGAGATGGGGGAGTCTATTCGTCGCTCGAGGACCTTGAGAAGTGGGACCGGGCACTGGCGGATCACACGTTGCTCAGTGCGAAGGAAATGGAACCGGCACTGACTTCGGCGACGGAAGCCAATGGCGCTCCTCTTCGGAAACTGGACGGCAGCCTGGCGCCTCTGTACGGGTTTGGATGGTTTGTGGATTCGTATCTCGGGCATCGGCGGTATTGGCACTATGGCGAGACGGTGGGATTTCGCACGGCCATTGAGCGCTTTCCGGATGACCGGTTGACGGTGATTGTGCTGGCAAATCGCGCGGAGGCGGAGGCTCCGGCGATGGCGGAAAGCGTGGCGGATTTGTATTTCGGGAAGCGGTAGACGCAGCGGTCTATTTCGCGGCCGCGGCCTGGGCTGCGGAAGGCTCGCCTGTTCTGGTGGGCAGGTGGGGCAAGGACGACATCAGGCGGCGCGTGTAGGGATGTCGGGGAGCGGCGAAGATCTGCGCGGTGGGTCCGCTCTCGACGATTTCGCCTTCGTGAAGAATGGCAATGCGCTGGCAGATCTCGGCGACCGAGGGCAGGTCGTGCGAGATGTAGAGAATCGACATGCCGGTCTCACGATTGAGGCGCGCGAAGAGCTGGAGAATTTCCGATTGTGTGATGACGTCGAGCGCGCTGGTGGCTTCGTCGGCGATCAGCAGGGCGGGTCGGTGCAGGACGGCCATGGCGATCAGGACACGTTGCGCCTGGCCGACGCTGAGTTGCGAGGCGTGCTTGCGCAGGAAGTCTTCGTCGGCGGGGAGGCTGACGCTGGTCATGGCGGCACGGATGGCAGCGTCACAGTCTGCCGACGTGCCGTTGGCGTGGGCGCGCCAGGCTTCTTTGAGCTGCGTGCGAACCCGCAAAGCTGGGTTGAGCGAGGCGAGCGGACTTTGCAGGACGAGGCTGAGGGATCGTCCGCGGAGGGCGCGCAGATCGCGCTCGCGCATGGCGACGAGGTCGGTGTCCTGGAACCAGATTCGGCCTTCTACCGTGGCGCGCTGACGGCCGAGCAATCCGAGGACGGCAAGAGCGAGCGTGCTTTTGCCGGAACCGCTTTGGCCGACGAGGCCCATGATCTCGCCGGGTGCGATTTCGAGCGTGACTCCGCGCAGGACCGGGGGCTTGCCCGGATAGCGGACCGTCACCTGCGCCGAAAGCAGACTGCCGTCATTCATCGGCTGGCTCGTGTGTTGGCATTCAGCGTGAGGCGTTCGGCATTCCAGAACGTCTGCGGATGCAGGATGACCGGATTCGCTCCTTCGACCGAGGTGGAGACGGCGGAAAGCGCGTCCTGGTTGACGAGATAAATGAAAGGCGCCTGCTCGTAGACGATTTCCTGCACGCGGTCGAAACTCTGCTTGCGTTTTTTCGGATCGGAGGCGGAGGCCTGCGCCCGCATCAGTTTGTCAATTTCGGCTTCCCACGCGGTTTCCGGAGACTTCTGCTGCGGGTTCCAGGCGTGATTCTCCGCCGAACTCAACCAGATATTCATCTGACCACTGGGATCGAGATCGACGTTGCGGAAGCCGAGAATGGCGGCTTCATAGTTGAATTTTTGCGAGATACGCTCCAGTAGCGACGGGAAATCGAGCGTGACCACGTTCACTTTGATGCCGATCTTGCCGAGGTCTTCCTGCATCAGGACGGCCATGCGCTCGCGCGGCTTGCTGCTGGCGTTGGTGACGATGGAGAACTCGACCGCGTTGCCGTCCTTATCTTTCAGCGTTCCGTCCTGCAAGTGGAATCCGTCGGCCTGGAGACGTTTCAGCGCGGCGTCGGGATTGTGCGCTTCGGGATGAAGGCGGCTGTTGAACCAGAACTTGTTGGCAGGCGAAACCGGGCCGACGGCGGGCTGAGCGTGGCCGTTGTAGACGATGCGGCTCAGATCGGCGCGGTTGATGGCTTCGGAAACCGCGCGTCGAAAATTGGTAGAGCGGAACCACGCGCGCTTGTAGGGCGGAATAGGAGCGCTTGCGACCTGGTTGAACCACAGGAAGTCGGCGTCGAGCGAGGCTCCGGCGTCGTGCACAAGCTGCGGCGAAGTCGAGGCGAGTTTGTCGAAGTAGTCGCTGTCGAGGACGTTGATCAGGTCGAGCTCTCCGCGCTTAAAGCGCAGCATTTCGACGTCGCGATTGGGCTGGATGTCGAGATGGATCGAGTCGAGGTAGGGCAGGCGATGTCCGTGGGCGTCTTTCTTCCAGTAGTTCGGGTTGCGCTTGAGCAGGACGCTGGAGCCAGCCTTGTACTCAGCGACCAGGAACGGGCCCAGCACCGCACCTTCTTTCTTGGGCGAGTGAGCGGACATGATAGCAACCTGGTCGAAGAGCGCGTCGAGTTCGACGATCGGAGCGGGGAAGATGACGGTGATCTGGTCGGGACCAAGCTTCAGGGTGGTGACTGCGCCGGTGCCGGAACGAAAGGCGTCTCCGGTGGAGGAGTGCAGGTTGGGATCCATCAGGCGCTGCATGGTGTAGGCAACGTCGTCGGCCGAAAAGGGCGTGCCGTCGGAGAACAGGACTCCATGGCGGAGTTTGAAGGTGATCTGCTTGCCGTCTTTCGAGAGCCTCCAGGATTCGGCGAGTTCGGGCTCCAGTTGCTGGGTCTTGCGGTTCGCACGCACCAGCACGCCACCGGTTAAGTAGCGGATGGAGAGCGAAGAGTCGTCGTCGACCAGCAGCGGGTCGAAAGTTTTGGGTTCATTGCGGAGGCAGAAGCGGAGTTCGCCTCCGCCTTGGGCGTAGGCTGCAGCGGCGAGGAGGGCGAGGCAGAGAAGAAGGAGTAGAAATCCTCTTGGCACCGGCGAATCCTTGGATGCGTTCCTGGTGAAGTAGGGGTCCTTCGACTCCGCGGCAACTTCACTTCGTGAAGTTGCTGCTCCGCTCAGGATGACACGGGTATAAGAGTCCTTTGCTGGAACCAGTTCGGAAAACGCGCGGCGGCCGTTCATGCGGTCACCTCCTCATTATTCGATAAAACGAGTTGAAATGATGTCAGGACAACGATCAGTAAAACCAGCGGAACCAGGCGCCACGGTTCTTCCCGGAAGGAAACCAGTCCTTCGAGTTCGCGGAGAAGACTTCCCCAGGACGGCAGCGGTTCGGCTACACCAAGGCCCAGGATTCCGAGGTTCGCTTCGCTCAGGATGAAAACAGGAATCGAGATCCAGAACTGGGCGTAGAGAATCGGTTTCAGGTTGGGGAGCACATGCACGAAAAAGAGCCGGGGACCGTGCAAGCCTGAGGCCTGCGCTTGCAGGACGAAATCCGAGTTGCGCAGAGAATCGGCGCTGGCGGAAAGCACTCGAGCGGATGCCGCCCAGCCCAGTAGTCCAAGGATGAAAAACGTAATCAGGACCGAGGACAACGGAGACACGTTGAGTGGCAGGAGCGCGCGTACCGCGATCAGAAGAAAGAGCCAGGGCAGAGAGAGGAAGAGGTCAGTGAAGCTGGTGGCGATGCGCAGCCAGATTCCGCCGAGGTATCCGGCGAGTCCGCCAACGAGTGCAGCCAGGAGCGTTGAAACGAGCGCCGCTGCGGGCGCTAGCACAAGCGAAATGCGCGTGCCGTAGAGAACGCGTGCGAAGCGGTCGCGACCAATCTCATCGGTGCCGAGCAGGTGTTGACGCGAGGGTGGGGAACTGGGCACTTCCCGAAATTGTTTGGCATAGCCGGAGGGCGCCAGCCAATCGGCGGCCAGAGACACTGCGCACACGGCGAGCAAGACGACACACGCCAGCTTGCGGGCTGCGTTCATGCCTCCCGGGGCCTCAGCATGTGAATCATTACATCGGCCCCGGAATTGGCCAGCAAGGTTACCAGCGTAACCAGAACGGTGACGTTCACAAGCAGGGGCAGGTCGCGGGCGAGGGCCGCTTGCCAGGCGAGTTGTCCGATGCCGGGCAGACCGCACAGACTCTCGATTGGGATGCTTGCTCCCAGGGCAATGCTAACGGTGATGCCGGCCAGAGCGATCGTCTGGGGAGCGACCACGGGCAGCACGTGCCAGAGCAGGATGCGAATCTCTCCCAAACCTTTGGCGCGGGCAGCGGTGATGTGCGGCAGGGCGTAGGCCTTCCCGAGCAGGTTGCGGGCGTACCGGTAGATCTTGGGGAACACGATCAAAGCAATGGCGAGATAGCCGGGCGCATTGAGGATCACGGAAAGCAGGGCGAGTACGGCCGCTGGAATACAGAGAAAAGCGCCACTCAGGGTTGTGCCGAACAGGTCGTAGGCAGTTCGCCTCCAGAGACAAGCGCTGAACGCGAGCGCGGCCGCGAGCAACCATCCCAGAAGGAGCCCGATGCCAGCAACGCGCAGGGTCACGGGCCAGCGCTCCCGCAGAAGGTTTTGCACGGGCTGTCCGAGGGCATGGGAGGTGCCGAGGTCGCCGTGCAGAGCGCCCCGAAGATAGGCGGCGTAGAAGCGGAGGATATTGTGTTCCCCGGCACGGGCTTCACGGAGTGCGTGAACACTCTCGGCGTTGAGCGAGGGATCGAATGCGCGTTCGTCGGTATCGAAGCCAGGCGCCAGCCGCACCAGGGTGGCTGACAGGAGTCCACCTAACAGGACGATTCCGGCGATGGCTGCGAGGTGCCGCGCGATTCTCCACAGCATAAAGTCCTAGTTCACCGTCGCGCCGCGTGCGGGTTTGGACGGAGTCTGCGCGTCGCGATCGAGTTCCGAGTGATGAAGTTGCTTCATCGAGTACATGCGGCGGTCGGCTTCGGCGAGTAGGCGCTCGACATCGAAGCCGTCTTCCGGACAGAACGCGGTGCCCACGCTGAGGGCAACAAGTTCGCGACCAGTGATTTTCTTTCCAGCTTCGACCGCCAGTTGATTCAGACGGCTCGCTTTCTCGTTGGCGGCGTCCGGTCCCAGACCGGGAGCAACCACCACGAACTCGTCTCCGCTCATGCGTGCCACATAGTCGTACCCGCGACAGGTTTCCTGGAGGTGAGCGGCAAAGTCGCGCAGCAGATTGTCGCCTTCGAGGTGGCCGTAATGGTCGTTGATTTGCTTAAAGTTGTCCAGGTCGCAGACCATAAGGGCAAGTGAAGTTCCGGTGCGGCGGCAACGCGCGAGTTCGCGTGACAGATGGATAAACAATGAGCGGGCGTTGGGCAGGCCAGTCAGGTAGTCGGTGGTCGCGGAGTTCTCCGCCTGCTGGTACTTGAGTGCGTTTTCCACCGAGAGCGCGATCTTCGAAGTGATGGCGAGCAGAATTCGCAGATGATCGGCGGTGAAGGCATCGCGATCGGAACGGTACATAGCGAGGACACCGACCACACCATTAAGCCCCTCGAGCGGCACGGCGAGCGCAGAACGCAACGTGGTGAACTTCTCAGGATCGCTCACCTGTCCGATTTCGACTTCCGGGTTGCCATTGACGATGGGCTTGCGGTTCTCGGCGACCCAGCCGCAGAGGCCTTCCCCGATGCGAATATTCAGGGTCCAGAGCAGACGAAAGTTGTCACCGCTGACGAGTTCCGGCACGAGGCGCCCGTTCTTCGAGAGGAAAACAGCCATCGAATCGTACGGAATCAGCTTGCGCAGCCGCATCGAGAGCACAGACAAGGTCTCGCCGAGGCTGAGCGAGTTCCCCAGGTCCTGGCTGAGCTCAAACATGGTTTGCGCTTCCTGACGCGCCGACGCGATCGAGGAGAGGAAGTCGGCGTCCGAGCTTGCATTGGAAGCACTCGCAAATTGTTCCACTGCGGCGGCCGGTTCGACCTGCGTTTCAACCGGCGCCTGGGGCGGGATGCCGGCGCCTTCCGTGGTCGCAGAGGATTGCACCAGGTTCTCCAGTGCGAGGTAGCGTCGCTTGAGAACCTCGATGATCTTGGGGTCGAATGACGATCCCGACATGGCCGCGACTTTCTCCATTGCGACCTCGAGTGACAAAGCATTCCGGTACTGGCGGTGCGAGGCGAGCGCGTCCAGACAATCAACCGCCGCCAGCACCCGTGCACCCTTTGGGATGTGCTCGCCTTTCAACCCGTCGGGATAGCCCGATCCGTCCCACCGCTCGTGGTGGGAGCGCACGATGGGTGCGACCGGATAAGGAAATGCGACGCGTTCGAGAATTTCTGCGCCCACCAGCGGGTGGATCTTCATCTTCTCGAACTCTTCCGGCGTGAGCCGTCCCGGCTTGTTGATGATGTGTTCGGGGATGGCCAACTTGCCGATGTCGTGCAGCAGCGCCGCCGCTCGCAAGGCTTCGATTTCTTCGGCGGAGAAGCCCAGGTCCTTCGCAATCTCAACGGCGAACACCCGGACCCGTTGCAGGTGCTTGTGCGAAGTGTGGTCCTTGGCCTCGATGGCCAGCGCAAGCGCTTCAATCGTCCGCAAGTGGAGTGAGGCGACGTCCTCAGCGTGGCGCTTTTCAATCTCGACCTGCTTCTTTTCTGCTTCCAGCCGTTCCAGGTAGAGACGGTAGGAGCGAAAGACCCAATAGATCAAGGGCAGAACCAGAAGCGAGGTCTGCCACCCCACGTGCTGGTTGACAAAGCCGACCGAAAACACCACGGCGGCACCGACCAGGTAGTAGGGGAACGACCAGAAGTAGCACTCCGACCAGACCGCCCGGGGCGACTTACCTTCGGTCAGGGAAATGATGACGGAAACCGGCAGGGTATTCGCCAGAAAAAACACCAAGGCCGTGACGGCCAGCAATAGAGGTGTGCTTTCTCCGAAATAGCTCTGCAGCCGGTGATAGATGAAGTAGGAGAGTGCGATGGCATTCGCCATCATGCTGAACACGTTGAAGAAGATCTTGGTTGGAACCAGTTTCCTCCGAGTGCCCCACAGACACTGCGCCAAGCTTGCCGTGCACCCGATGATCAGAGTTTCGGGAAGGCTAAGTTCCAGCACTCCGAGCAAAATGAAAAGGAAGTTGACCGACATTGTGCCGTCAATGCCAGGCAGCTGAATCTTCAGGCCAGAGGCAAGGACTGCGATAAGCAGGTAACAAATGAATTGTGTCAGGTTGGCACTGTGCCAGTGGGAGAGGGCATACGCCAGCGTGGACACCCCGAGCGCCGCCGTCGTCCCGATAAACAGTGTCGCCCGTCTGGACATAGATTGCCGGACCGCAGCTTTTCGTCAAGCTGCTCCCGAACGTCGCCCCCGGGTGAGACACCTTGGCCCATGAACGCCCGATGGCAGGCGCAGCTTCGCCGTCCTCGAGATGGTAGTGCAGTCGGTGAAAGGCCAGATACTTACCGAAGTAACAGACGCTGTCGGCCCCTGCTGACGGAGTCTTGGTTGCTCCTGGCGTCTCGCCGGAACCCCAATTCCTCCCCATCGAGGCGATGACATGTCGGCGCCTCTGGGGATGCCAGGTTACGTTGGTTTCAGACCCTGCCCGGAGGTTCTCACCAAGTCGTTTGGATTGTGGCAGCATCATGAGTTGACGCGCGCGCACTCGCGCCCCAAAGCTGATTTGGATGTCGGAGTCTTGGGCGGTGGCGTGAGGCGCGCAATTCGTCACGGCCATAGATCGTAAGGATGTCTACTTCGTTGAAGACTCCTCCCATGGAGAGACCGCAGAAGTCCGCCGCCCGCGACCGGGGCCGTTACGCCTCGACTCCGGCGGGCCGCGCCGCGCTTCCGCCCGGCGTTCTGGACCAGTTGCAGGAAGTGGTGATCATCACCAACCTTCAAGGAGTCATTACCGGCTGTAATAAGGGAGTCAATCGATACGGTTTTGAGCCGGAAAAGCTTGTCGGAAAGAATTTGGCCGATCTCTATTGCGCCGGAGACCAGTCCGCGCTGACGAAGCTGCCGATCCCGGTTGTTCAGGAGAAGGGGAGATTCGAAGGGGATCTGCGCGGCCGCACCAAGTCGGGCGCGGAATTCTCCACCCATCTTTGCCTGACGTTGCTGCGCGATTCCAATTCCGTCCCCGTCGGCATGGTCGGTATTTCGTTCGACATTGCCGGGCAGAATGTCGAGGGCGCAACGGGCCAGAATCAAAGCCGATCGGCTGCCACTGCGTCTCCGCTGGCTCGCCGTGAAATCGATGGCACGCAGTTTCTGATTGCCAGCCCGCTGATGCACAAATTCATGGGTATGGTGGACCGGGTTGCCGACCATACCGAGACGGTGTTGGTAACCGGCGAAACAGGTACCGGCAAAGAACTCGTGGCACGCACGATCCATGAATTTTCAAATCGTCACAAGAAGCCGTTGATCGACATCAACTGCGCCGCCCTGCCGGAACATCTGGTGGAGAGCGAACTGTTTGGTTACGAGAAGGGAGCGTTCAGCGGCGCCGATTCGTCCAAGCCGGGTCTGTTTGAAATGGCCGACAAGAGCACCATCTTCCTGGATGAAATCGGGGAGTTGCAGCCGCAAATCCAGGTGAAACTGCTGCGCGTTCTGGATGGCGCTCCGTATTACCGGCTGGGCGGTCACCGGAAAATTACGGTCGACGTTCGGGTCGTGGCTGCCACCAATCAGGATCTGGAACTGGCCGTGCAGGAAGGACGATTTCGGAAGGATCTGTTCCACCGGCTGGGCCAGTTGCAGTTGCGGGTGCCGCCCCTGCGCGAGCGTCCCGAGGACATCTCCGCACTCTCTCAGCACTTCTTGACGCTGAAAGCGCCAGAAAAAAACTTTACTTCCGATGCCCTGGCAGCGCTGCGGGCGCACTCCTGGCCGGGGAACATCCGCGAATTGCGCAATCTGGTCGCAAAACTAGCCATGGCCGCCCCCGACCGGCAGATCACAGCCTCGGCTGTGCTGGCAGAACTGTCGGGCGAGCAACCGGGAGGAACCCTTAGGAAGGTTGCGATGCCGCTCGGCAACCTGGAGAACATGGAAGAGCAGATGATCATCCGGGCGCTGGAAAAAACCGGCGGTCATCGCGCGCAAGCCGCTGAGCAACTCGGGATTTCCCGCCGCACTCTGAGCCGCAAACTTCGGGAATACGGAATCGACGTGCCCATGGGTGACCGATCCCCGGCACTTGGAACCATCAGTGAAGAGCGGCAGAAATTTTTCCGTACCAAGGTCAGTTTGACGGTCACTTTGAAGAACGGCCAGGGGAAAGAGTTACAGGTCACGGCGGTCAACCTGAGTACAGGTGGCATGGGACTGGACGAAGTGATCGATCCCGTCGCTTTCGCAGGATTGCTCGACGTGAGCTTTCTGCTGCCGGAGAGCGAAACCGCAATCCATGCCAAGGGCCGCCTGGTATGGGCCGATGTTGGAGGAAGAGCGGGCTTGCGATTTGTGGTGATCGAACCCCGCCTGTTCGAGCAATTGCAGCGCTGGACGAACCGAAAAATGAAGGATGAGGGGTGGGAACTCCCGTCCTGATCAAGCCGTTGCTGCAGACGAAGGATGCGGAGGAAGGAGCGCACGGACGAGGTTGGCTCCGCGCGCGGAGACCAGAATTCCTTGGACGAGCGGTTCTTCGTTGGCCGCGGCTGCCCACAATCTCAAGCGGCTGGTTCGCTGCCTCTGCCCAGCAACCCTTCTCGAACCTGCGACCTATCCTCCGTGCGATCCAAGAGGTCGCGCACTTTCTGGGCGAGCGCCTCCTGAGTGAAAGGTTTTTGGAGGAAGGCGGTGCCCGGTTCCGGAACTCTGCTGTCCATGACTTCGTCGGCATCGCCCGATACGTAAAGAACTCTGGTCGTGGACCTCTTCTCCAGCAGAGACTTGGCCAACTCCACGCCGCTCATTTTGGGTAGTCCAAGGTCGGTCATCAGCAAAGAGATTTCGGCCTGGTAGTGGTTGGAGATCTGAAGGGCGTGCTCGCCATCCTCTGCCTCCAGTACGGTGTAACCGCACCCTTCCAGTAGTTCGCGAGTTATGGCACGCAACGGGGCAGTGTCATCCACGAGCAGGATAGTTTCTGAGCCGCTCGCTATTTTCTGCGGCACGGACTCATCCGGAATTTCACTTTTGACCTCGAACACGACACCATTGTATATGCATCTCGTCCGTTCGACCGTGACAACTCCGCCGCCCAATGTCTTGCCGGGACGTCAGGGTCAAGGCTGTGGTCGTGGGGTGGGTCCGGCTCGACGAATTCTTCAGGTTGCTCAGATCATGCGCAGCCCCCCGAGGCTAAGTACGTCCTGTGGCCGGAAAAGTGAAGTGGGCTCTTCCTCCGCTTTGGCACTGAGCAGGGTTCCGCGCCGCAACGATGCTGGCTGCAATTGGCGGCAGTGCAGCGGCTATGCGATACTATGACCCGAACCGAGGAACAGCCGGGAAGTGCGCAGAACTGCGCAACGGACGCTGGAACTGGCACCGTGATTTTGAGGCGGCCAAAGGCAGTGCAGAAGCATTGCAATCAGTTCTTCGACTAACACTTACCATCCTTCGCCGGGATGGCGGAACTGGCAGACGCAGCGGACTCAAAAGACTCGGGGCAACTGCAAAGCTATCAGGCTTAGTGCTCTCTTTCCTTGTACTTCCATTGACATACAAAAGATCGGGAACCTGGAGCCAGTTTGGTTTCGTGCGGTTCTGTCTGGTCGTGCAAAGGCCGGATAGCTACAGAATAGTGACAGTTCCCTCTTTGCACCGCAACCACAGAATTGCCATGCTGACGCGGCAGAGGCCGAGATATGCTTGGTCTTCTCCAGTCACCCGCCAGCCGAAGTTTTCTCCCGTAGCAACAAAACTATTCAACTTCCGCTATCGACCAACGCTTCAACACTGTACCGAAGTTTTTCGACGAAAACTGTCCAGCGCTGACGAATTTTCGCCCTTCTTGGGTATGAGCATGTCTGGACAGTTCGTGACTTGCCGTGTGAAGGAAGTCCGTCCCCATCCAAGCTATCTTCGGCATCAACTCACCGTTCCAACTGCCGAGTTGTCCGCTTTCGCTGAACAAGGCGACGAGGCTTTTCGAGAGGTGCTCGTAATCACACGGGACCGCTTCGTGATTGACGGCTACGCTGTGCTGGAATCGGCTCGCCAACAAGGGCGCCCGACGCTCATATGTATCGAACTCGATCTGAACGAGGCGGAAGGGCTTCAGTGGCTGCTTTGGAAGAGTCGTCGATCGAACGGCCTAAACGCTTTCAGCCGAATACTCCTGGCACTGGACCTTGAACCTGGTTTGAAGGAAAAGGCGCGGTCGAATCAGCGAGCCGGTGGTCAGAATCAAGGTTCGTCAAAATTGACTGAAGGTAAACGCCTGGATGTCAGATCTGAAGTTGCCCGCGCCGCGGGTGTGTCCGCGGGAAACGTGACCAAGGTCAAGCAGCTCATGAAGACCCAGAATTCGAAACTCGGGGAGGCATTGCGGGCCAATCAGATTAGCATCCACAAGGCCTGGCAGTGGCGGCAACTGTCGCCAGAAGGACAGCTAAGGGAACTGGAGCTCTATCTGGGCCAGAGAGGCACCAATAAGGTGATTCGTCGATTAATCAAGCGACATGTCTCGAAGCGCTCACCAATCCCACCGGACCAGCCCAATTTGGGCGATCTGCTCAGATGTCGCCCCCTGCACGAAACCGGAGAACTCGCTTCGATCAGGGTGGTCGTGATAGACGCTCCAGAGAACATCGCTTTTCTGACCAAAGGAGCTTTGCGAATCCTGGGATCATTGGAGGAATGAATTACCACCATGCGCAACCGAGAGCTGCTAAAGCAAATTTTGGAAGCTACAAGAGACCTGTGGGATCGACCCGAGACCCGTCCTGACGTCCGCGAAAACTTCGCGAGAATGCTCAATTGCCGAACCGCGGCTTTGGGTGCCGAAGTCTACGCCTCGCCAACCGGAGAGAAGACGATCTTTTACCACACCTGCAAGTCGAGAGCTTGCCCGAGTTGCGGCTATCGCGCCACGCTCTTGTGGCAAGAAGAGATGCGAGCCCTTCTTCCTGATATTAGGTACGCCGGCGTTGGGTTTACCATGCCAAACGTCCTCTGGCCCATCTTTAAGCAGAATCGCCACTTACTTCATGACCTCCCTGCGCTGGGAGCCGAGGTGATACAGCAATGGGTGAACGCCAAATACGGCGCTCGCGTACTGATCATCGTCGTGCAGCATACCTTCGGCGCGTCCCTAAACTTCAATTGTCATCTCCACATTTTGGTCTCTGCGGGCGGTCTACAGGAGTCGCAGGGCCGCTGGATCTCTCGGATACACTTCCCCAAGGTCCCGCTGATGCGCATGTGGAAATATGTCGTAATCACTTACCTCAGAGAGGCGATAAAAACGAACGTGCTCAGGTCAGACTTTGACGCCAAAGAACTCAGGAAAATGTTGAAGACTCAATACGAACGGGACTTCTGGATCGTCGATGTCGATCACTGCAAGTCGAAGCAGCATTTTTTGGGATATGCAGCGCGGTACGTGCGCCGGCCACCGATCGCTCAGCGTCGTTTCGTAAAGGTGACAGAACGAGAAGTCCAGTTTTTGACAAAGGACAAGAAACTGCAGCAGGTCGTTACAACCCGGTATTCGATCGAGCAGTTCATTGCCCTCTGGGCACAGCACGTCCCTGATCGTTATCGCCATGCCATTCGCTACTTTGGGTTGCTGGCGCCAAGCACAAAGAGTCGGACCTGGGCTGCTTTGTTTGTTCTGTTGGGGCAGGAAAGGCGACCTCGCCCTCAAAGGTTAAGTTGGCGAAACTCGCTTCGCCAGTATTTTGGAGTAGATCCGCTGGTCGATCGCAACGGTCAACCGATGAAATGGGCCCGACGGCAAACAACCGTTGCTAGACGTAGCCCTGTAATTTCTTTGTCATAATTTCATCGCGCCAGAGGCGCTGCTACGTCCTCCGTTCCCTTTCAGGGCTCAACGGCGCATACCTGCGCTTGTTGAGCTATCTAACAATTCCCACTTCCCCCTTTGAACGAGCAATTTCATGCTGGTGCTGCAATCTTCAGGACTATGGGCATGTCTGAGACCATGCCCTAGGCGGATGAATCCTGTTCACCCGCCGAAAATGATTTTTGTTTTTCCTATACATCCAGCCCTTCTACCTTTCC
Organism: Terriglobia bacterium; assembly: GCA_020073015.1. GTDB lineage: Bacteria > Acidobacteriota > Terriglobia > Terriglobales > Acidobacteriaceae > Acidiflorens. The sequence continues at coordinate 956 of JAIQFZ010000076.1, read as the reverse complement.
CTTGTCATTCCCCTTCGCCGGCCGCCCGAACTTCTCGGCGAACAAATAGTGACTTTGTAACTCGGAAAACGCCCGCGTCTTCTGCCGCGTGCCATCGCCCAGAATCCGAGCCACCGCCAGTTTCGTGTTGTCGTACAGAATCGTGGTGGGAACGCCGCCGAAATAGGCGAAAGCCTGAACGTGCCCCTCCAGAAAGGCCTCCGTCGTCTCCGCCGGAAACGCCCGCACGAAGCAGTCGTCGGAGTGCGGCAGGTCGATCGCGAAGTAGTGGGCCTTCCGCTCCTCGCCCCCGACGAGCACCAGCGCCTCGCCAAAGTCGGCCTGCGCCGTGCCCGCAGCATGCGTCAGCGGAACGAACATCTCCCGGCAGCGCAGCGTCGCGGCCCGCACGTAGTCCTTCACGATCGTGTAGCCGCCCGTGTAGGCGTGCTCCGCTCGCAAACGCTCAAAAATCCGCTTCGCCGTATGCCGTTGTTTCTTGGGATGATTCTTGTCGTCTTCCAGAATGGCGTCGATCACGCCCAACCACGGCCCCAGCTTGGGCCGCTTCGGGGGCTCTTTCCGCCGGTAGCCCGGCGGCACGGCGTAGCGCAGCATCTTACGCACCGTCTCCCGCGCCACACCAAACTCTCTCGCTACTGCCCGTTCACTCTTGCCCTCCACCAGAACCGCTCGCCGTATCCGCCCGTAGATCTCCACTGAGTACATCCCTCCGGTGTTCCACGATCACGGCCGTCGGCTCAACGGAACTGAACCAGTTCCGTTACCCCCGCAGTCGGCTGTTCCCGTGAAACAGAAAATCCGGCGGTCTAGTTTTCCTCCGCCGCATCACCCCGCTTACGCGGCGTGATGTGGCCTAGTATTGCTCTGGCGCTCTCATTGTGCCGCTCGCGCTCTAAATGATCGAGGAAGGCCAGGAGAAAAGTGGCGTCCAGATCAGCGAGTGTGATGCGCGC
>JAIQFZ010000075.1 GCA_020073015.1 Terriglobia bacterium | reverse complement strand
CCGCGATCACAAAGGAAATGCTGTTGCTCGATGTGACGCCTCTCTCCCTGGGAATTGAGGTCGCGGGCGGCGTCACCGACAAAATCATTCTGCGAAATTCGACCATTCCTGCGTCGGCCACGCAGTACTACACCACGCAGGTGGATGGTCAGACGAACGTCGCGATTCATGTTCTGCAAGGCGAGCGCGAACTGGCGCGCGATTGCCGGTCGCTGGCGCGCTTCGACCTGAAGGGCGTGCCGCCGATGCCGGCGGGCATGCCGCGCATCGAGGTGAAGTTTCTGATTGATGCGAACGGCATTATGCATGTCTCCGCGCGCGAGCAGCGCAGCGGCAAAGAGGCCGAGATCGACGTCCAGCCCAGCTACGGACTGACGGACGAGCAGGTCGAGAACATGCTGCTGGCGTCGTTCGACTATGCGGAGGAAGATTTTCGCCAGCGGCAGGTGATCGAAGCGCGGCGCGAAGCAGAGACGATTCTCGCGGCGCTCGCCAAGGGAAAGAAGAACGAGGCCTGGAAGGACCTCACCAGCGACGAAAGGCGGAAGATCGAGACATTGGAAGAGGCCCTGGTCGCGGTGAAGGATGGCGACGATTACCAGGCGATTCGCGAAGGCATCGATGCGCTGAACCAGGGAACGATGCGGCTGGCGGAGCTGATGATGGACAGCGCAGTCTCGACGGCCCTCAAGGGGAAAGCCATGGATGACACGGGGATTGAGGAAGGCCAGCAGGCCGGGCATCCGGTGGCGAAGGCGGAATTTGAATAAAACAGTGGGGTTCTTCTATGTCTGACGAAACAACGCAGGGAAGCGGAGCTGCGACCGTGGATTCTCTGGCTGAAAACACAGTGGAGGTGACTTTCCTCCCCGAAGGGAAGACAGTCACGTTTGAGCACGGCAAGCTTCCCTACAAGGATCACGGGAAAGAGCAGTCCATCCTCGATGTCGCGCTCAACTACGGTGTGCACCTGGATCATGCTTGCGGTGGGAACTGCGCATGTACGACCTGCCATGTGTGGGTAAAAGAGGGCGCGGAGCTGATCTCGGAACTGGAAGACGATGAGGCGGACAAACTCGACATGGCTGCCGACCTGCAGTTGAACTCGCGCCTCGGATGTCAGGCCGTGATCCAGAAGCCAGGGAGAGTGGTGGTGGAGATCCCGGCGTGGAATCGGAATTACGTTTCAGAGGAACATTGAAGAACAGTTCTCAGCATTTAGCGATCCGAAGTGCGGATCGCTCTAGCTAATGGCTGAAGGCCAAAAGCCAAGAGCTTTCGATGGAGCTATCGTTCATGCCAAAACAACTTACCTGGGCTGATTCGGAAGACATTGGAATTCTGCTGTCCGAGACCCATCCTGAACTCGACCCGCTGGCGGTCCGTTTCACCGACCTGCACAAGTATGTCACCGAGTTGCCCGATTTCAAGGACGATCCGAAGAACTCGAATGAGGCGAAACTGGAGGCGATCCAGATGGCTTGGCACGCGGAAGTTCTGGATCGGACGCAGGGCTAGCCTGGTTCGTCTCCGCTGAAACGACAATGTTTTTACCTCTTCGTGACAACTGTGGGCGGCCCCACTCTTTAGGATGAAGCCAGTCCGTTATCGCGCGTGTTTGACTCCGGAATGAGGATTTCGCCCACGCTGCGATAACCCTCTTTCTCCTTACGAATTCAAGGGCACGGTCAATGACCGTGCCCTATTTTTGGCTTGGTGTTTTCGTCCCGCTACCGCACGGCAGCAGGCACGGGCTCTTCCACACTCGCTTCGCGCAGGAATTTTGCTGCTTCTTCGGGCGGGGTGGGATTGATATAGAAACCGGTGCCCCACTCGAATCCTGCGGTCTTGGTCAGCTTGGGCATGAACTCGATGTGCCAGTGGTAGTGGTCGTTGGTCGGATCCTGCACGGGCGAACTGTGCACCACCAGGTTGTAGGGGGGATTGTCGAGCACGCGATCGGCCTTCATGAGCAGCAACTTCACCGCCTTGGCGAGATTCTCGAACATCTGCGACGACGAGTTCTCGAAGGCCGATTCGTGCCGCTTGGGCAGGACCCAGGTTTCGAAGGGAAAGCGCGGAGCGTAGGGCGCGAGAGTCAGGAAGTCTTCGTTTTCGGCCACCACGCGAATGCCGTTATCGGTTTCCTGCCGGATGATGTCACAGAACACGCAGCGTTCCTTGTAGATGTAATACTGCTTGGCTCCCTGCAGTTCTTCCACCACGTAGATCGGGAGAATCGGCAGCGCAATCAACTGCGAGTGCGCATGCTCCAGCGAGGCTCCGGCCGCTTCGCCGTGATTTTTGAAGATGAGGATGTATTTGAACCGGCGATCTTTCTTCAGATCAAGGATACGGTCGCGGAAGGCCCACAGCACGTCTTCGATGCGCTTCGGCGGCAGCGTGGCCAGACTCAGGTTGTGGTCGGGCGTTTCGATGATCACTTCGTGGGCGCCGATGCCATTCATCTTGTCGAACATACCCTCAGCCTGCTTGGCGAGGTTGCCTTCGATGCCAAGCGCCGGGAACTTGTTGGGCACAACGCGAATGGTCCACCCGGAACTATCCTTCTGAGGACTGGCGCCGCTGGTGGTGGGGCGGTATGCCAGGATTTCTGGCGGGGTCTTGTTTTCGTTGCCGTAACAGAACGGGCAGAATCCGCCTTTGATTTTCACGCCTTCACGAACGAAGTCGGTGGGCCGCTTGGCACGATCCGTGGAAATGATGACCCACCGGCCCACGATGGGGTCTTTTCGCAATTCAGGCACGAACTAAATCCTTTCAGTAGCGGTTTCCAAGCTAACGATTGTACGACAGGGAAAACGCATTTTGAAACAACTCAAATGAAGGCTGGTTGCGATGGCGGTCATAGTATACGGAAACCACGTCGAAACGCCACTGGCACGATGGTGCAACCAGGCGGAGAAACTCGCGGGCAACCAGCCCCAACTCCTTTTGTTTGGCGTCATCTACCGCCGCTTCCGCGGGCTTTACGTCATGCGTAGTTCGGGTCTTGACTTCGATAAAACAGAGCACATCCCGGTCCCAGCCCACCAGGTCCAGTTCTCCGCGAGAATGGGGAGAACGATAGTTGCGCGCGATGATCACGTAGCCGCGCCGCCGAAGATAGAAATAGGCATCCTCTTCCCCGCGGCGGCCGGTGCGCTGGTGGGCAGGCATCTCCTCCGGCGGCAGGGTTCGATCCGACAGCCAATCGAGTGCTCGCACCGTGGCTTGCGTCAGGCGTCCGGCGAACATGGAATCAGTAACTCCGTCTTCACTCTAAAGCCGGGTCGTGTCGCGGGATGTGATCGTTATCACCACCGTTTCGGTCGATTTGGTCCGTGCGGCAGAAGTTGACCTCCGGCGCAAAGTCACTTAAATTGACGCATCCGGAAATGCGCTGAGCGGCAGTCATGATCCGGAACCAATCGAAGACTGGGCGGAGGAACCATCCACTCCAACGTCGCAAAGCGCTACGAAAACTTTCTGGTCCTGATCCTGTTTCTAACCTGGGGCACCGTCTTTCTCGATCGCATGTCCCAAATGTATCTGGCACCGTTCTTCGCGCCGGAGTTTCACCTCAGCAGCGAACAGATTGGGATTCTGGCCTCGGTCGTCGCGATTGCATGGGCGGTGTCCGCTTTTTTCTTTGGCGCCCTTTCGGACCGGTTCGGCCGACGGCCGGTGCTGGTGCCTGCAATCTTCCTCTTCTCCGGGCTTTCGTGGATCTCGGGAATGGTTCACAACTTTGGCGAGCTTCTGCTGGTGCGTGCGCTGCTGGGCGTGGCCGAAGGCCCATGCTGGGCGATCATCACGGCGATTATCGAAGAGACGTCTCCACCCACCCGGCGCGGACGAAATGTCGGCATTGTGGTGAGCGCAGCGGCCCTGGTCGGACTTGCCGCAGCGCCCGTCCTCACCACCCAGGTGGCTGCGCGGTTCGGCTGGCGCTGGGCCTTTTTCGTAGCAGGCATTCCCGGGTTAGTGATGGGAACCCTTCTTTGGAAATTTGTGCGAGAGCCGGACACAGGGGAGGCGGGGGGAGGCCATCACGGCGTTGCCCGCCTTTCGGAATACATCTTGATCTTGCGGTTTCGGAACATGTGGCTAAGCTGTATCGGGGCGTCGGGGTTCATGTGCTGGCTGTTTCTGCTGAATGTTTTTGCCCCGCTCTACATCACCGAGGTCAGGCATGAAGCGCCCACGACGGCCGGCTTTCTGCTCGGTGCCAGCGGCCTGGGAGGCTTCTTTCTCGGCTTTGTGCTTCCTGCCGTTTCGGATCGGCTGGGGCGCAAACCAGTGCTGTTAATCCTCGCAGTCTTGTCGGCCATGGTGCCGTTATCCCTGCAAGTGGGTGGGCTGTATCGCTTTCCATGGTTGCTGGCAACGATTCTATTCCTGTGCAATGCGGGACAAGCCATTGCGGCCATGATCATCGTGCTCGTGCCTGCGGAAACTGTGCCGCCACAGTTTTCCGCGACGGCGATCGGGCTCGCAACGCTGGTCGGGGAGATCATGGGGGCAACGGTTGCGCCAATTTTCGGTGGCGCGATGGCGGAGAGGTTCGGGCTGCGCATGCCTCTGCTGATGTCGGCCGGAGGAATGGCGGTGCTGTTCGTGGTCGCGCTGTGTCTCACTGAATCTCGCGGCCGGAATTCCGCGCTCGCAGAACATCGCTGAACTTCAGCTCTCCACCTCAGGCGTGAGCACAGGAGCGGATTGAGCAGCGCCGGCTCTACCTTTCGTATTCACGACGATCACGCCCGCGAGCGCGATTGAGCCGCCGATCAAGGAGATCATGGTCGGCACCTCGCCCAGCCACAGCCATCCAATGCCGATCGCAAGCACCGGAATCACATAGAGCAGCGTCGATGTGCGTCCGGCCGCGCCGTGCGAGAGCACGTACGCCCACCCGACATAGGCGAGAGCGCCCGGGAAGATGCCCAGGTAGACGACCGACAGCGTGGCGGCGACCGGCGCGGTCCGCAGACTGTGCGCGAGGCCGCTCCCCAAAGGCAGCATCAGCGCGGTTCCGAACCAGATCGAGTAGGCGGTAAACTCGAGCGCGCTGTAGCGGCCGAGGTAGTGCTTCTGCAGGATCATGTAGGCCGCCGAAGTAATCGCCGCGGCCAGGATGATCAGCGCCTGTGGTGAGAGGCGGATGCCGTCGCCTTCCCCGCTGGCGATGAGGGCAACTCCAGCGAAGCTTACGAACACGCCGCCCCAGCCTGCGGCCGTCAATTTTTCATGCAGCCAGAATCGCGCGGCCAGCGCGGTCCAGATGGGCACCGACGCAATCAGCAGGCTGGCGGCGCCGGCGGTCACGCGCGTCTCTCCGTAGTTGAGCGCCAGATTATAAAAACTGATCCCGATGGCGCCTGTAAATGCCAAGCCCGGGAGATCGCGCAGGTCCGGACGGCGGAAGTGAGCGATGCCGGCGTAGATCGCGAGCACGAGCGACGCAATCAGAAAACGCAGGATGGCCAAGTTTGACGGCGAATATGCGCGCAGTCCGGCGCGAATTCCGGCAAAGGCTGAGGCCCACACGACCAGAGTGAACGCCAGGGCGAACAGAGTGCGAGAGGTGAAGCGCGGCATGGAGGCCTCCTTCCAGTGAGAGTTCGTTATCAGGAAAAGTGACGGGCGCGCGACACTACCAGGTATCGCCGCCCCGTCGGGGAGGCCAGGCGCCAAGTTGTCGTCGCAGGAGCGCGATTTGTCCGGCGTGGTAGCTATTGTGGGCAGCCACCTGCCACAGCATGGCGTGCACGGTGGACTGCCGCGGGGACTGCGGCGAACCGGCATCGCTGACAATTCGTTGGAGCGTTGCCGAATCGGACTCCGCCAGCGCGGCAAGCCGCGTCAACAGTCGGCTGAATCGCTGAGTTGCGGCCTGCCACTGTTCTTCGTTTGCTGGCTCAGGATGCGCGGGCCAGCTTTCGATTGCCTTCTCTGGGTACGGCGGGTTTTCTCCCGCGACCTTGCGCAAATCGTATTCCATCCAGAAGTTCATGTGCTCGACGATCTGCCAGATGGAGTGGGGATAGCCCTCGACGGTGCGGGTCGCGAGTTCCGCCGGGATATCTTCCACGCAGGCGACGGGGTCCACGTGTGCGCCTTTGCCGTACACCAGCTCGCGGAGTGTGGTGTCGCCCATAAATTCCTTCCTTGCTCAACAGCAGCTGCAGCACGGGCTTACAGTGCGCGGGCAAGTTGCCCGCGCGGCAGCCGGAGAGGCGCCGGCGCTACACGTTGATTCCATCCCCGACGTGAATTGTGCCTTGCGTCAGGATCTGTGCGCGCAATCCGCCGCGATGGCGAAGGCCTTTGATCAATTGCCGACCCGTCACCCGCTGCAGGTGTTCGCAGGGCTCGCACAATCGGATGCCGCGGATGCGAACATCGCCGATGCGAAACTCACATCCGACCAGGTGATTCAGCGGAACGCCGCGCGTGACAATGTTGCGGCGAGCGTCGCCGGCGGCGAGTTCGACTTCGTAATCGCGCCGCAGCGCTTCGACCGCTTCCGCCTCGATCAGCGTGAGTTCGAAATCCGGCTCGGGCTTGTAGAAAGTGCCCTTACGCAGCGCGTAACGGTCATCTTCCAGCCCGACACCGGGAATCGCCAAGGCCTGATTGCGGGCCTCCATCGGCCGCTCTGGGGCGGAGGCGATGTGGATCGACTCCACGGTTCCGTTCCACATCGTGTACCTCCGGCGATTACGCGTTCTTCTCGACGATGGCAATCGATTCTTCGAGCACATCGATGGCCACGTCGGCTTCGTCTTTGGTCACGACCAGCGGTGGCGAGATGCGCACCGTATTCGGACCGCAGCCCAGGAAGAGAATGCCGCGCTCGAACGCCTGCTCAACGATGCGGTCGCGCTCGGCGTTGCCGTACTCGCGAGTCTTCTGATCTTTCACGATCTCGACGCCGACCATGAGCCCGCGCCCTCGGACGTCGCCCACGAGCTTGTGCTTCTTCGGCCATGCGGCCATGCGCTTAAGCATGTGGTCGCCGACGTCCTTCGCATTCCGCAGCAGCCCTTCCTTCTCGATCACGTCGAGCGTGGCCAGCGCCGCGGCAATGCACACCGGGTTGCCGCCGAAGGTCGAGGCATGCGAACCGGGCACCCAGTCCATGACGTCGGCCTTGCTGATGACGACGCCGAGCGGCATACCGGAAGCAATGCCTTTGGCGCTGCACACGATGTCGGGATGAACACCCGTGTGCTCGACCGCCCACCACTTGCCGGTGCGGCCCACGCCGCTCTGCACTTCGTCGACGACCAGCAGAATTCCGTGCTTGTCGCAGATGTGGCGCAGTTCCTGCATGAAAATGGTTGGGGCGATGACGTAGCCGCCTTCGCCTTGAATCGGCTCGACGAAGATGGCGGCCACTTCTTCCGGAGCTAGAACGGTCTTGAAGAGCTTGTCTTCAATGTAGCGCGCGCAGCCGAGCGCGAATTTTTCGGCGTCCTGCGGTCCGCCCTCGCAGCCACGATACACATCGGGATAGCGGATGTGCGTCACGCCGGGCACGAGCGGCCCAAAGCGGCGCTTCTGCTGCGGCTTGGAAGCGGTCAGCGAAAGAGCGCCCATGGTGCGCCCGTGGAAGGCTCCAAGGAAGGCGATCACCTGCTGGCGCTTGGTGTGATAGCGCGCCAGCTTCAGAGCGCACTCGACCGCTTCCGTGCCCGAGTTGCCGTAGTAGATCTTGTGCGGCCCGGGCATGGGTGCGATTTTCGACAGCCGCTCGGCGAGCGTCACCATGCTCTCGTAATAGAAGTCGGTGCCTGACATGTGGATCAGTTCGCCCGCCTGTTGCTGAATGGCGGCGACGACGTCAGGATGGCAGTGGCCGGTGGAAGTCACGGCGATACCGGCAGAGAAATCGAAAAACTCGTTGCCGTCCACGTCTTCGACCACGATGCCGCGGCCCCGCTTGGCCACCATCGGATAGGAACGCGTGTAGGACGGCGAAATGTACTTGTCATCGCCCGCGAGAATGCGCTTGGCGTTGGGGCCCGGGAGGGCGGTCGTGATCTTGGGGCCGATTGTAAGAGTTTTGGTGGTCATGGCAGTTTCTCCAAAAGCAGTTGTCAGTTCTCGGTTGCCAGTTGCCAGTGGTTGAGCCCAGATTCACGCAGCATGGTTGCCGCACCGGGTAAAAGCTAAGAGCTAAAGGCTAAGAGCTAATAGCTGTAACCACTGCAGGAAAGCGGAGAAGGAAGAACTAGTCGCTGCCGAAGAGGTTGGCGCGCACGTGCGAGGGCAGAACGGAGAGGTACCGGCGAGGACAGGCACGTCCCTCGATCCAGCACATCCGGAGACGCGAAATGGAGCCGTTCGAGCGCACGATGACTGAATACATTATAGCTTGGATTCTTCTGTGGCGGAACCCCCAAAAGTAATCGTCGGGCTAACTTTCGAACACGAACCGGTCGCTGAGCAGGAAGTTGACGATGGAACAGGTAGCCACGGCGATCAGGTTCGCGATGAAGCAGTTCATGTGGAACTGGCCGACGAGCGCCCGCATGATCAGAAGATTGCCCACCAGAGAGACCAGCCCATTACTGGTGTTGAACTTGGCCAGCCGGGCGAGCGAGTGAGCGAACCGGTGCGCAGGCCGGTCGGCCCAGGTGAAGCGCTCGTGCCACAAGAAGTTGTGGATGACGGCAGTTTCAACGGCTAGGGCGGTGGCTACCAGGTAGTCGAGGTGCAACCCTGAGCGGAACAGAGCCAGGGCGGCAAGTTGCACGGCGATACCGATTCCGCCCACGGCATTGAACTTCAGCCAGCGCAGGAAAGCCTGCCGAACTTCTCTACCCCGCCCAGCCAACAGCGGGCTGGCCGGGGGACCCGGTTCGCTCGGACTGGACCCTTCGACTTCGCTCAGGGCAGGCTTGCGAGGGCGCCCGTCCCCACATGGGATTTGCCTCTTCACCCGATCCTCTCTTCCCGGTACAGTCGAACGGTATTTTTCACGCTGACGAAAGTCAGCATTGCCGTCATTCCCACCAGCCCGATCGCACCGCCGACGTCGAACAGGCGGTAGCGTCCGTGAATCACCCACGCCCAGCGAAGCAGCGCCAGGTTGCCGATGGCGAGCAGGATCCGCAGCTCGGTCGGACCAAAGCGCCAGAACGAAATGTGGAACTCACCCAGCGTGTACGTCGCCAGATACGACTGAATGGAAAGCAGCAAGAAGGCAATCAGCAAACCAACGGCGATCACGGGATGCATGTATCCCGAGAGCGCCAGTCCGCCCATCATGGCGACCGCGCCGACTGAATCGATGATGTGGTCCACGTAGAAGCCGTAGCGCGGACGCTGCTGCTGGCGCACGCGGGCGAGCGTGCCGTCCAAGCTGTCGCCGAACCAGTTCACCGCGAGACACACAATGGCGGCGAGCAGCATCCGGCGATCGTGGATGGCAAGGGCGTAGCAGACGCCAGTAGCAATCTGGGCGGCGAAGCCGAGGATGGTCAGGTGGTCGGAATTAACCCAGGCGGGCATGCGCTCGGCCATCCAGACCAGAGCCCGTTTCTCGGCGGACGCCAGGAAACTTCCATGGACGCGGGTCGCCTGCCGGAAGCCGGCGCGGCGGGCCTCGGCCAGGGTCTTAGGGTCGATCTGCTCCGCAAAATCAGCAAGTGAGGTCGCCATAATTGCCTCCGTTCTGCGGACACTTTGTGGCTTTGGCGACGGAATGACAATGCAGGGCAGGTAAAACGTGGATCAACAGATATCCCCATTGTTAACAATGGGATGGCATAGGATGTCAGCGTGAAGAAGGCGCGAAGGTATGTTTTTCTAACCCACCGTCGCTCGCTTCAGTCGTTTTGCGTGGCTGTTGAAAAACTCCTACCCGCGAAATTCGCAAAAACAAAATCGCGTCAGGAAGCCCCACAATCGATCTTCTCGGGTCGGGTAGACATTTTCTATCCCCCCAATTTTGGCTGTTTGAGACGAAAAGGGAGTTTTTCAACACCCACGCCTGTTAACGTTAGCTATCTAAACAAGCTGAATAACTGCCAAAGTCCGATGCCGATAGCGACCGCGCCAGCGATTCGGAAGTACAGGCGTCGTTTCTTCAAACGGCGATTGCCCGGTGAGTCCCTGAGCTGACTGAGGTATGCGCGAACGGCTTTTCGTTCGTATAAACAATATGCTCCTCCTGAAAGCCAGAGCAGGGCGATCACGAGTCGCATCATGTGTGCGTTCATGAATGCAATGGTAGCTGAGGCTTCGAGTGTGCATCATGATATTGGCGTAAAATCCCGATTACGCTCATTGACGGGGTTTCGCGTTTGAACACCGTCAGTTTTGCAGAGCTTTTTCGGGCTGGTTTCCTGGCGCTCAGTCTCGGAGGGCGCTACATGCACTGCTCGATTGCCGCCCGCAATTGATCCACAGCCCAGGCGATCTCGTCCGCCGTGATGACTGCGGGAGGCGCAATCAGCAGGTGGTCGCCGGCGACCCCGTCCACCGATCCCTGCATGGGATAAACCAGCAGCCCTCGGCGAAGGCATGCCTGCCCTACCAAGTTGGAAAAGTTCTTCTCTTGCGGAAAAGGCGCCTTGGTCTTTTTGTCGGCGACAAACTCGACGCCCCACAGCATGCCCAACCCGCGCACTTCGCCGACGGCGTCCACATCGCGCAGACTTTCGAGCGCTTTCTTCAACGCAGAGCCCGCCGTTCCCTCCGCACCAGAATCGGCGACGTGTACCAGGTTCTGAGACCGGATGCGCCGCAGCACCGCGCGTCCTGCCGCCACGGAAATCGGATGTGCGTTGTAGGTGAATCCGTGCAGGAACGCTCCCGAGCCGGCGGCGAGGGCATCGACAACTTTCTTGCTGGCAATCACAGCCCCGAGCGGCGCGTATCCCGAAGAAATGCCTTTAGCGGTGATCAGAATGTCTGGCGCAGCCTGCCAGTGGTCGACAGCAAAGTTTTGTCCCGTGCGGCCCATGCCAGTCATGACTTCGTCGGCGATCAGCAACACGCCGTGGCGGTGGCAGATTCCGGCGACGGCCTGCAAGTATCCCGGCGGCGGCGTGACCGCACCCAGCGTGGCTCCGCTCATGGGCTCGAAAATAAAGCCCGCGGCTTTGCCGTCCGCCGCTTCGATCGCCCGTTCCAGTTCGGCGGCATATTGCTGGCCGCAGTTATAGCAGTTATCCGTGCAGTCGAAGGCACAGCGATAGCAATACGGCATGCCGATGTGCTCGAACTCACGCATCATCGGCAGATAGATTTCGCGACGCTTCCTATTGCCGGAAACCGCCAGCGCCCCGAGCGTTGCCCCGTGATAGCTCTGGTTGCGGCTGAGAATCTGGTGGCGCTTCGTCTGGCCTATCTCCACCTGGTACTGGCGCGCAAGCTTCAGCTCCGATCTACTCCTGCGCGAACTCCTCGGCGACGGGAGTCGTGAACTGGCTGGTATGTACGAATTCCAGCTTTCGGGCCTGCTCCACCATGGCATCGGAAATCTCGCGCACCCCGTGGCCGATGAAGTTCACCGCCGCGGATCCGGAAAAATCGAGATAGCGATTGCCCTCGGCATCCCAAACATAAACTCCCTCGCCTCGCACGGCGGCGGGATAAGGCTTGCGGAAGGAACGGCGCAGAACGGGCGTGCGGAGTTGCTGGTGAGTGAGAACGGGTTCGGCCACAAAGCGATTATCGGGTTGGACGAATGGAGTGTCAAAGCGGAGACGATGTGACGGTTTCCTCTGTGCCCTCTGTGGTTGAGATCAAAAGCCGGAACCACAGAGGACACAGAGGGAGAAGGAAAGGCGGACAAGAGTGTCCGCCCTACACGGGGCGCGATTGTCTTCCGCGATTCTTCGTCTGCGATAACTGTCCGGCGCGGCTGGAAGATGCGTTAATCTGCCATGGATGCGTCTGTTGCGCTTACTGCGGCCGTCCCACCAGCACAGCGCGTTTTCCGCGACCGTGCTGCTGATGACGACCATCACGCTCTCGCGCGTGATCGGCTACATTCGCGAAGCCTACATCGCCTACGCCTTCGGTGCGGGCCAGCAGACCGATGCCTACGTCGCGGCTTTCACCTTGCCTGACTGGCTTAACTACATCGTGGCCGGCGGCACCGCATCCATCACCTTCATCTCCATCTACACGCGGTTCGTGGCGCAGAAACGCGAACAGGACGCGCAGAAAACTTTCTCGATCATCATCACCGTGATGACCACTGTCCTGATCGCGGGCACTCTGGTCGCGGAGATCTTCACGCCACAATTCGCCGGCTGGATGTTCCACGGCTTCACGCCCGAGCAGATGCAGCTCTGCATTCACCTGACACGCATCCTGCTGCCGGCCCAGATTTTCTTCTATGTAGGCGGAGTCGTGTCGGCCGTTCTGCTCTCGCACCGTCTATTTCTGTTCCCGGCGTTCGGGCCGCTGATCTACAACGTGTTCATCATCGTGGGCGGCGTCGTGGCTGGCCATCAGTTCGGCATCGCGTCGCTCGCCTACGGAGCGCTATTCGGCAGCATTGTGGGCCCCTTTCTGGTGAATGCCATCGGAGCGGCCAAAATCGGCACGGGATACCGGCCAAGTTTTGACGTGAAGAACCCGGCCTTCCGCGAGTGGGTACGGCTTTCGATTCCGCTGATGCTCGGCGTTTCGCTGGTCACCGCTGACGACTGGATCCTGCGCTACTTCGCCTCCAGCGGCATCGGCGACATCGCGCGCCTCAACTACGCCAAACGCCTCTTCGCCGTCCCCATCGCCATTCTCGGACAAGCCACCGGGCAGGCCTCGCTTCCCTTCTTCTCCCGCCTGTTCGGGGAGAAGAAATTCGAAGAGTTTGCCACCACCGTGAACGCTTCGGTCTATCGCATCGCGGCGGCCTCGCTGCTGATCACCGGCTGGATGATGGCGATTGCTCTTCCGCTGGTCGATCTGGTTTATCGCCGCGGGCATTTCACGCTTGCCGATTCCGGATCGACCGCGGGCTATTTTTTCTGGTTTTCGCTGTCGCTGGCGCTGTGGTCGGGGCAGGCACTCTATGCGCGTGCCTTCTACGCCTCCGGCAACACGATCACACCCATGGTCGCCAGCAGCCTGATCACGCTCGCCTCGTTGCCGATCTACAAATTGCTGTTCCACACCCTTTCCGTGACGGGACTGGCCATCGCTTCCGATGTGGGCATCGCCGCTAATGCCCTGGCCATCGCTCTCCTCCTGCACATCCGCGGCATGGTCCCGTTCGCCGGCATGAACTGGAAGGAACTGGGGAAGGCTGCACTGGTGGGCATCGTTTCCGGTGGGTTGAGTTATGAGGTGATGCAGGTCGTGTCGCTCGATGGCAGCCGCCGCGCCGACCTCACCGCGCTCGCACTTGGCTCATTGACGTGGGCGGCAGCCGTAGCGGCGGGGTTGTGGCTGCTGCGCTCCGAACTACCGGCCGACCTGCGCAGAAAAAAACCCTCAGCTTTTCCACGAGTCGCCGAAGGCCAAGCGGCCGAAACGATGGCCACCGGCAAGGAGCCATAACACCAGGCTTTCGGCTCTGGGCGCAAGGCTCTAGGCCATTGAGTCCGAATTGCCGTACAGCCACTAGTTCCCAAAACAAGAGGGCACCCTCAAAACCAAGGATGCCCTCTTCGTCGAACTTATCTTCCGAAACCCTGAGCCCAAAGCCGAGAGCCTAAAGCCGGCTCTACGCCCTGGCCGCAATCGCCGGTTCCGCGGTGCTCGAGGTCGATGCCTTCACTTCCTCCGGCTTCGCCCCAGCTTTGCGGATATCGATGCCACCCTTGAAGAAGGCACCGTCTTCGATCGAGATGCGTGCCGCCACGACATCGCCCGTGAGCGAGCCGTCGCTGCGGATATCCACGCGGTCACTGGCCGTGAGATTCCCGCGCACCTTGCCGAGAACTACGATTTCACGCGCGTTGATGTTGGCCGCGACCACGCCGTTCCGGCCCACGGTTACGCGGTTGCCGGAAAGGTTGATCGATCCTTCCACCCGGCCGTCAATATATAAAGACTCAGAACCCGTTACTTCTCCCTTGATCACCAGCGACTTGCCGATCGTGGCTTGGTCCGAAGCAGTGGTCGTGGTAACCGGGCGCGGGGCAGCAGGTTCACTCAGCGAGGGTGCCGCCGTGGGAGCAGCCGTGCTCGGGCGCTCCGGCTCCGCTGGCCGGCCAGGCGTCGCAGGTTGATTCGTGGGCTTCCACATTGTCGTTGAAATCCTTTCCTTATAAGGGATTCAGAGCTACCGCCGCACTTCGAGGGCCAAAGCGAATTGTACTCCTGGAGCAAACGCTACGGGCTGTGGAAATCCATATTTTGATAGGAGTTTTCGTAGTTCCACCGCCCAACCGCCCTTTTCCTTCCGGGGCCACGCCATCCCAGAGTCGTGTAAGCCCTGCCCGGCCTGCGGTAATTCTTCTATCGCGATAGTATGGAGCCGTGGGGCACGCGCCAATGGTGTGCAATCCCCTGACGAGGAATCCATGAGCACAATCGCGACGACCTCCTTCCGCCCTCAGCCGGGCGAAAACGCTCCCTACTACGACCGCTATATCTCGCTGGTTCCCGGCGACGACATTCTTGCCACGCTCGACGAACAGCGCCGCCAGACGGTGCTCCTGCTCTCCGGACGCACCGAAGCCGACGGCGATCTCCGCTACGCGCCTGCCAAGTGGAGCCTGAAAGAAGTCCTCGGCCACCTCAACGATACCGAGCGCATCATGAGCTACCGCGCCCTGCGCATTGCGCGCAGCGACGCGATGCCCATCGAAGGCTTCGAGCAGGACGACTACGTGCGCCATGGACCCTTCGTACGGCGTCCACTGGCCGACTTGATCGAGGACTACATCGCGGTGCGCCGCGCCACCCTCTCGCTGTTTCGCAATCTGGACGAGGTCGCTTGGGCCCGTCGCGGTGTAGCCAACAAGAACGAAGTGACGGTGCGCGCCCTGGCCTACATCATCGCCGGACACGAACTGCATCATCGCCAGATTCTGGAAGAGAAGTACCTGAAAGAATGTGTCAGGACTCAGTGAATGCGTGTAGTGCGGACACTCCTGTCCGCACCTGCATGCACCACGAGTGCTGCCGACACGCGGACAAGAGTGTCGGCGCTACAAGACCTGCTTTCATGCTCTCCGACTCCGCCATCCTTCGCCACATCGGCCGCCAGCCTAAGAAAACGGCTGGCCACAAGCAGCTTCTGCGCGAGCTGGGCGTAAAAGGCGAGGCGCGCCGCGAACTGGCCGACCGCCTGCATTCCCTCGTGAAAAAAGGCGAACTGCTGCAGGTCGATTCCGACCGTTACGCCATCCCGCAGGCGAAGTCCGGCCATAACATGCTAGTCGGGCGCCTCAGCATGCATCGCGATGGTTTCGGCTTTGTCATTCCTGATGCCAATACGCTCGATGCCAACCTCAAAACCCGGCTCGCGGGAGACGTCTTCATTCCTCCCCACGCCACCGGATCCTCGATGCACGGCGACCGGGTGCTGGTCGAAATCGCCGCTTTTCGCACCGACGGCCGCGCGGAGGGCCGCATCGTCCGTTCCGTTTCGCGCGCGCATCCCACCGTCGTCGGCATTTTCCACTACGGACACCGCCACAACACCGTCAAGCCCATTGATGAGAAAGTGTCCCAGGAAATCATCATCCCACCCGGCGCCGAAATCCCGACTGTAACGCCGCCCTCGGCGGCTGTCGTGGGGGCGCCTCGCCCCCACCCAGTATTGGCCAACCGAGTCATCGGCGACGAGGCCGCCCGCCACACTGATTGGCAGGATCTCAACGGTGTAGTCGTCGATGTAGAAATCACCGACTGGCCGAGCGCCACCCAGAATCCGCGCGGCCGCGTCATCGAGATTCTCGGCGAAGAAAACGATTTCGGCGTCGACGTCGAAATCATGATCCGCAAATTTCATCTCCCGCACCGCTTCCCGCCCGAGGTGATCGAAGAAGCGCAGGCGATCGAGAATGTCATTCCCGCCCGCGAACTGCGCCATCGCCGCGACTACCGCCAGCTTCCCATCGTCACCATCGACGGCGAAACTGCGCGCGACTTCGACGACGCCGTCCACGTCCGCCAACTCGACAACGGCAACTACGAACTGCAAGTCCACATCGCCGACGTCGCAAACTACGTCAAGCCCAACTCGCCGCTCGATCAGGAAGCCCGCCTGCGTGGCACCAGCGTCTATTTTCCTGACCGCGCCGTCCCCATGCTGCCGCTCGAACTCTCCACCGACATCTGCAGTTTGCGCCCGCAGGTCGACCGCCTCGTGCTCTCCTGCACCATGGAAATCGACCACCACGGCGAGATCGTCGGCTACGAAGTGAACGAGGGCATCATCCGCTCCGCCGAGCGCATGACCTACACCGCCGTGAACGCGGTGCTCGAAGGCGATCCTGAGATGCGCAAACGATATGCCCCGCTGATCGAGGATTTCGAGCGCATGCGCGATCTGGCGATGATCCTGAACCGCAAGCGGGAGCGCCGCGGCTCAATCGACTTCGACCTGCCCGAGCCCATCATCGAGTTCGACGAATTCGGCCTGATGAAAAGCATTACGCGCTCCGAGCGCAACCTCGCCCACCGACTCATCGAAGAATTCATGCTGTCGGCCAACGAGTGCGTCGCGCATTATCTCGAAAACAAGCGCATTGCATCGCTCTACCGCATCCACGAAAAGCCCGACGCCAAGCGCGTGTACGACTTCGAAGTCATCGCCGCGACCTTCGGATATTCGCTCGGAGTGGGCGCGCTGCCCATCCACCGCGTGCAGCTCAAAGCCGATCGCCGAGCCGCCCACGGCACCGGCCAACGCGTGCGCGAGATCGAAGTCCCGAACGAAGTGCACATCACCCCGCGCATGTACCAGAAGCTGACGGCCAAAATTGCCGGCAAGCCCGAAGAGCGCATCCTGAGCTACCTGATGCTGCGCTCGCTGAAGCAGGCCCGCTATTCCGAAGAGAATCTAGGCCACTTCGCGCTGGCCGCGACGACCTACACGCACTTCACCTCGCCCATCCGCCGCTATCCAGACCTGATCGTCCACCGCATCCTGAAAGAAGTGCTGAAAGAATCAGCAGAATGGCTGGATGGCGCAATCCCGGTAGGCAGTTCGCTGATGCCAGACCGTAGCGCCGGCAACTTGCCGGCAGTCGCGGAGGGCAACTTGCCCTCCGCAGGGCAGGCGAGTCGCCTGCCCGACAGCCGGCGGGGCGCCGGCGCTACCGTGCCTTCTCCCTGGTCCAAACGCCGCGATCACGGCTCCCATCAGCTCTCCCTCGAGCCCCTGGCCGACCCCATCTCGCTCGAAGAACTCCACAGCATCGCTGAGGAATCCAGCCAGTCCGAACGCCGCGCCGACGACGCCGAGCGCGAACTGATGGAATGGAAAAAAGTGAAGTTCATGGAGCCCCGCATCGGCGAAGACTTCGACGGCCTTATCGTCAGCGTGACCAAGTTCGGTTTCTTCGTCGAACTCACCGACCTGTTCGTCGAGGGGCTCGTGCCCCTCAACACCCTCACCGACGACCGCTACACCTTCCACGAAACCACCCGCCAGATCATTGGCCAGCGTTCGCGCAAGACCTACAGCCTGGGCAACCGCGTACGTGTTCTAGTCGATCGGATTGATCCCGTGGAGAAGAAAATCCAGTTCGCAGTGCTCGCCGAGCAGCCCAAGCCGTCGGGGAAAAGCTGCCGCAAGTGATCCCTTGCAGGTCAGACCATCCCGTACTATCGGGTCACCGAGCAACTTGGGGCGGCACGGGCGTGGTCGATCAGGCAGAGGGAGCCGTGATTAAGTCGCAATTTCAACCTTGAGGAGGCGTGATGCAGCTGTGCCTGGAAAGCCGCCCGGTCGGCGATGTCCTGGTCATTCAGTGCACGGACGGATCGCGGCCGGGAATGAAGTCTCTATGTTGCACGGGTGCGTTGGAGACTCCTCGCTCTCTTGGACCGGATTTTCTGCTTCCCGTGGCCGCGCGAGGGCGACCCTTTGAACTGTCGAGTTGACAACCTCAAACGTCTTAACGTGAGGAGTCCCGTCCAAGAGTTCGCCCAGAATCTTCAGCGCTTCCGGATAACCGCTCGAGTTGCAAGCCTGCGCTTTCCCTTGGTGGTCCCAGAAGGTGATGGTTGCGACTTCTCTGCTATCGGGGACAGCCAGGGTGATCAAGTCCAGGAAGCCTTCTTGCTTTCGCAACCAGGGAAGGATTTCACGCTCCATGAGATCCTTAAATTCCGTAAGCGAGTTCGGTTTCAGGCGAGCAGCAACCTTGCGGGCAAACACGTCAACCTCCTCGGTGTTGGGCTGGCCTCCTGGCCTGCGACGATACCCAGCCTGCACGACACCACACGTTTGATAGTGCGTTTCAGCGTTCAAGCGTTACACTCGCATCGAACCGATCACGGTTCCGGCTACACCGAGCGACAATCGCCCACTCAACAGTGCGAGTAGAAGGTTAGCGACCGTGGCGCTCAGCTCAACGCGGCCAAACGACGGCAGAAAACTGAGCACTGACCTTGATACTTACCGATCCTCTCGTGGAAGGCGTTTACACCAACTGTCCTGCTAGAATTCTTTTTCAACATTCTTGGCGCCTGCCTAGGAAGTCCGTTTCATGTCCAGCAACCCCAATCCAACCACGCGCACCCGAGTTGTGCGCGAACCGCAGCGCGCCGTCTATGACCGCGACGCCGTCAACCAGATCCTCGACGAAGGTTTCCTCTGCCACGTCGGCTTCGTCGCCGACGGCCAACCCTACGTCATCCCCACCTCGTACGGCCGCGATGGCAATGCGCTTTACATCCACGGCTCAGCCGCCAGCCGCATGTTGCGCCACCTCGACCAGGGTGTCCTGGTCTGCATCACGGTCACGCTGCTCGACGGACTCGTGCTCGCGCGCTCGATCTTCAACCACTCGATGAACTACCGCTCGGTGGTGATTCTCGGCACAGCCACGTTAGTCAACGACCCAGCAGAAAAAATCGCCGCCCTGCGCGCCCTGAGCGAGCACATCCTGCCGCACCGCTGGGACGACTCCCGCCAGCCCAATGAAAAGGAACTGAAAGCCACGTCGGTCCTGCGGATCCCACTCGAAGAATTCTCGGCAAAAGTCCGCGGCGGCCCGCCGGTGGATGACGAAGAGGACTATTCGTTTCCGACCTGGGCCGGCGTCATTCCCCTGGAGATGAAGGTCGGCAGTCCGATCCCCGACGAGCGCTGCCAGCGCGAACTGCCGGCCTACTTGCACAATTATTCGCGCAAGACGCGATGACAGTGAGCCCGATTTGGGACGGTCCGAACCCTGAGGGCAATGAGGCACAGTGAGGTTCAACCCATCGCGGCGTGCCCTGGCTGTTAAAATTATTGATTACGCTTATGTTTGAGAATCTCCAGGAAAAACTTCAGCGCGCTTTCAAGACACTCCGCGGACAGGCCGTCCTCACAGAAGAGAATATTGCTGAGGCGCTGAAGCAAATCCGTCTGGCGCTGCTCGAGGCCGACGTCAATTTCAAAGTCGTCAAGGATCTTATCGACCGTATCCAGGCGAAAGCCGTCGGCCAGGAGGTCATGACCGCTCTCTCACCCGGCGAACAGGTCATCAAGATCGTCCGCGACGAACTGGTCGAAACGCTCGGCAAAGATACCGCCAAACTCAAGTTTGCCTCGCAGCCGCCCACGGTCGTTCTGATGGCCGGACTGCAAGGTTCCGGCAAAACGACGACCTCGGGTAAACTCGCCAACTGGCTCAAAAATGGTGGACACCGTCCGCTGCTGGTTTCCGTCGACGTCTACCGCCCCGCCGCTCGCGAACAGCTCAAAGTGGTTGCGGCGGCCATTAAGGCCAACCTTTACGAAGGCGAAGTTGGCGAATCCAACACTGCCACCGTCGAGCGCCTTGCCAAAGAAGCGCGCCGCGAGGCCATCAACTCCGGCTGCGACGTGCTCATCGTCGATACCGCTGGCCGTCTCCATATCGACGAGCAGCTCATGGATGAGATGCAGTCGCTCAAGCGGATGCTGAATCCGCAGGAAATCCTGTTCGTCGCCGACTCCATGACCGGACAGGATGCGGTGAAGTCGGCCGACGAGTTCCACAAGAAGCTCACGCTCACCGGCGTCGTCCTTACGAAGATGGATGGCGATGCCCGCGGTGGCGCGGCGCTTTCCATCCGGCAAGTTACTGGGCAGCCGATCAAGTTCATCGGTATCGGCGAAAAGTACGACGCGCTCGAACCCTTCCATCCCGACCGCATCGTCTCACGCATTCTCGGCATGGGCGACATCATGTCGCTGATCGAAAAAGCCGAGTCGCAGATCGACAAGAAGAAGGCCCAGGAACTCGCGACCAAAGCGCTCACCGGCGATGGCTTCTCGCTCGAAGACTTCCGCGATCAGCTCAGGCAGGTCCGGAAGATGGGATCGCTGCAAAGCATTATCGGTATGCTGCCCTCGATCGGCCCATTCAGCGGCATGCAGAAGGCCGCCGACAAAGTGGACGAAAAGCAGATCAATCGTGTCGAAGCCATCATCAACTCGATGACCGCCCACGAGCGCGACCACCACGAAGTCATTAACGGCAGCCGCCGCAAACGCATCGCCCGGGGCTCAGGCACCAGTGTGCAGGAAGTCAACAACCTGCTCCGCCAATACGCCCAGATGAAAAAGATGTTCAAGCAGATGGGCAAGGCGAGTTTCGCGCGTAGATTGGCGGGGATGAAACTACCGGGAATGTAAGAGCAGGGGCTCGTCGTGCTGTCAACGTTCCAACTCCCTGGGGGTTTATGAAATACAAGGTCTTCTTCCATCAGGGCAACGAACTCTCCTTGAAAACGAAGGTGGAGCGAGGCGAGGCTTGGCTTGACGACACAGGACTGCATGTCAGTGGTCCCAGCGAAGTCATAGTTCTAAGCGAAGACCTGTTAGCGGCGGAACTATTCCGGCTCCACGGGCTTGGCCGTGTGATTCGCGTGGAACACCGCCAAGGCCAACTGTTCTTATCTGTCGTTCGTTTCATGATTGGTCAGTTTGCCTTTATCAACTTCTTCAAAACAGGCGAACTCCACAAAGAATTGGTGGCTGTGACTGGGCAGCCGACGAAAATCTGACAGCATCCATTCCCATGAAGTGGCGTTCCCTCTCAGAATCCGGTTCCTACGACGACACTCGCCCCCTGCGGCAGATCTTTGCGGAGCGCAAAGAACTCATCGCCAAATATGTTCCCGCTGACGTGCAGGCCATCCACGACCGCGCCATCGCCGTACTAAAGGCGCAGGGCTTCGCTGCCCGGGCGCTCGGTGTTGGGGCCAAGTCTCTTCCGTTCGCGCTCCACGACCACGACGGCAAGATGGTCACCTCGTCGGACCTGCTCGCGAAGGGACGCCTGGTTCTACTGTTCATTCGCGGGCGATGGTGTCCTTTCTGCGTTGGGCAGATGGAGGCCATGAATTACGTAGCTGCGCAGATCGTCGCCTCCGGAGCTTCTCTCGCGGCCATCTCGCCGCAGACCGAGAAGCAGGCCTATTTCATGCACGACCAGCACAAACTCGCGTTCCCCTTGCTGGTGGACACCCATAACGAAGTCGCCCGCCAGTTCGGACTGGCGTACCGTGCCTCGCAAGAACAGCAGGACCTTTATCGCCTGGCGTACCGTGCCTCGCAAGAACAGCAGGACCTTTATCGCCGTACCTTCGTCAATCTTCCCCTGGTAAACGGCGACGACAGCTGGACACTACCGATTCCCGCAACCTACATCATCGATGGTGACGGGACGGTTCTCTTCGCCTCCGCGAACGAGGACTACACAGAAAGGCCGGAGCCGCTCGAAATCCTGAGCAAGCTTGAGGGCATCGGTTAGTCTTGCTGCGGGAGTTCTACCGCGATCGTCGCGAGGCAGCAATGTTCGAAACCGACTTCCTCACTCCGACTCACGGCGCCGCCTACCGCGACGCCGTCGCCAAGGCCGTCGACACTCTTCTGGCAGCTCTGCCTTCCCGGTCCTACTCCGGCAAGTCTGCGGACGAACTTGCAGTACTGCTGGAGAGCAAAATCTTGCCCACGAACGGGACGGGGATTGAAGAAGGTCTCAACCGCTTGCGTCCGCTGATCGCCAACTCGATCGTCCTGACGCACCCGAACACAATCGCTCACCTTCATTGCCCACCGCTGATTGCTTCCCTGGCTGCCGAGGTTATCGTTTCGGCACTGAATCAGTCGATGGACTCGTTCGACCAGGCTCCCGCCGCCACTGTGCTCGAACTGGCAATGTCGCGCTGGCTCTGCGATGAGGCCGGTCTACCAGCTGGGTCCGATGCGATCTTCACCTCCGGCGCCACGCAATCAAACTTCATGGGATTGCTGCTTGCTCGCGATTTCTGCATTTCCTCGCGCTGGCAGTGGTCCGTGCAGCGCCGAGGACTGCCGCCGCAGGCAAACCGTCTGCGTTTCCTGTGCTCGGACGTCGCGCACTTCACGGTGGAGAAATCCGCCGCCCAACTCGGACTTGGAACCGACGCCGTGATCAAAGTTCGTGTTGACGACGATTACCGCATGATTCCGGGCGAACTCGCGAAATCGCTCCGACGACTCAAAGACAACGATCTGATTCCTGCGGCAATCGTCGGCACCGCGGGCACAACTGACTTCGGGTCGATTGATCCGTTGGCCGAAATCGCATCACTGGCGCGCGAAGCCGGTGCGTGGCTTCACGTTGATGCCGCTTACGGCTCGGCGTTGTTGCTCTCACGGCGCCATCGCGATCTTCTTAGAGGATTCGATCAGGCCGATTTCCCGAACCTGGTGAACAAGTCGCTGTCCACAACCCGCCGCTTCGATGCGCTCAAACTCTGGCTTTCGTTCCAGGTGCTGGGGCGCGAAAAGTTCGGGCAGATGGTCGACCGGACGATCGGACTGGCCGCGCATGCCGCTGCGTTCATTCGCAATAGTCCCGCGCTCGAACTTCTGCACAATCCCCAGTACGGATGCGTCGTGTTCCGCTACCGTCCTGCGCGTGACTCTGACAGCGACGCGCTGAACTCCGCCCTTCGACAGAAGCTGTTCGAGCGAGGAGTAGCCGTGATCGGCCACACTCGAGTTCGCGGACGGCAATGCCTCAAGTTCACCTGCATGAATCCGGCCACGTCGGAAAAGGAAATTGAAGACCTGCTCCGCCAGATCGTCGAGCAGGGACGCGTCATCGAGAACTAGTCCAGCGACTCCTTGGCGTATCGCAGCGGCAGCCCCTTGATGGCTCGCGACTTACGGCATCGCTAAGGCGATACCCTGATACAAAGCGCGAGTTGGCAGTGTTCACGGCTTCTCGGTAATCCACTTCGTCATCAGATAGCGCTCGTGTTCTTCGAAGCCCATGCGGCGGTAGAGTTCGATGGCGGGGTTGCCGTGATTCACTTCCAGGTGGACGACGGTGACGCCGAGTTGTCTGGCCTGCTCGGCGAAAAACTCTAGCGCCTGGGCCCCGATTCCCTGGCCACGACGGGTTCGACGGACAAAGAACTCGTCAACCCACGCGCCTTTGCCGCGATACTCCAGGCTGTAGTCGAAGGCCATGACGATGTAGCCGATGGTTTCCAGGCCATCGGCGATGGTCCAGACTCGGCCGAGGGAGGGATTGCGCAGGAGTTCGTCCATCGCGTTGCTGGCCAGGCGCTCGTCGAAGCGGCAGGACCAGGGGTCGTCGAGCTGAAGCTCTTTCATCATGGCGACCAGTTCGATCAGGTCTTCTGGATGCGCCAAGTGGAATTCGACGGCCATGCGTCCTTGCTCCGAATGAGGTGGCGTTGGGGTACGGGATGGAAGCGTATCAGATCGAATGCCCTGTGCCGTTAGTACGGACCCGCGGCCCCATTGCGAAAAGCGCTAAGCTCCGGCATAATAATGGTTTGTCTTAACCCCGCCGGAGCATTCCGATGATCCGACTGGCGCGCATTGGTGCGCGCAAACAACCGTATTACCGTGTGGTGGTGATTGAGAAGGAACGGGCGCGCAATGGCCGCTCGGTGGAAGTGGTGGGCACGTACAATCCGCGCACCACGCCGGCCAGCGTGGACCTGAAGCGCGAACGCATCGACTACTGGGTTTCAAAAGGCGCCCAGTGCTCGGACCGCGTCCGGAAGCTGATTGCCCTGCCTGTGCCAGCGGCGGCCGCGCCGGTCGCCTAGCTTTTCCTCCTCGTCCAACGTCCAACTGCAGATCCCTCGCTCCGCTCGGGATGACAATCGAGAGGGGAAGGTTGGATGACAATCGGGGGAGGTGCAGTTGAAAGAATCGCCATTCAGGAGCCCGAATGATTGAGCAGGCTGCCAACACGCGTGCGCTGATCGAGCACATTGCCAAAGCGCTCGTCGATACGCCGGGTGAGGTTTTCATTGACGAGTACGAGGATGGCGATGAAATCGTCATCGAACTGGAAGTGGCTGAGGCCGATCTGGGCAAAGTGATTGGGCGGTCGGGCCGAGTCGCCCGCGCCTTGCGCACGGTGTTGAGCGCGGCGGGGTCGAAGCAGAACAAGCGCTACGCGCTGGAGATTATTGAGTAGCGAGTGGCGGGTAGCGAGTGGCGAGTCCCATCGCAACAGAGAACTCTAGCGGCGAGTTTATTACCCTGGCGCTGGTGATCAAGACCCAGGGACGCCGCGGAGAAGTCGCCGTCGAGCTGCACACCGATGTTCCGGACCGCATCCGGGAAGACATGCGGCTTTGGGCGCTCCTGAAAACGGGCGAGCGCCGCGAGGTATCGGTCGAGGATTTGTGGCCGCACAAGGGATTTCTGGTGCTGAAGTTTGCGGGCGTCGAGACGATTTCCGATGCCGAGCCGCTGGTGGGCGCTGAGCTTCAGCTGCCGAGCAGTGAACGCGCCCCGTTGGAGCCGGGCTGGACGTACCTGAGCGATCTGATCGGTTGCACGGTGTTTGACGTCGAGCGCGAGATTGGCCCGATTGAGGACGTGCAGTTTGGAGCCGGTGAAGCACCGCTGCTGATTGTGCCGGGCGGAGCGAAGTTGCCTTACGAGATTCCGTTCGCGGAAGCGTATCTGGAGAAAGTGGATCTGGAACGCAAGCAGGTTCGGATGCGGTTGCCGGAAGGATTGTTGGATGTGAACCGGTAGTTCGGAGTTCGTAGCTCGCAAGCCAAAACTGCAGTTTTCACGAACTACGAGCTACGAACTACTAACTACGATCTCGAAATGAAGATCGACATTCTCACGATCTTTCCCGACTTCTTTCGCGGACCACTGGATTACGGAATTGTCCGCCGGGCTCGTGAGACGGGTCTGGTGGAAGTCAGCATTCACGATCTGCGGAACTTTACGAAAGATAAGCACCGCACCGTGGATGACCGCCCATTCGGCGGCGGCGAAGGCATGGTCCTGAAACCGGAACCGATCTTTGAATGTCTGGAGTCGTTGGGCGAGTTGGCTGGGCGCTCAGAGCGCGTGGTCGGAGACGCTAAGCAGTCAGTCATCCTGCTTTCGGCGCAGGGACGCAGGCTGGATCAGTCCCTGGCTGCGGAACTGTCCGCGCTCGATCGGATCGTGCTGATCTGTGGACGGTACGAAGGCGTGGATGAACGCGTCAGCGAGCATCTGGCCGATCGCGAAGTCTCGATTGGCGATTACGTGCTGAGCGGCGGTGAGTTGGGCGCAGCGGTGATTGTGGATACGGTCACGCGACTGATTCCAGGGGCTGTCGGGAACGAAGCTTCGACTCGGCAGGAGTCATTTACGGAGGACGCGTTCGCGGGCAGGAATGCCCGCGCCACACGTGACGGCGAATCGGGGCCGAGTTCGACTTGTGTTTCCGGCGGATTGCTGGACTATCCGCACTACACGCGGCCGGCGGATTTCCGGGGGATGGTTGTTCCGGAAGTGCTGGTGAACGGCAACCACGACCAGATTCGCCGCTGGCGCCGCAGAACGGCATTGGCGAAGACACTGCGCAACCGGCCCGACCTGATCGAGCGGGTTGCGCTGACCGAAGAAGATAAGGAATTGCTGGCCCAGATCAAGGGCAGGAGTTAGGAAGGAAGAAGTTATGCGAAACGCGATCATCGAAAAGCTGCTGGCCAAGAGTCGCCGCACCGACATTCCCAAGTTTGGTCCGGGGGACACCATCAAAGTTCAGGTCAAGATCAAGGAAGGCGACAAAGAACGGTTGCAGGCGTTCGAAGGCGTCGTCATCGCGCGCAGCCGTGGCGCGCAACCCAGTTTTACCGTCCGCAAGATCAGTTTTGGCCAGGGTGTGGAACGGATCTTCCCCCTCGACTCCAAGGTGATCGACAAGATTGACGTCGTGCGTTCATCCAAAGTCCGCCGCGCCAAACTTTACTACTTACGCTCTCTGAGGGGCAAAGCGGCTCGCCTGAAGGAAGTCGAGTAGGCAGCTTCGCGTTTCTGATCAACCGGCGTCCGCTCGGGCGCCGGCAGTCTTAAGCACACCTGGCTGCTGCTGGGCGCGGCCCAGGGCGCAATCTGGGCTTGCGTAAGGCGTCTTCCTCGGCGAAGATGCTGGCAAGCCTGTGTCCTCCCGATCGAAGAACTCGAACGCCGGCCTTTCTCCTGCCGCAGCCAAGCTACGCCTGCTGAAGAAACTGCGGTGCACTCTGAAATTTGAGAAACAGGCGTGGGCATCGGGCGCTCAGCGCGTTGCCGGAGTCGATGAGGTCGGCCGCGGATCGCTCTTCGGCCCGGTCGTTGCGGCCGCAGTCATCCTCGAGCCTGCGTACCGGATTCGCGGGTTGCGAGACTCGAAACTGCTTCCGGCCGAGCGCCGCGAAGACCTGGCCCAGCGCATTCGCGAGCATTCGATCGCTTACGCGATTGCAGCCGTCGATTCGGCCCGCATCGACCAGATCAACATCTACCAGGCTTCGCGCGTGGCCATGCTGCACGCGGTGCAGCAACTGGCGTGCTCCGCGGACTATCTTCTGGTGGATGCAGTCCGGCTCGACTGCGATCTCCCTCAACAGCCGATCATTCATGGGGACGCGCTCTCGGCTTCGATCGCAGCCGCGTCTATCCTCGCGAAGGTCGAGCGCGATCGCATGATTTCCGCCTGGGACCCGGTGTTCCCGATGTATGGACTGGCTTCGAACAAGGGATACAGCACCACACATCACATCGCGGCGCTACGCGAGCACGGCCCATCGCCGCTGCACCGGCAATCGTTTGCACCAGTGTGGAACGCCCCGATACCGCAGGAAGTTCTCAGCTTCATGCTGGACGAGCCGGCTTCCGACGGCTCGGGCGAGGAGGAAGTGTTCGCAGCCGCCTCCGACTCCTAGCATGCTGCTGAAAGGCACTTTCCGGATGGCAGTCTGACCGCAGCGGCTCAAGCCGGCACTGAAAGCGAGTCCGTTACCGCAGCTGCCGAGGGTCCGCACCACCCAAGATTGGATGGGCAATTTCGTCCGTCCTCGAAACTCCCGAAGTTGCTGCCCACTTATTTGGCCTTGAGGATATCGGTCAGCAGATCCGGCTTCGATTCGTCCCGCACGAGATGCGGATATTTGTCCCCGCCGTGATAGTCGAGCTTCACGGTACGGAAGTAGTCGGTATTCTCAACAATCAGGTCGATTGGGGTTGCACTGGTCTTCGCCGCTCGGATGGCGTCATGCCATGCGTCCGAAGAGAACTTGTGACCGTTCACGGCGACGATAGTCATTCCTGGTCCGATACCGGATTTGGCTGCAATCATCCCCTCGACCGTATCCTGCACGCCGCCGTTATCCTTCAGGAACAGGCCCACCGAGCACTGCGTATCGATCGTCTTGCGCCGGCGTTCTTCGGCAGTCGTCAGGTACGAAGGATTCTCGTCGTACACGAGTTTCCAGCCGCTGCCATTCACGCCACCGAGCGGGCCGTCCGGTCCGTGGTTGGTGAGCCGCTCCGTCCAAAATCCGTGCCAGTCGTAGGGCACAACCTGGTTGAGTGCATTCACAACGTCTTCGAATGTGTAGGGTTTCAAAGCCGGAGGGCTGTTCTGCCCGCCGTAAAACAGCCTGCAGAAATCGTCGAGAGACTTGGCACCTTTGCTTTGCTGGCGGATGATCACATCGGCCCACAGCCAGTTCAGCACATCTTCGGCGTAGTAATCGAGTCCGCGGCGGAAATCGTACCATCCGTCCGTAGCGCCCTGCATCGCGGGAACGCCATCGGCGGTGTCCTGCAAGTCACGCCACACTCTGCCCGAACGATGGTCGATGTCGGCAGCGATTAGAGCGAGGGAGTCTCGAGCCAGCTCGGGAGTTCGCACGCCACTGCGCGCCGTGAGCACATCGCCCAGATAGGATGTGAGACCTTCGTACACCCAGAGCAGGTCCGTCTGCATCGGCTTTTCGAAATCGGGAGTGGCCAGATCGGCGGGGCGACGGTACTTGCCGTTCCAGCTGTGCACATACTCATGCCCTAGAAGTCCGGCGGAAAGGTTCCTTCCGTCCTCTTCCACCAGGGAGCGCTCGTTGATGCGGCTGTCGTTGGATTCGTGATGCTCTAACCCGAAATGTGCGACGTGATCGCTGAGCGTCAGCAGAAAGTGGTAATCGCGATAGTGGCGCGCCCCAAACAGAATCCCGGCCTGCGCAACCAATTGTTTCAAGTGCTCCCAAACCTGGGGGGGAGCCTCGAGCGCCGCGGAACTGTCGGCAGCCACGTCGATCTCAGCCGGCGGCTCGCCGGTGCTGAGCGGAACGACTTTCAGATACTCACCGGTGATGACGGGGCCATCCACCAGCATGGTCAGGGAGATCGGCGCAAAATGGATCTCGCTTCCGGCCTGGTTTGCAACTGGCAGGGAGGTTCCAAATTTCCAACCCGATGGCAGCTTCAGGCTGGCATTGTAGGTGAGTTGGTCCGAAGTCCAGCCGCTCGGATACAGGAGCAGCGTATTCCAATTGAGGGTGTAGAGCTTCTCTGTTGCCGCGGAACCGGAGCCGTACCCGCCCTTTAGCGCTGCTGGGGATGCATATTCAAGATGGGCTGCGATCTCGTTCTCGCCCGCTGGAACTTCCACGTGGAATGTCCAACCGTCCAGCAAATCGCGCCGCCACTTCAAGACCTTGCCGCTGGCCGTGAACTTCAATCCGGTCAGGTCCTGGATTGGGCCGGTCGGCCCGTGCTCCCCGGGAATCCATTTCGGATAGTAGAGAGTCAAGGTTCCAGGAGAAGCTGGAATCCGCAGTTGCACGTGGATGAGCTTGCGAGGCGCGTCCGAAGCGTCCACGAAAAGCGCAATGGTCGGGGCGGTTGCGGCAAGACCCGACACTGCGGACGCGAACAAGAATACAAAACTCAGAAGTGTTCCCCCACCCCAGCGTGAGATCATTCTCCCTCCCGGATTTGTTCACCACTCCACGACGATTTAGATATTGCAGCCCCATGAATATACCAGTCCAGTTGCCCTCGCGATGACATGCATGGAACACCGGCTGCCCTGCTATCATTTCCGGCGTGTCCCCACGCGGAAAGTTTATTACGTTCGAAGGCCTCGATGGCAGCGGCAAGAGCACGCAAATCGAGAAATTGGCGCGATCCCTGCGCGCCCACGGCGTCTCCGTCACCGTCACACGCGAACCAGGCGGCACCGCCGCCGGCGAAAAGATCCGCGAAGTGTTGCTGCACTCGGCGACTTCCGGGCTCGCTCCACTGGCTGAGATGGCTCTCATGTTCGCCTCCCGCGCTCAGCATATTCACGAGGTGATTCTGCCCGCGCTCGCCGAGGGACGGGTCGTGCTCTGCGACCGCTTCACTGACTCGACCGAGGCCTACCAGGGTGGAGGACGAAAACTGGGCAGCAAACCCGTCCTGCTCTTGCACGAAATCCTCTGCGGCAATCTGCAACCGGACCTGACGATCCTTCTCGACAATGAAGTCAGTTTCAGCGTGGCGCGCGCCCGCCGCCGCAATCGTAAGCACAAGAGCGGCCGCTCGGACAAAGACGAGAACCGCTTCGAGCAGGAAAACCGGGCCTTTTTCGGACGTGTTCGAGGCGCCTACCTCGCCATCGCCGCCCGCGAATCCCACCGCGTACAGGTGATCAATGCGCGCGGGACGCCGGGAGAGACGCATGCGGCTATTATGGAGTTGGTGCGGAAGAAGCTGAAGGTGTAGGACTCACCACAGAGACACGGAGACAAACCGCTCTTGGCTCTTAGCCTTTAGCCCTTAGCTAAAAGCCAAGAGCTAAGAGCCAACAGCGATTCTCTCGCCCTTCTGCAGCAGAAAGAAGTCTCATGCCGTTTTCTAATTTTGTTGGCAACCCGGAAACTGTGCACCGCTTGCGCGAAATGCTGGCGCGCAACCGGTTTCCGCACGCCGTGGTTCTTTCCGGCGCGCACGGATCAGGCAAGTACACGCTGGCGCTCATGCTCGCGCGCGCCATGAATTGTCTCGAACCACCCGCCTCCGACGGCCTGCCCGACTTCTGCGGACGCTGCTCGAACTGCACCCGCATCGCCCAGGCCGAGGACCTGGACGCTCGCTTCGCCGAGGCTGTCGAAGTCCGTGAAAACCTGCGCGAGACCGACAAGAAAGAGACTCGCATCTTTGTGCAGACTCATCCCGACGTGCTGGTCATTCCTCCCGATCCGCCGCAACTCATGATCAAGGTGGACCAGGTCCGGC
Organism: Terriglobia bacterium; assembly: GCA_020073015.1. GTDB lineage: Bacteria > Acidobacteriota > Terriglobia > Terriglobales > Acidobacteriaceae > Acidiflorens. Next base: position 26,346 of record JAIQFZ010000075.1, on the reverse strand, counting down.
ACGTCATCGAAACCATTTACTATCGCCCGGGCGAAGCCCGCGAGCGCGTTTACATCTTTACCGATTCTGCTTTTATGAAAGAGGCGGCCAACTCGCTGTTGAAGGTTTTAGAAGAGCCGCCCGATTTTGCCACGATTTTCCTGCTGACAGAAAACCCTGGCGAACTGCTGCCGACGATTCGCTCACGCTCGATGACCTTTGCATTGGGTGCACTCGCATCCGCTGAAATCGAAGCGCTGCTCGCGAAGCGTCGTCCCGAATGGAATCCAAAGCAGCGCGCGCTCGTCGCCCGGCTGAGCGATGGCGCCGTTGGGCGCGCGTTGTCGTTCGACCTTGACACCTATACCGCCGCCCGCTCTCACGCACTCATCCTGCTGAATTCCGCGCTGCGCGGCAGCGACCACAGCGAACTCTTCAAGACGACTGAGACCTACCGTCCAGGCGCCGATGGCCGCGAGAAGACAGACGTTCTGCTGCGCACTCTCTACTCGCTGCTCGAAGACATGTTGTTCCTGCAGTCCGGCACGGCGCAACTGGTGCGCAACACCGACATCCTGGGAGAGCTGAAGAAGATGGCCGACGCCGCCGATTTTGCCTGGATTCAGCGCGCCAGCGAGGGGCTAGGAGAAGTGGAGCGCGGTATGCGGCGGAACCTGTTGCGGTCGCTCTCGCTCGACGCTTTCGCCACCGCGCTCGAAAGAGTCCCCTGACAGGGGACTCGCCGCCCGGGAATTCAGCTTCCACCAGAGACTGGAAATCGACCGTTGGGGCGCGCTTGATCTCCTTCAGTCTTGGCTCAGAAACTGCCTCCCAAGCCGCACAAATGATTGTCATCCCCAGTTGGCTGTGATACCGTAATCGTTAAGTTCACACCTCAGAACCCACAAGCACAGGCTCAAGTGTTGTGGCATATTCTGCCGCCATGCGCGCAGGTGGTGCGATATGAAAGACACCGTCGATCCCATACCAGCCGAACAATCCGGCGATCAGGAAGGCTTCGCGAATCGCAAGCTGATCCGCCCTTCGCTCAGCCGCAACGATCACAACCACAATCACGCGCACAACCACGCGCCCAGCGAGCGCCGCGACCGCGAACGTTCCGCCGCGCCGGCCAAGAAGACTGCCCCCACCGAGCAGACCAACGCCGAGAACTTCTATTACCAGAAACAGATGCAGACCAAGACTCCCATGGTCGTGGTGCTGCGTGACGGCGAGGAAGTCCACGGCTACATCGAGTGGTACGACAAACAGTGCATCAAGCTGAACCGCACCGGCGCCCCCAACCTGATGATCTACAAGCCCGCCATTAAGTACATGTTCAAGGAAGGCGAGAACGGGAAGAAGTGAGAGTCGGCTCTGGGCTTTGGGCGTTAGGCTCTCGGGTTAGGCCCTTCACGGCTATCTTCATCCATTCATAGGATTTCAAGATTTCCCGCATCTTCTGGCGGGCAGAGGCTTGCACCTTCACCCCGGACCAAACGCCGAGTGCTGACTGCTTAGCCTAAGGCCCAGCGCCCAAAGCCGAAAGCCTGCCCCTACAACTTGGGCAGCACGATCCCCTTCTGCGCCTGGTATTTTCCTTTGCGGTCCTTGTAGCTGGTCTCGCAGACCTCGTCGGACTGGAAGAAGAGAATCTGGCACAGGCCTTCGTTCGCATAGATCTTGGCGGGCAGAGGCGTGGTGTTGGAGATCTCAAGCGTGACGAAGCCTTCCCACTCCGGCTCGAAGGGCGTCACGTTGACGATGATCCCGCAGCGGGCATAGGTGGACTTGCCCACGCACACCGTCAGCACGTCGCGCGGAATCTTGAAATATTCCACCGACCGGGCCAGCGCAAACGAATTCGGCGGGATGATGGCCACGTCTGCATTCACGGTCACAAACGAGCGTTCGTCGAAATGTTTCGGGTCCACGATGGTGCTGTTGACGTTGGTAAAAATCTTGAACTCGTCGGCCACGCGCAGGTCGTATCCGTAGCTGGACACGCCGTAGGAAATCACGCCCTCGTTCACCTGCTTCTCGGAGTAGGGGTTAATCATGTCGTGCTCGGTCGCCATGCGGCGGATCCAGCGGTCACTCTTAATCATGCAGCTCCTTGGAATTTGTAATTGGTGATTTGTAATAGGCAATCTTGCGGCGAGATCGAAACCGGGGGCAGGGCGAAGTTTCAATCACAAATGACAAATCGCCAATTACAAATCGCTCGGCTGGTGCTGCCATATTACGAGATTGATCCCCCGGTTGACAATCCGCCCTATCTCCCTTAGCATCAATAACTTGAGGCAGGCTTTGCCTCGGGGGATGGGAGACGCCGCGTGATTAAACTCGACATCATCAACGAAGTAGTCAACCGCACGGGGATCACCAAGACCAAGGCGGAACTCGCGGTCGAAACCGTCTTCGAAAGCATGAAGAAGGCGCTGGCCACCGGCGACCGCATCGAATTGCGCGGCTTCGGCGTCTTCAATGTGCGCCCGCGCAAGACGGGCATCGGACGCAATCCGCGCACCGGCGCCGAAGTTTCCATTCCGCCCGGAAAGGCCGTGCGGTTCAAACCCGGCAAGGAACTGCAGTCGATTGACTAAGTAGCGCCGGCATCCCTTCGGCTCGCCTCAAGGCAGGCTCTGCCGGACTGACGACGCGGACGCCCGCGTCCGGGCCGGAGTGGGGTGCATCCAGATTCGATTTGATATTTCATGTCTGAACCCACGCCGCCTTTCCCACCCGCTCCCGAAAATGAGCGTCCGCAGGAAGTCTGGATCATCACACCGCCGCGCCAGCACTGGTGGCTCTATGTGCTCTTCTTCGTGCTGACGATGTTCAGCACGCTGGTGGTCGGGGCTCGCATGCAGTTCAATTACCTCCACAACCAGCCGGTGTTTTTGCTGAATGACGACACGGTTTCGCTCTTCCCGCTCGGCTGGGTTCTGCAAAAACCGTCGAATCTGCTGTTGGGCGTTCCCTTTTCTCTTACGCTGATGGCCATCTTGTTCGCGCACGAGATGGGGCACTATCTCTACGCCCGCCACTATCGCGTCTACGCAACGCCCCCGTTCTTTGTGCCCTTTCCCAGCTTGATCGGGACACTCGGGGCTTTCATCCGCATCAAGAGCCCAATCCCCTCGCGCGCCGCGTTATTCGATATCGGAATCGCGGGGCCGATCGCGGGCTTCATCCCCGCGTGTATTGCACTGTTCGCCGGACTGTCTCTCTCCCGTCCGATCACAGGACCCCCGGCTTCCGGCTTTCAGCTCGGATTCCCGCTCGCCTTTCATCTCGCCGCACGATTCCTGCATAGCGGTGTGCCGCTGACCGCTCTGTCGCTGCATCCGGTCGCGGCTGCAGCCTGGGTGGGGATGTTCGCCACGGCCCTGAATCTGTTGCCTGGCGGACAACTCGATGGCGGACACATCATTTTCTCGGTTGTGCCGGGCCTCCATCGCGTGATCTCCATCGTCACCGTTTTCGCACTTGTGCCTCTTGGAAAGTATTTTTGGACAGGCTGGTTCCTCTGGGCTGTACTTCTGGCGCTGACGGCCCGACATCCCCTGGTTCCACGCTATCCCGAAGTCGCAGGTCGGCGGCGCGCCATCGCGATGTTCGCACTAGTAATACTGGTTCTCAGTTTCACCCCGGCCCCGTTTACGCACAGTTCCGGACGAGAGGTATGGCCGGAGTTGCGCGACGACGCCCGTGGGGCCCTGCACGATCTCGGCGACGGGGTTCGGCACCTGCTACACCGCAAGTAGAGCCGACGGATGATTGCCTACCTCACATCAGCCACACCGCATCCACATCCACGATGATCTGAGTGCGCGGAATCTTCCGTGCTGCCGCTTCTGCCAGCATGGCCCGCAGCAGCGTATTCATCTTCTCGCGGCTCGGAGACTTCAGAATGAAGTGATACCGGTAATCCCGCTTCAGCCGCAGGATGGGCGCCGCCGCCGGGCCGAGCACGCGGATGCCCTCGTGCCGCGTCTTCTCAAACCACCGGCCCAGTTCGCCTGACCAGGTGAGCGCATCGTCCAGCTTTTCGCTGCGGATCAGGACGTTGGCGATCGCGCTGTAGGGCGGATAGTGCATCCAGCTGCGAAATTGCAGTTCCTTGTCGTAGAAGCCGGCGAAATCGTGGCGCGCCGCGAATTGCACGGCGTAGTGATCCGGAAAATATGTCTGCAGTACGACTTTTCCCGGCGCCTGTCCCCGACCCGCGCGGCCTGCCACCTGGGTGAGCAACTGAAAAGTTCTTTCGGCGGCGCGGAAATCGGGCAACCCGAGCGCAATGTCTGCCCCGACCACGCCCACCAGCGTCACGCCGTGGACATCGTGCCCCTTGGCAATCATCTGCGTGCCCACCAGCATGTCGAGTTCGCCTTCGTTGAGCGCATTCAGGGCGCGCTCGAAATCTTCGCGCCCGCGCACCGTGTCGCGATCAAGCCGCCCGATGCGCGCTTGTGGAAACATGCCGTGCAGCAATTCTTCCAGCTTCTCCGAACCCGTCCCGACAAAATACACGTACTCGCTGCCGCAATGCATGCATTTGTCGGGAATGCGGGCGACATATCCGCAGTAGTGACATTCCATCTTGTGCTCGCGCTTGTGGTGGGTCATCGACACCGCGCAGTTCTTGCATTGGAGCGTCTTGCCACAGGTGCGGCAGAGTGCGACGGGCGAGTACCCGCGCCGGTTGAGCAGCACCATCACCTGCTCTTTCTTCTCCAGCCGCTCACGGATTTCCTCCGCCAGCTTGCGCGAGATCACCTGCTCGTGGCCGGTCTCCTGAAACTCCTGCCGCATGTCGAGAATCTCGACCTCCGGCAGCGGACGCTGCTCGACGCGGTCGGGCAACTCCACGAGCGCGTATTTGTTCTTCTTTGCGTTGTAGTACGACTCGAGTGAAGGCGTGGCCGACCCCAACGCAACGACCGCGCCGGCCATCTTCGCCCGCATCACCGCCACGTCGCGCGCGTGATAGCGCGGCGTCTCTTCCTGCTTGTAGGAGGAGTCCTGCTCTTCGTCGACGATGAGCAATGCCAGATCGCTGACCGGAGCGAACACCGCCGAGCGCGTCCCCACGACGACCCGCGCCTCACCGCGCTTGATGCGATGCCATTGCTCGGCACGTTCCGCATCCGTAAGCCCGGAGTGCAGGATCGCGACTTCGTCGCCAAAGGCCTGATGCAGGTCGGCCGCCAACGCGGGAGTCAGGCCGATTTCAGGAACCAGCAGGATCGACGAGCGGCCCTGCTCCAGTACCTCGCGCATCCCGGCTAGATAGACCGCAGTCTTGCCGGATCCGGTGACACCGTGCAGCAGCATTCCGCTGAACTTGCCTGAAGAAACTCCCTCTAGAATCTTCGCGAGCGCCTCTTTCTGCGCCGGGCTGAACTCAAATTCAAAGGGCGACCGCCGCGGCTTGATTTTCGACATCGTGAAGTCCTGCGGCTCGTCGACGAGTGCAACCATCCCGCGCTTTACGAGCGTGCCGAGTGTAGTGCGCGGGATTTCAAGGCCACGCAAGGTCTCGACTGGAACGCGGCCGCCGGCAGCAGCGAGCGCTTCGACCAGGGTCTGCTGATTCTCGTTGAGCTTGGAAGTGTAGCGCCGGCGTCCCGCCGGCTGTCGCGAGGGCGTCTCGCCCTCGCCGGTCTCCTTATTCTCTTCCGCCGCCAAGAGCACCGCCACCTTCACCGTGCGGGCAGCATCGCGGGCCGCTGAAACATCCTCGCGCGCAATCCACTTCTTGCGCACCATACCGCTCAGCAGCGTTTTCGGAGCTCGGGTCGCGGCGCGCAAACGCTCTTCCCTTACGCTCTCGCGCTCCGCTAGATAGTCGAGCACGCGGAACTCGACCAACTGTTCCTCCGGCGTGCGCCGCGATCGCGCCGGAGACCCCGACATTCCCGCCAGATGCAGCGCCATCTGGCCTCCGTCGGTAATGCGATACGTGATCGCGCGCTTGAACTCCGCGGACAGCGGCAGCATGGTGCGAAACACCTCGCCCACCGGTGCGAGATAGTAATCGGCAATCCACTTCCCCAGTTTCAGCAGTTTTTCGTCGAGGACCGGCGAGAGATCGAGCGCTTCGATGACGTTCTTGGTCTTGGCCTGCGGCGGACGGTCATGCAGCTCAACCACGATGCCCGACATGCGTTGCTGCCGGAACGGCACCAGCACGCGCCCGCCGACGACCGGCTCCATGCCCGGAGGGATGGCGTAGGTGAACGCCATATCCAGCGGCACGGGTAGAGCAACGTCGGCGAAGGTGGGCATGTGGGAGGTAGCGCCGGCGCCTCGCCGGCTAAGAAATGCTAACACTCACGCTCGACGTGTTTGCCACTGCCGGGCTTTGCCCGGCTGGACGGCCGAGGGCGGCCGTCCCTACGTGGTTGATTTCGGCGCCTTCAGGCCCAACTCCTTCATCACCATCTGCAGATCTTTCCATGCCTCACCCTTCTGCCGCGGATCGCGCAGCAGGAACGCCGGATGGTACGTCACGGCCAGCTTGCATCCCTCCCAGTTGGGATCGTTGCTGCGAACGCCCGCTGGCTTGAAGTCGTAAAAGCGTCCGCGCAGCTGTGCCATCGAGGCGTTCATTGCGAGCAACGTCTTCGCCGCGACCGCGCCCAACGCGACGACCACTTTCGGCTTGATCACTGCGATCTGGCGCATCAGGAATGGCGAGCAGGTCTCGCACTCTTCGCGCTCCGGTGTGCGATTCCCCGGCGGACGGCACTTCACGATGTTCGCGATGTACACCTGCTCGCGCGTGATCCCCATGGCCTTGATCATGTTGTTGAGCAACTGCCCCGCGCGGCCCACGAAGGGCTCGCCCTGCTGGTCTTCATCGGCGCCCGGTCCCTCGCCGACGAACATCAGATCTGTCGCCGGATTGCCCACGCCAAACACGATCTGCTTCCGCCCCTGCTTGTGAAGAGGGCAGCGCGTGCAGTCGCCCAGGTCTTCGCGGATGATCTTCAGTCCTTTTGCCGGATCGCTGACGCCCTGCTCCGGCTTCGGTGCGAGGACTTCAAAAATGTTCTCTTCAACCGCGACCGCCGCGGCCTTGCGTGGACTCATCTCTTCTCTCGATTCTGGCTGGATTGGCACGGCAACGGCATCCGAAACGGCTGCTTCCGCAACTTCCCCCGAGGTCTCACGCCGGTAGAAGTCGTAGATCCCCATCTCGTTGTAGTAACGGATTCGCGCCGCAAGCGCGCGTCGAAGCTCAGGGTCCAAAGTGCGGGGCATTGCGGTAAGGATAACAAAGGATGGTGTGGCGCGGGCATTCCTGCCCGCGAAAAGCGGATCAGCTTTGATCGCGATCTTTACTTCAATTCAATCTCCACAATCTGCCCTGCGGTCGTCCCTTCATTGCCCAGCGTGTGCGTGACCCTGGCATCGACCCAATGAAAGTCCCCAGCCTTCACATCGTGCGTAAACGACTTCCCTTCGGGATCCGTCATCTTCAGCGTTAGCGGGGTCGCCGAGACGATCAAATAGGGACGCTCATGGGTGTGCATCGCGGATGTAGCTCCCGGCCCGAGCGTCCACTTGTAAACGCGTGCGCTGGGATTCTCCGCTTCCACCTTCGCGGCCGCGGTGCTGCCAGGCTGCTTTGGACGATAAAGCAGTTCCACATCCAACACTTCGAGTACGCCGGGGCCGACGTTATGCACCCGGTGGGTGTAAGGGCCATTCAACTCCGACGCCGACACGCGTCCGGGTTTCGTCGACTCGGGCGCGCTTTCCGGCTCGCCGAGCCTTTGCAGGGTGATTGCGGTGTCGGTCAAATCAATCGCCACCCGGTCATGCGAGTGTGTGTGGAACAGCGTACTCTCTGCTGGCGGAAGTGTTACCCGCATCACAAGGACGGATTCGCTTTTCAGCAGGACGTGATGATGCGGTTCCTCTTCTACCGCGACGGACGATGGCTGGGCCACGAGAACTCCGGAAAACACGAACGCAAGGGCGAAGCAAGAAAGATCTTTCAAGAGTTCTCCTACCGAGCTGCTTCCTGGGTTTCGCTGAAAACAGGGCCGGGTGCCATCGAACACTGTCGAGCTTCGCTCGAGCGGACAGCCGAAGGGCGACTGTCCCTACGTTGGCATCGCTATCCGCTTGCGCAACTTCACCACCTGGTCCAGGACCCGTTGCGCGACCTCCCACTTCGAAGTCTCCGGCACCTCGACCACTTCGCCGTGCGTGATGATCGTGACGGCATTTCGGTCGGAATCAAACCCTACGCCCTCGCGGGAAACGTCGTTCACCACGATCGCATCGAGCGACTTCGACGCCAACTTCTTGCGAGCATTTTCCAGAACATCATTGGTTTCGGCGGCGAATCCCACAACGATTTGCGAGCTCTTTGCCCGCGTCAACTCGGCCAGAATGTCTGCCGTCGGCTCCAGTTCGAGCGTCATCGGACCTTTGCGCTTGATCTTCTGCCCCGCCGCCACTTTTGGGCGGAAGTCAGCGACGGCTGCCGTTTTGATCACCACCGTGCTCTCCGGCAGCAATTTCAGAACGGCCGCGCGCATTTCCTCGGCGGTCTCAACCCGGGTCAACTCGGCTGCGCCCGGAGGCGCAATCGCAGTCGGCCCGCTCACCAGCAGCACGCGCGCCCCGCGCCGCAATGCCGCCTCGGCGATGGCATACCCCATCCGCCCGCTCGATCGGTTGGTGAGGTAACGCACGGGATCGATCTTCTCGCGCGTCGGACCGGCGGTGACGAGCAACGTTTCGCCGGCCAGATCCTGCGAGGCGCCGAGCGCCTCCAGCACTGCCGCAACAATCGTCTCGTTCTCGGCCAGCCGACCAGCGCCCGTCATCCCGCAGGCCAGATACCCGCTGCCCGGATCGACGATACGAACGCCGCGCTTGCGCAGGATTTCAAGATTCGCCTGGGTGGCCGCATGGTTCCACATGTTGACGTTCATCGCTGGCGCCACAACGACCGGAGCGGTCGTAGCCAGATACAGAGTCGAAAGGAAATCATTGGCGATTCCCTGCGCGAATTTCGCTAGCACGTCGGCCGTCGCCGGAGCCACCAGCAGGGCGTCAATCGTCTGCGCAATCGCAATATGTTCGATGGCCGATTCGACATTCGCCTGCGACTCGTCCGTGCCGAACAGGTCGGTAATAACCTTTTCTCCGGAGAGCGCAGCGAACGTGAGAGGACGAACAAACTCCTGGGCCGCACGCGTCATCACCACCTGCACGCGAATACCGCGGTCCTGCAGCAGGCGGACGATTTCCGCCGACTTATAAGCTGCGATTCCACCGGACACGCCCAGCGCAATTTTCATGATAAAAAGACGGGCGCATTTTCATTCGAATCCCGGCGCCCGCCTGAAGAATTGATGCCGCAAACCGTGCGCGAGTTTCAAACGTAGTCGTTGCAGCACAAACAAAAACCGGCCTTCGCAGCCGGCTTCCAATCTTACGAATCCTGTCCGACCGCCTTCTCCAGCGTCTCGGCCGCAGTATCCACCGGCGATTTCGGAACTTCCGGAATCAACCATTTCACTTTTCCCGCTTTAATTTCATCCTGCGCGATGCGGCAGGGTTTGCGAGACCCGGTATCGATGACCGGCGGAGCGCCACCTTGCAGTTGCCGGGCCCGCCGCGCCGCCACCAGAATGTAGCGGTAATTGCTGTCGAAGCCTTCTATGAGTTTCATACACCCTCTCCCAGAACTTCATCTCCCCTGTTCAAATGACGCCAGAATCGGCTGCACGCGTTCCCGTGCCTGGTCCAGGCGAAACTCCCGAGTAGTCGCCAGCAGGCACGCTTCCTCCACCGAAGGTTGCTTGCCAGAACGCCGCACGCGCTCCCCTAACACAATTGCCTTTAGCTCGTCGGTCGCCTGCTCAAGCCGATCATTTACTAGTATATAGTCGTATTTCGAGTAATTCTCAATCTCCCGGCGGGCCGTGTCCAACCGGCGACGAATCACCGCTTCCGAATCCAGCCCCCGGTTCCGCAGCCGCCATTCCAACTGCTCCCGGCCCGGCGGAAGGATGAAGATACTCACTGCCTCCGGGATCTTCTTCTTGATCTGCGCCGCCCCTTGCACATCAATATCGAGCAGCAGGTCGTTTCCAGTTGCCTCGGCCTGGCGCAGAAAGCGGCGCGCGGTGCCGTAGTAATTTCCGAATACGTTGGCGTATTCCAGAAACTCGTCCGCAGCGATCATGGCCTCGAACTCTTCCTTCGTAACGAAGAAGTACTCCTTGCCATTCTGCTCGCTGCCCCGCGGCGGCCGGGTGGTGTACGAAATCGAAAAATCCAGGTGACCGACCACCTTGAACAGTACATTCACCAGCGTGGACTTGCCCGAACCCGAAGGCGCGGACACGATATAGACGATGCTCATTCCAGGTTCTGTACCTGCTCGCGCGATTTCTCGATCTCCGATTTCATCAGCAGGCCCATCTCGGTAACCTTCAGCGCCTCGCCCGCCAGGCCGGAGGTCTTCGACAGCAGCGTGTTGGCTTCGCGATTCATCTCCTGCAGCAGGAAGTCGAGTTTCTTGCCCACCTCGCCGCCCTGGTCGAGCAGGCCGAGAAAATGTTTCACGTGAGTATTCAGGCGGACCATTTCTTCCTGGATGTCGCTGCGATCCACCAGCACTGCCGCTTCCTGCAGGATGCGTTCTTTATCGATCTGCGCGCCCAGCATCTCCTGCATACGCGATTGCAGCCGCTCCGCGTAGCCGCGCAAGATGGCGCTGCGATGGCCTTCTACACCTACCCCCGCCTTCTCCAGATGCCGCATGCGATCCCGCAGTTCTTGCCCAATCCCCCGGCCCTCTTCTTCGCGCATCTCGTTCAGCCTGGCGAGTGCCTCTTCCACGCACGCCATCACTGCCGCCTCGAGTTCTGCTCCGGCTCGTTCCGCGCCGGAATCCATCGCTCCGGGCATACGCAACACCACGTTCAGATCGGGCTCGCCGGTAACGCCGAACTCATCCGCCGCGGACCGGAATGCCTGCACATAGGCGCCGACCAGCTGCCGGTTGAACGCTACCCCGTTCGCGCTGGAGTAATCGAGGCTTAAGGTCACCTCGACATGTCCACGTGCCAGCTTTTCTTTCAGCAACCGGCGCAGCTTCATCTCCAGCGAATCGGTATCGGACGGCAGCCGGAAGTGAAGATCAAGAAAGCGGTGATTGACCGATTTCAGTGACAGCGCAAACGCCAACTGGGCGTTCACTTGTCCCCGGACCTGCGCAAAACCCGTCATGGAACGGAGTGGCATGGGGGCTCTTTTCTTTTGCGCTCGAGACTACTGTGGCACGGCTCCTGCTTTCCGGCGGTACGTACCCAACTTTTGCATGAGTTCTTCATGCGCGCCAATGTCGCTGATGGTTCCATTCTCCAGCACCACGATGCGGTCGGCGCGCCGCACCGTCGAGAGCCGGTGCGCGATCACAAACACCGTACGCCCACTCATCAGATTTTGCAGTGCCGACTGCACCAGCGATTCCGATTCGCTGTCAAGCGCCGACGTGGCCTCATCCAGAATCAGGATCGGGGCATTCTTCAAGATGGCGCGCGCAATCGCAATCCGCTGCCGCTCCCCGCCGGAGAGCCGCACGCCACGCTCTCCAATCATCGTCTCGTAGCCTTCGGGAAGGGCTTGTACAAAATCGTACGCCAGGGCAGCTCGTGCCGCCGCCACTACCCGCTCCTGCGGAACGTGCGGCTGCCCGTAGGCGATGTTGTTGCGCACCGTGTCATTGAACAGCACGGTCTCCTGGGTGACGATCCCGATCTGTGAACGCAACGATGCCAGCGTCACGTCGCGGATTTCGTTGCCATCGATCAGAATGCGGCCGCCGGTGACGTCGAAAAACCGTGGAATGAGGTGCACCAGCGTACTCTTGCCTGCACCGCTCGATCCCACCACCGCCAGCACTTCGCCCGCCTGCACCTCGAGATTGATTTCGCGCAGAATGTCCCGCGACCCTTCTCCGCTCTCGTAAGCAAACGAAACATGCTCAAACCGGATGCCCCGGGAGAATTTCGCTAGCGCCTTTGCGCCAGGCTTCTCCCGCACCTCATCCTCAATATCCATGAAGCGGAAGATTTCCGACGAAGCTCCCAGCGCCTGCTGGAAGCTGTTATTGAAAAGCGCGAACTTCCGTACCGGATCGTACAACTTGAACACCGCCACGATGAACGCCAGGAACGTTCCGGCGGTGAAGACGTGTTTATTGATCTGGTCTCGGCCCAACAGCAAGAGCAGGCCGATGGCAATCGCGCCAAAAATATCCATCAGCGGAGAACTGATGGCAGACGCTGCTACTGAGCGCAGGTTCGCGCGGAACAACCGCCTCGCCGCGGTGCGGAAGCGCGATATTTCCCAGTTCTCCATCCCGAACGCCTTCACAATCCGGTTGCCGGTGATGGTCTCGTGCAAGATGTTCTGAATCTCGGCCAGCTTGTCTTGCCCCTTGCGGGTCGTGCTGCGAACTTGCCGGCCGATTTTTCGCGACGAGTACAAAATAGCGGGAACGAACAGCAGCAGCACCCACGCCAGCTTTCCTCCCAGCAGCACGACCACCCCCGCCGTGAAGAGTAGGGTGAAGAACTGCTGCAGAAACTCCGCCAGCACGCTGGACATCGCAAACTGCACACGCTCAATGTCATTTACGATCGTCGAGAGCAGGGTGCCCGTCGTATGCTTTGTGAAGAATGCCGCTGACCTCCGCAGGATCGCGTTGTACAGGCTGTCGCGCAGGTCCGTGATCATTCCGAGGCCCGCGTAGCTCACGAGGTAGGTGCCGACGTAATCGAAAATTCCCTTCAGCACGGTTGCCGCAACCAGCGCAAACGCCACCGCGGTCCACGGGTGTTGAAAATGCGAAGGAATCAATTGCTGAAGATAGAAAACGCGATCTGTACCAGGAAGCTTGAACAGCTGGAGAGTTCTGCCGGGCACAGCCGGGTTCAGCACGCGATCGAAGATCGGGCCGATGAGCAGGACGCGGAAAGCATCGAGCAGTCCGACCACCGCCATAAGCGCAACGGACGCAAGAAATTGCCACCAGTACGGCAAAACATAGCGCAAGAGACGGGTCAGTTGACCGTAGGCTGGTGCTGCTACATCTACACCAGTCGCGTCCGCCACTGTGGTGGTTGCCATGCGGGTAACGCTCAATTCTATACGGGCTTTAGGCTCTAGGCTCTAGGCGGTCGCCTGTGAATGCCGGGCATAGTACTGAAAGCCTAGAGCCCTAAAGCCTATTTCGGACTATCCCGGTGTACGACCTTCACCTTGTATCCCGCCTTGCGCAGGCGCGTGCCAACGTCTTCAGCGATCATCACCGAGCGATGCTGTCCGCCGGTGCAACCAAAACTGATCGTCAGATAGCTCTTTCCCTCGCGGACGTAGTGCGGCAACAGGTACACCAGCAGATCCGAAATGCGGTTGATGAACTCCTTCGTCTGCGGGAACGATCGGATGTACTTGGCCACCCTCGGATGGCGCCCGGTCAACGGACGAAATTCCGGCACAAAGTGCGGATTCGGCAAGAACCGGACGTCGAACACCAGGTCGGCATCGTCCGGCACGCCATGCTTGTACCCGAAGCTCACGCATGAAACCAAGATCGTCTGATGTCCGCCCGCGTGCGCTTTGAATCGATCCGTCAGGTGCGATCGCAGTTCGTGCACATTGAATTTCGAAGTGTCGATCACCAGGTCGGCAATGGCGCGAATGGCCTTGAGGTGACGCCGCTCCGCCGTCAGCGATGCCCGCACCGGCGTGTCGGTCCCCAATGGATGCGGCCGCCGTGTTTCACTGAACCGGCGCAGCAACACAGCATCGCTCGCTTCCAGATAAATCACCCGCGTCGGAATCAGCCGCTTCACCGACTTCAAGATGGCGGGCAACTTTTCCAGTTGCGCGCCCTCGCGCACGTCCACCACCAGCGCCGTGCGTGGAATTTCCCCGGACTGCAACGCCAGTTCGGCAAAGCGCGGAATCAACTCGACGGGAAGGTTGTCGACGCAGTAGTAGCCGAGGTCTTCAAACGCCTTCAGCGCGGAGGCCTTCCCCGAACCGCTCATGCCGGTGATAATGACCAGTTCGGCGCCATCGCGATGGTCGGCCTTCCGGCGCACCAGTTTGCCTGCCGTGCGCGCGACCTTTGTGAGTTTGCTGCGAAGGGGCATTCCCGGCATCTTAGCATTTCGCCGGAGAATGAAGGGGCCCCCGCTTACGCTACCCTGTGTACTTTCAACTCTGACAAGGCCCGCTCCACCACGCCGCAAGCTCTCATCAACGCCGCAGGAAAGGCGCTGGTTACGCGCTGGGAAAGCCCCAGTTCCGTGCGCACCCGTTCCGGCTCAACGCCAACCAGGAAAATCCGCTCGGGCAGACCGTCCAGCAGTTGAGCCGCTGCCAGAAGTTCTCCCGCATTCCCTTCGTGCGCGGTCGTGGACCGGGTCACTCCGCAGCCCAGCACTTCCGCTCCCTCCAGAACCGACACCGCTCCCGGGTTTCTCCCGCCCGCAAACGCGTCCAGAATAACCAGCGCCTCGCGTCCCGCCAGATAGCCGAGCAAGGACATCCCCTGCGTACCGCCATCGACACACTCTACGGTCGGCACGCCGGCATACAACCGGTGCACTTCGCGCAGGAGCGCCGGCCCCACGCCATCGTCGCCCAGCAGAATATTCCCCAAACCCAACACCAGCACCGGAGGCACGAATTGATCGAAGAGTTGCATCGGAGTTCAGAAGGGCGGCCCTCAGGGGCTAAAGCCCTTATTTTGCGCTCTGAGCGGCACGGCTCAAGCCGTGCCCCTCCCAAAACCGATTCCTGAGAGCGGTTCTTTTGAAAACAATTCTCGAGGCGAATCCCAGGACGCCTAGTCTTCCTTGAAATCCCCCTTCTGATAGAACTTGTACCCGGAAATGATCGAGGTGATCAGCCCGTTGCCGTACTGCGTGGAGTCATACAGGATGATGTACACGTGCAGAATCGCAAACACCACGAAGCCCCATGCGAACGTGTGGTGCCACATGCGCGTCTGAAACGATCCACCCAGCAGCGGCAGCACCCAGCCGAACACGCGATTCAGGAAGCCTCCGGGATTGCTCTCCGAATACATCGCCATGCCCGTGAAGATCTGGCACCACCCCAAGAGGATCACAAACATGGTGTAGGCCACGCCGCCCAGCGAATTGTGTCCCAGGTGCACGTGCCCGCGCTCGAGGCGCAGATAGTCGGTGGCTTGCCGGAATAGATCTTTCCACCACCCTGGTCTCCAGACATACGGGAAGCCCGATCGTGAATATGCGTTGCCCATCCAGAACCAGTAGATCCGCAGCAGGAAACTGACCGTGAAAATCATGGCCGCGCAAAAGTGAATCTGGCGCACGCGTCCCATCACGAAGTTGCGCACAGCCTCACCGCTTGGAGCCAGCAAGGGATGCGAGATATACAGCCCGGTCAGAAACAGCACGATCAGGCAGGTGGCATTCACCCAGTGCGTGATCCGCACCGGCAACTGCCACACATACTCCCGGCGAAAATAGTCTTCCGGGTGCAGCGCCATCTGGCGCGGATCAAACTCGTGAACGGAACTCGCCATAGGTTCCTCCTGACTACCGCACCTTGATCTCCGCCAGCTTCTCGCCATTCGGCCCGAACACATGCGAAGCGCACGCCAGGCACGGATCGAACGAATGAATCGTCCGCAGGATTTCGAGCGGCCGCTTCGGGTCTGCCATCGGCGTGTTCAGCAGCGCCGACTCGTACGCCCCATGCTGGCCCTTGCTGTCCTTGGGCGAGGCATTCCACGTCGAAGGCACAACGATCTGATAGTTCTCGATCTTTGTGTCTTTGATGTGAATCCAGTGCGCCAGCGCACCGCGCGGCGCCTCGGTAAAGCCGTAGCCCTTGGCTTCCGACGGCCAACTGGAAGGCTCCCAGCGCGACGTATCGGCCGTCGCCGAGTCTCCTGCCTTCAGATTAGCGATCAGGTGCTCGTACTCGGCCATCAGCCAGTGCACGCACAGTTTCGTCTCAAGTCCGCGCGCCGCGGTCCGGCCCAGCGTCGAAAACAACGCCGTGGCCGGCACTTTCAATGCGCCCAACGCCTCGGTCACCACGTCTTTATACTCTGTCTTGCCGCTGGCGAAGCCGATCAGCATGCGCGACAGCGGTCCAACCTCAACCGCATTGCCCTTCCAGCGCGGAGACTTCAACCACGAATACTTCGCGTTCTCATCCAATTGCTTGTATGGCGGCTTCGGCCCGCTGTACTTGGGAACCGTTACGCCGTCCCAGGGATGTAGCGCGCCCTTACCCTCGGGGTACTCGTACCAGGAGTGCGCCACCTCTTCCTGCACCTGACCGGCGTCGGTCAAATCGAGCGGCAGCACCTCACTCAGGTTCTTGTTCAGGATGACCCCGCGCGGCATGCGGAACTGGCTCACATCGCCAATGCCATTCTGCGGAACGTCGCCGTACGCCATGTAGTTTCCGAGCCCGCCGCCGATCGCTGCCCAGTCCGTATAGAACGACGCCACTGCCAGCAGGTCGGGAATGTACATGTTGTCGACCACCTGGATTGCGTCCTGGATCAGCCCCTTCACATAGTTCAGCCGCTCCATGTTGATGGCGTTGTCGCCCTGCATCGAGATCGCCGACGCCATCCCGCCGACCAGGTAATTCGGGTGCGGGTTCTTCCCGCCGAAGATGGTGTGGATCTTAATGATTTCCTTCTGCCACTTCAGCGCTTCCAGATAATGTGCGACCGCCATCAGGTTGGCTTCCGGCGGCAGTTTGTATGCCGGATGCCCCCAATAGGCGTTCTGGAAGATGCCCAACTGCCCCGAGTCTACGAATTTCTTCAGCGTGCCGGCGAGGTCCTTGAAGTAGCCAGTGCTGGCGATTGGCCACGAGGGCGAGACCTTTTGGGCGAGCGCAGAGGTTGCCGCCGGGTCCGCCTTCAATGCCGAAACAATGTCCACCCAGTCGAGCGCGTGCAGATGGTAGAAGTGAATCACGTGGTCCTGCACGTATTGGGTCAGGAACATGATGTTGCGAATGATCTCGGCGTTCTGCGGCACCTTGACGTTCAGCGCGTTCTCCACCGCCCGCACCGAAGCCAGCGCATGCACCGTGGTGCACACGCCGCAGATGCGCTCGCAGAACGCCCAGGCATCGCGTGGATCGCGGCCCTTCAGGATCACCTCCAGGCCGCGCCACATCGTTCCGGAAGACATGGCGTCTTTAATGACGCCGCGATCGTCGAGCATCGCTTCCACCCGCAGGTGGCCCTCGATGCGAGTGACGGGATCAACCACGACTCGAGTCGCCATGCCTCACCTTCCTTCCTTTTCCGGAGCTTTCTCTTTTTGGGTCGCGCGCCGGATCTCGGTGGAGACAAAGTGCAATCCCACACCCACCGCCGCCGCTCCCGCCACTACTGCGCCGACTTCGTTCGGCGTGGACTCAATCCCCGGCACCGGAATCGACGTTAGCCGCTCGTAGAACGGACCGTTGTCCCAGAAGTTGTCCTCGCTGCAGCCGATGCACCCGTGTCCCGAGCCAATCGGATACGACACGCCGTTGTTCCACTTGAACGTCGGACACGAGTTGTAGGTGGTCGGTCCGCGGCAGCCCATCTTGTACAGGCACCAGCCCTTCTTCGCTCCGTCGTCGTCCCAGGACTCGACAAACTGCCCCGCATCGAAGAACGGCCGCCGGTAGCACTTGTCGTGGATGCGCTGCCCGTAGAACATCTTGGGACGCCCGTAGCGATCCAACTCCGGCAGAGCGCCGAAGGTGAGAATGTACGTGAGGACGCCGGTCATCACTTCCGCAATCGGCGGACATCCCGGCACATTCACGATGGCCTTGTGTGAAATTAATTTGCGAACCGGCTTCGCGCCGGTCGGATTTGGTTTGGCCGCCTGTACACATCCGTTCGAAGCGCAGGAACCCCAGGCAATCACCGCCTTGGCGTTCTCGGCCGTTTCTTCGAGGATGCTCAGGAAGGTCTCCCCACCCACCGTGCAGTACACGCCGCCATCGGCGGTCGGTGCGTTGCCCTCCACCGCCAGCACGTACTGGCCGGCATACTCCTTCATGATGCGTTTGCGGATCTCCTCCACCTGGAAGCCCGCCGCCGCCTGCAGGGTATCGTCATAGTCGAGCGAGATCATGTTCAGCACGACGTCCTGCGCGATCGGGTGCGACGAGCGGATGAACGACTCGCTGCAGCACGTGCACTCCAAGCCATGCAGCCAGATCACTGGTAGGCGCGGCTTGGTCTCCAGCGCCTCCACAATTTGCGGGACGACAGTTGCCTCCAATCCCAAGGCCGCAGCCATCATGGTGCAGAACTTCACAAACCGGCGACGATCAATTCCATGCTCTCGCAGAACATCGTAGGTAGTGGTTTTGCGCAGGAGACTTTCCATAGAGTGCCTCGATCGGACCTGGAAAACTTTCTTTGTGACCGATGTCCGCGAATGTTAGTACATCCACACATAGGATCAGTGACTTCGATCACTGATCGCTGTGAGCAAATGTTAGGGAAGGTCGTCCTTTCGCTAACCTGACACGGCCCCGCCGCGTGACGTTTCGGGGGACTTGTCGAAAGCCGGTAGCATCCAGGTAAATCAACGACCAGAAGGGTGATGGAGTGGATCAGCGAACGCCGACAGAGACTTGCGCCTGCGCATTTGCATTTTTCCGATCTTCAGCCACAATACAAACTACGGGGTAGTCTCCTTTGAATAGCCGCCAGCAAGGTTTTTCCTCGACTCGAGTCCGCGCCATCCCAGCCCGTCGATTGCGATTTCTTAGTGTTGCCGTCTTCGTGCTCTTACTCTCCACGACGACCCCGCCAGTCTCCGCTCAGTCTTCGTCCGACGCCCCCGACAGCATTCACGGAACGGTGGTAAACGCCGTCACCCACGAGGCCATCCCACGCGCCCTCGTTGTTTCGCCGGATGAGCGCTTTGCCACCATGACAGACGGTCAGGGCCGCTTCGAGTTCACAGCCCCACAAGTCCACGAGAGTGCTGACCCTGCCGCCGGCACCTTCGTTGGTGGGGTTCGAATCCACGAGACCAATCTCCCCGACGTGCTCTCGGCCCGCAAGCCCGGCTTCCTTGAGGACTCCAACAACCGACCAACCCTGGCGCAGAACGCGAAAGAATTAAGCTTGTCGCTGGTCCCGGAAGCCATCATCGCCGGCCAAGTTTCGCTTCCCACTTCCGAAGCGCCCGACAGCATCCAGCTGCAACTTTACCGCCGCCAGGTACAGGATGGCCGCGCCCACTGGGTTCCGGCCGGAACCGCCGTGTCCAGATCCACCGGCGAGTTCCGTTTCGCCGACCTCCACGCTGGCACCTACAAGCTGCTGACGCGCGAATTGCTGGATCGCGATCCCCTGACCTTCGATCCGCGCGGCCAACTCTACGGATACCCGCCCGTCTACTACCAGGACGCCGCCGATTTCGACTCCGCGACCACCATCGAGTTATCGGCGGGGGAGACCGCGCAGGCGCACATTTCCCTCGTCCAGCAGCCCTACTACAACGTCAAGATCGCGGTCGAGAATGTGCCGCCGGGTCTTGGACTCAATGTGAATGTCTACAGTCAGGGTCGGAACGGGCCCGGTTATTCCCTCGGATACAACGCCGGCACACGAAGCATCGACGGGATGCTTCCGAACGGTACTTACACGGTCGAAGCCACCAGATTTGGACAGACGACATCCTCGGGCCTGCTGACGCTCAACATCAAAGGCGCCGCCGTCGAAGGGGCGCACATGACGCTCGTGCCCGGCGGTTCCGTCCCCATCAATGTGAAAGAAGAGTTCACCAGCAAGGAAGATGAGGGTACCGCCACCTTCAACAATGGCAAGCGCACCTTTAATCTCCGCGGACCACGGCGCTACCTGAACGTAAACCTCGAATCGGCAGACGAGTTCGGCCGGGCGCAAAATGGCTTCCTCCGCCCTCCCAAGGGCCCGGAGGACGACGCGCTGGTGATCGAAAACGTTGCGCCCGGCCGCTACTGGGTACGAGTCCAAACCGCACGCGGCTACGCTGCGTCCGTCCGTTCCGGCACAACCGACCTGCAGCGTGAGCCGTTGGTGGTGGGCGCTGGAGGTGCAGCTTCTCCCATCGAAATCACGATGCTCGACGATACCGCGACCATCGACGGCAATGTCGACGGCATCGTCCCGCCAGCGAGCCCATCGTCCGCGCCGCAACCGGAACTCGAAACTGGCGCGCCCGTCTCTGCGCCTGGACCTGCCCCTGCTCATATCTACTGCATTCCGCTGCCCGATAGCAGCGGCGAAGCAGCTCAGATCGCGGTCAATCCTGATGGAAGTTTCGCTTCGCAACCCCTGCCACCCGGAACGTACCGCGTGCTGGCTTTTGACCGCGAACAGCCCCAACTCGAGTACCGCAATCCCGAAGCGATGAAGACTTACGACAACATGGGCCCAGCCGTCCGCTTGTCCGGCGGACAGAAAGAACACGTGACCTTGCACCTCATCCTGACGAGCGAGCAATAAGTGACGATGATCAACCCCAATTCAGCAACGACCAGCGGACGGCGCTCATTCTCCGCTGTCCTTCTCGGTCTTTTGCTGCTGTTCCTGCACTTGCCGGCAATCTCGGCTGCGCAAGCAGCAAAGACTGAACCGCTTGCCATTGGACCCTATCGCATCGCGGGAACGGTCGTGAGCAGCAAAGGCGGCTCCGTGCTCGCCCGGGTCCGCGTCCAGATCATGGACGCCCGCAATCCCCAGAGCCAGCGATCGCTGGTCACGGCCAACGACGGCCGCTTCGAATTCCGAGTCATCGCGGGAAAGTTCACGCTGCAGGGAGCCAAGCGCGGATACATCACCTCCTCCTACAACCAGCACGAACAATTCTCGACCGCAATTGTCACGGGCGCCGGCCTTGACACCGAGCACCTCGTTCTCCGTCTGCCCCCGGTTGCCGTGCTTGCCGGCACAGTCCTCGATGAAGCCCAGGAGCCGGTGCGCGAAGCATCGGTGCGGATTTACCGCGAAGACCGAGGCTCCGGCGTCAGCCGCATCTTGCCGGTGAGCAATGTGACGACCGACGATCAAGGCGCCTACGAAGCAACTCCGCTCGACGAGGGCACGTACTTCGTGTCGGTGCATGCCAGTCCCTGGTATGCCGTCCATCCGGTGACCGGCCACGAACCTTCATCGGTGGACCGCTCGCTCGACGTCGCCTATCCAGTCACTTACTACGGCGATACCACGGAAGCGGACGAGGCCACCCCGATCCCCCTGCGCGGCGGCGACCATCTCGAAGCCGATATTCACCTGGCCCCGGCGCCGTCTCTTCATCTCATCTTTCATACCCGCGAAGATGCGGAGCACGGAGTCCAGCCACCTTTGTTGCAGGCACCCGCCTTTGACGGAGTGGAGCAGATCCCGGCCCAAGGCGCGCAGATGATCTCGCCCGGCGTTTATGAGGTAAGCGGAATCCCCGCCGGCAAGTATTTCGTCCGCATGCCCGATTCCTCCGGCCAGTTCAAAGAGCCGGCCGAGATGGACCTGTCGAACGGCCAGGAACTCGATCCCAACTCCGCCCGTTCTGTGAGCAAGATCAAGGCCGCCGTCCATGTGCGCGGCGCCGCCAACCTTCCCGAGGAACTCCACGTCGCGCTGCGCAACGGCAAAGGCCGCTTCCTCGCCTGGGAACTGGTGAACCCCAAAGGCGAGGTCGAATTCCAGGACGCCGCTCCGGGTACGTACGAGGTGCTGGCGGGCACGTCCACCAAGGCATATTCGGTGGTTGGGATCGCTTCCGGTGACAGTGAAACTCGAGGACACACGCTGACCGTTCCCGAGGACGCATCCCTCACCGTGTCACTCACGCTGGTCGAAGGCAAAGTCAACGTCGAAGGAGCTGCCAAGCGCGCCGGCAAGCCAGCCTCCGGAGCAATGATTGTTCTCGTCCCCAAGGATCCCGAAGCCAACCATGAACTCTTCCGCCGGGACCAGAGCGATTTCGACGGCAGTTTCACCCTGCACAGCGTGGTCCCCGGCTCCTACACCCTGATCGCGATCGATGACGGATGGGACCTCGATTGGGCCAAGCCCGCCGCTCTAGCCCCCTACCTGAAGCACGGCCAACCCATCAAAGTGGAAGACCAGACCCGAGGCGCACTCCACGTCCCCGACTCGGTGGAGGTTCAGAAGAAGTAGGAAGTAGAGAGAACGATCCAGTAGCCCAAGTCCGTGCACGGCACATCCCGGCCCCGCAGTCGGTCCAACTCAAAAGCGGGGCCCCATCCTTGCGCCGCTGCGCGGACAAGAGTGTCCGCCCTACACTACCCTAGGCCCAGCTGAAACCGTTCTTGGCTAGCGGCAACTTGCGGATCCTTCTTCCGGTGGCGCCGAAGATGGCATTGCACACCGCTGGCAGAACCGGCGGAAGCGCAGGCTCGCCGAGTCCGGTCGGCGAGAACTCCGTCTTGCGGAAGTGCACTTCGATCTCTGGCGGAGCCTGCGAGATCCGCACGGGCGGATAGTCGTCGAAGTTGCTCTGCTGCACCCGGCCGCGTTCGATAGTGATTTCGTATCCCATCATGTGGCTCAGTCCGTCGATCACCGAGCCCTGCGCCTGATTCACGGCGTTGCTCGGGTTGATGACCTGGCTGCCAATGTCCGCAGCAACCCAAACCTTGCTGACCTTCAGCTGACTCTTCTGGTCAACGTGCACCTCTGCCACTTCGGCAAAATATCCGAGATGGCTGAAGTGGAAGGCCACTCCCATCCCGGTACCCTTCGCGGGCTTGTGCGCGGCCCATCCGGATTTGTCGCGCACCAGTTCTAACACCCCGTGCATGCGCTGGGCGTTGAACAGATTTGCTGGAGGGGCTCCCTGGTTTCCCGCCGAGAAAGGCAGCGGCGCGGTTTCGAGAAGAGCCAGACGGAATTGCAGCGGGTCCTTGCCGGCAGCGTGCGCCAGTTCGTCGAGGAACGACTGCATGACAAAGGCGATCCCGTTGCTGCCCGGGGCACGCAGAGCGCCCGTCGGCACACCCAGCGGCACCCGGCAGCGGGAGCAAAGTGTTCGCCTTCGCCAAAGGTAACAAAGTGATTGCGCCACGCCACCAGCTTGCCCGACGCATCGACGCCGCCTTTCAGGAAATGGAATCCGGCTGGACGATAGAAGTCGTGGCGCATGTCGTCTTCACGCGTCCACAACAGCTTCACGGGGACGCCGACGACCTTGGCAATCCAAGCCGCTTCGACCATGTAATCGTCGTTCAGGCGCCGCCCGAATCCTCCGCCGAGGCGCGGCAGGTGAATCGTGATGTCGCTGGCCGGGATGCCGAGCGCCTTTGAAACCATCGGCAGGCCTCGCTGCGGAGTCTGCGACGGAGCCCACATCTCAAGCTTGCCATCTTTGTAGCGCGCCGTGCAGTTCTGCGGCTCCATCGGCGCGTGCGCCAGGAACGGATAAAAGTACGAGGCCTCCACCACTTTGCCCGCGACCTTGAGCGCGGTGTCCACGTCGCCATCTTTGCGCAGGGTACGTGCCGGCGGCTGCTTCGACAATTCCTCCGCCTGGTGCGCAAACCCTTCGCTGCTCTGGGTGGCCGTCGCTCCTTCGTTCCACTTGACTTCGAGTTTCTCGCGCGCCGTGCGGGCGGCCCACCAGTTGTCGGCGACAATGGCCACGCCACTGCTCAGGCTCATCGGGTCGCCGTCGCCCGCCACCACAAAGGCATGGCGCACTCCGGGCAAGGCCTTGACGGTGTCGAGATTCGCGCTGACCACCTTGCCGCCGAACACGGGACACTTCTCAAACACCGCCCACAGCATGTCAGGAACCGTGAAATCAATTCCATAGATCGGCTTGCCGGTCACGATCGCGTGGTTGTCTACACCCGGAATGGGCTGACCAATGATTTTGTAATCCTTCGGATCCTTCAACCGAACCGCTTTCAGATCGGGCGGAGTCAGGCTGGCAGCCTTAGCGGCCAGTTCGCCGTAGCCGAGCGAACGCTTTGCATTGTAGACGCGCCCGGACGAGGTTGTGCATTCCGGCTCGGCTACGTTCCAGGATTGCGCTGCCGCCGCGACCAGCATCTGCCGCGCCGCTGCGCCCACGCGCCGGAGCGAGTCCCAATGCAGCGGAGTCGCGCGGCTGCCCCCGGCAAACTGCGCGCCGTACTTGGACTCGTCCACATCGGCCTGCTCGATCTTTACATCCTTCCAATCCACGTCCAGTTCTTCCGCGATCAGCATGGGGAGCATCGTCTTCACGCCCTGGCCGACCTCGGGGTTCTTCGCCATGATGGTCACGGTTCCATCGGCTGCGATCCGAACGAAGGCGCTGGGTGAGAGGGGCGCGGCAGGCGGCGGCGCTTGTCCCGGCAGAAGCGGGTCGAGGTACAGACTGAGCACCATGCCGCCGCCGGCCATGGCGGTCACGCGAAGAAATGAGCGACGATCGATCTGAACAGATCCGAGAACAGCTTGCATGGCGCCTCCTAATTTCAGGTCAGCGATTTCGCAGGTTGCAAGAAAACTCCTTTCGCGACCTGCATCTTGACCTCAGCGGCTGAAGCCGCTACTGATAACTGACCGGTTATCGCAGCGCTGAAGCGCTGCGCCACCCAAAATCAGGTGCAACATCGACTTTTTCCGCAGCCTGTTAGCTCAGCGCGTCAGCGATTTTGGCAGGAGCGGCTGCCGCAGCTTGCTTGGCTCCGCCCGCAGACATTGCCGCGGCGCGATGAATCGCCTCGCGAATGCGAAGGTAGGTTCCACAGCGGCACAAGTTGCCTTCCATCGCTTCGTCAATCTGGGCATTGGTAGGTTGCGGCGTCTTCGCCAGCAGCGCCGCGGCCGACATGATCTGTCCGGCCTGGCAGTAGCCGCACTGCGGCACGTCGACCTTCTGCCACGCCACCTGCGCGGGGTGGGAGCCGTCGGGTGAGAGGCCCTCAATCGTCGTAATCTTCTTGCCCGCAACGCTTGAAACATCGGTTACGCAGGAGCGCGTGGCTTCGCCGTCGATGAGCACCGTACAGGCGCCACACAGCGCCATGCCGCACCCGTACTTCGTGCCGCGCAAATTCAGAACGTCACGGATCACCCACAGCAAAGGCATGTTGGCAGGCACATCCACGCGGGTGGGGTGCCCGTTAACCACAAATTCGAAGGGCATGGTGTCAACTCCGCTGAAAACAATTTGACCCGGGGAAACATCAGCTTCGGTTGTGGCCGCGCTGTGCGGACCGCGGCTTGGAGAAGAGACCGAGAATGAGGAGGCTGCTTGTACTCGCCGACAGCCCGCAAACCTTCCCCACGACTATGCGCTGATTATAAGCGACCCTGGCCGGGACGGAGAGGAATCCAAAGCAGTAGATTGTTCAGGGGGTAGAGCGATCGGCCGCGTTTCGTGAGGTGGTTCGGACCGCTCGAGGACCTGAGATCGTGCAAACGCGGATCTATGTCCAAGTGGACATTTTCGCACGCCGCAGGAAGCCAGTGCAGGAGGTGAGCTGGTGGGCGCTATAGGATTCGAAAGTACAAATTAACGTAGTTTCAACAACATGCAGGTCAGCGGATGACACAAAAAGCAGTGAAAAGCAGTGGTAATCCAACAAACAGAGCGCAGATAGAGCGCACTTTTTGCGAGTTTGTGCTGTAGGTAAGCAGCCTTCAATCGTGCCTGGGGGGAGTGGTCATTTCTAGTGCATTCCAACACTTCTTGGAATTCTGGACGAGGACTCCCTCGGTATCATCAATTGGCTTGTCGCCGCTGTCGCAGGCTCTTTCTCCTCCTGGGGCATATAGCAATGCTCGGCCATGTCCGTACTGCCACTGTACGTCAGATGCAACTACGTAGGTGGCAGATGAGGCTGCGACCTCGATGAGCCATGAACGACTTTTCCCAGCTCCAAGAAACAAAGACATATCTGTCGGGCCATTTAGCCTGCCCTCGTGAGCCCAGACGCGAAAATGAACCCGGCTCGCACGATACCCGAGATTCTTGAGCTTCAGGACTACGTCATTGCGGGGACCAATCGCCGCCCGTCTCAACGAGATGAGCACATGCGCTTGAAGATCAACACATGTTGTGAGTTGCGCTCCCATGGCGGCAGTGAACGGAACCACAACTCGCTTGCCGTGCCGGGAAACTGTGAGCGTGCCCTCGCCCGCAGCTGGGAGCAATACAGTAAGCTTGCCCGTTCCCGTGTCTGTTTCTCCGCTTACAACTTTTCCTCCAATGATTAACTGAACTCTTGCCGAGCACAGGCTTCCGCCGCACAGCAAGCCACGGCGATGAAGCGCGCCGA
>JAIQFZ010000220.1 GCA_020073015.1 Terriglobia bacterium | reverse complement strand
TTCACTTCTTTAATCTTGTCGCCCAGATTCGCCGCGCTCGACGACGCCGACTTCATCCGCACCTGGTCCAGCTCGCGGGTGAGACGCTTGATCTCCGAGTCGCGCTTCTCCAGTTCCGCGCGCAGAGCTTCCGCTGGAGACTCGGCCTCCTTGCTGGTCAGCGACGCGACCACGCCTTCGAGTTCGTGATCTTTTCGGAAATGGCGCAGCGAACCCTCGCCGGTGACAGCTTCAATCCGGCGCACGCCCGACGACACGCTGCCTTCTTTCAGAATCTTGATCAAGCCGATTTCGCCCGTCGCCAGCGTGTGCGTGCCGCCGCAGAGTTCGGTCGAGAAGTCTCCGATCTTGATGACGCGCACTTTGTCGCCGTACTTTTCGCCGAACAGCGCCATGGCGTGATACTCGCTGACCGCCACGTCAATCGGGACGTTCTCGATGATCTCGACGCTCTCGTTGCGCAGGACTTCTTTGTTGATGATGTCTTCGATGTCCTGCAGTTGTTCGTCTTCGACGCCGGTGAAGTGCGAAAAATCAAAGCGCAGATGATTGGGCGCGACCAGCGACCCGGCCTGCTTCACATGCTTGCCCAGCACTTCGCGCAACCCGGCGTGCAGCAGGTGCGTGGCCGTGTGATTGCGCATGGTGGCGACGCGACGGTCCTCGTCAACCATGGGCAGCAGGATGTCGCCAACCCTGATTGTTGACTTCGCAACTGCCTTATGCGCCCTCACGCCCTGAACGGGGAAATAGCAATCCTCCACTTCTGCACGTAGCTCATTAGTTGTCGGATCCAGGAACCAACCTCGGTCCCCAACCTGCCCACCTGATTCCGCATAGAATGGCGTTCTATCTAGGAACACCTCGGCCGTCTCTCCACGACTAAGGGACTCCACATATCCGCCATTCACGATCATTGCAACTACTGTGCTCTCGGGTGCCTCCGTAGGGATCCCGGTCTCGAGAGCATGAACGAGCAAGTTCCTCACCACGTCATTCTTGATAGCACCGCCTATGTCTCTTATGACACTAGTCCACCTGCGCCCTGCCTCGGCTTTACCGACTATTAGTTTCTGCAGTTCCTCTTTTTCTTGCGCTGTAATAACGCCGCTTTTGTGCAAATTAAGCACCAAATTCTGCGTCAGCTGGAGCTGTTGTGCCTCTGCCCAGTTCAGCACAACCAGGCTTCGAACTGTGGGCGGTATCTGTTGGTAAACGGCCTTGGCTGACTGTACGGTTCCGCCTTTCCAGGAAGCGCGTGCGCGTTCGCGCTGCTCGGCCATTGCACGTTCAAAGCCCATTCGATCAAACCGAACTCCTTGGTCGCGGCATGCATCTTCGATGAAATCGAGCGGCAGTCCGAACGTGTCGTACAGCCTGAATGCATGCCAGCCGCTGTAGACGAGCCCTTCTGCCGCCCACTCCTTGTGAGTCTCCACGTCTTCGGCACTGATCTGAAATTCTTCGGTTGGATTACTTGCCGCCGCAACCTTTTTGGCAAGTTCGTATCGATGAATGAGCTCTCCGAGGTCTTGCTCAAGCCTTTGAAGTCCCAGTGCCATCGTGTGTGCAAACCGCGTCTCCTCCGCCAGCACCGCCTTCGACACCCGATCGGCCGACTCTTTCAATTCCGGATACGCATCCTGCATCAGATCGCGCACTGCGAAGACCATGTGGTGCAAGAATGGCTTTGTCTGGCCCAGGAGGCGTCCGTGAGTGATGCCGCGGCGGATAATTTTGCGCAGCACGTAGCCGCGGCCTTCGTTCGAAGGAGTCACGCCATCGGAGATAAGAAACGTTGCCGCGCGGGAGTGGTCGGCAATCACACGCAAGGAAGCTGCGGATTTCTCATGAACCTCACGCCCAACTTCCGCTAGCAAGTCAGCCCTGTTCATCCCGAGCAGTTTTGCGGCCTGCTCAATCAGGGGATTAAACAGATCAGTGTCGTAGTTCGAAATCACGCCCTGCAGCACCGTGGCCAGTCGCTCTAATCCCATGCCCGTATCAATCGACGGCTTCGGCAGCGGCGTCAGCTTGCCGCTCGAATCGCGGTCAAACTGCATGAACACCAGATTCCAGATCTCGACGTACCGCCCGCAGTCACAACCAAACACGCAGTCCTTGTGCCCCTGATCCGAGGCGAAAACGCCCATGTCGTAGTGAATCTCGCTGCAGGGGCCGCAGGGGCCGGTGTCGCCCATCTGCCAGAAATTATCTTTCGCTCCGAATTCGTAGATGCGCTCTTTCGGCACGCCCTGGCCGAGCCACAAGTCGTAAGCCTCGGAATCGCGCGGGACGCCGTTCTCGCCCTTGAAGATCGTGACGTAGACCTTTTCTTTTGCGATCCCGAACCACTCGGGCGACGTGATCAGTTCCCACGCGTAGGCGACAGCGTCTTTCTTGAAGTAGTCGCCGAAAGAGAAATTCCCCAGCATCTCGAAAAACGTGTGATGGCGGTTGGTGAAGCCGACGTTTTCCAGATCGTTGTGCTTGCCGCCGGCGCGCACGCATTTCTGCGACGTGGTGGCGCGCGCGTAGTCGCGCTTTTCGAGGCCGAGGAAGACGTCCTTGAACTGGTTCATCCCGGCGTTGGTGAACAGCAGCGTCGGGTCGTTGGCCGGGACGAGCGACGACGAATGCACCTCGCGGTGCCCCTTCTGAATGAAGAAGTCCAGAAATTTGCGGCGGATTTCACTGAGAACTGAGAACCGAGAACTGGGAACTCCTGCCTTGTGATAATTATTTAGCGACGTATTTTTTGGCGCATTTTCCCGGAGGTACTCCTCATGGCTTGTAAACCCGAAGTGTTGCGGCAAGTGCCGCTGTTCGCTCTACTCGATGACGAGGAGACGGCGGTCCTGGCCGCCCAGGTCGAATTGAAGACATTCGCTCCGCGCCAGCGCATCTACAAGATCGCCGACCCCGGCGAAAAGGCCTACGTCATGGTCTCGGGCGCGGTCCGCGTGACCACCGTCGACGAAGATCATCAGGAAGTCGTGGTCGACGAGCCGGCCCACGGAGAGTTCTTCGGCTTCGCGTCCATGCTGGAACAGACGCCGCACCAGACGAACGCCGTTGCTTTGGA
The DNA here is from genome assembly GCA_020073015.1 of Terriglobia bacterium. Lineage (GTDB taxonomy): Bacteria > Acidobacteriota > Terriglobia > Terriglobales > Acidobacteriaceae > Acidiflorens. The sequence continues at coordinate 3,362 of JAIQFZ010000220.1, read as the reverse complement.
GGAATCCGTGTGCGTGGAAGTGGACCGGCACGACATCGCCATCCTGCTCGAGCGCAAACCCATGGCCGGGATGGATATGCTGACCGTGCTGGGCCGCCAGTTTCACGCCTCGCAGCAACTGGTGCGCGTGCGCGCCGCCCGCAATCCGAACGAGGTGATCGAGGAGGAAGAAACGGTGGGCGAGCGAGTGGCCGACCACGTCGCCAGTTTCGGCGGATCGTGGACCTTCATCACCTCGTTTGCCATCGTGCTGGTTGCCTATACAACTGCCAATGTCCTACTGCGGCAGCGCTCCTGGGATCCCTATCCGTTCATTTTGCTCAATCTGTTTTTGTCGATGTTGGCGGCGATTCAGGCGCCCATCATCATGATGAGCCAGAATCGCCAGGACAAGAAAGACCGGCTGCGCGGCGAACTGGACTACGACGTCAACCGGCGCGCGGAAACGGAGATTCAGGGATTAGCCCGCAAGATGCATCTGCTGGGCGACAAGATGGGCGACGTCGAAGATCTGCTGCGCAAACAGCTCGCAGCCGGCACTTCGACGCCGTCGTGAGGAGCGGGAGTTATTTCTTGACCGTGTCTTCGGTCTTTTCGGCGCCCTTCTTCACTCCCGAAGCGGTCTTCTTGGCACCCTTCTTGACGATGTGCCCGGTTTTCTTGGCGGCGCCTTCGGTACCTTCACCGGTCTTCTTGGCTGCGGCTTCGGTGGCCTCGCCGGTCTTGTGCGCGGCATCCCCGGTCTTCTTGGCAGCGTCTTCGGTGGCCTCACCCGTCTTGTGAGCGGCTTTCTTGGTTCCGTGCACGGCTTTCTTGGTGACCTTCTTGGTCTCGTGGCCGGTGTCTTCGGCGGTCTTCTTCACGTCGCCGGCGACCTGAGCGGAAGCAAAGGCGGCCAGAGCGAGCAGAGCGGCTGCTAGCGAAAATCTCACTTTCATCAGTTCCTCCAAAGTTGAATGCGGGATGCGTAAGAGTATGCGGGATTGTTGAGGCCAGAGCAAGGCCGGCGCTCAGCTCGCCTGCTCGGGCGATTCGTTTTCGAGCGCGGTCAGTGTCTCGTCGTCCACTTCCCATTTTTTCAGGATCGCGAAGATCGTTTTCGACTGGAAGCCCGCCCGCAGCAGCTGGCGGAAGATGCGCGCGACGTGTTTCTGATCCGCCGGCTTCTGCAGACGCTTGCGGCGCAGGTAAGCGCGCGCCAGCTTCTCTTCGTTGACCTCTTCGTAGACGGAAGATACGGCCTTCTCGATTACTTCGCCGTGCACGCCCTTGGCCTTCAGGTCGGTCACGACGCGCATGCGCCCGAATTTCTCGTTATCGCGGCGGTAGGAAGAAAAGGCGGTGGCATACCTGGCATCGTTCAAGTATCCCTGATTTTTCAGGCGAACGATGATGAGTTCCACTAGCGTCTGGCCGAATTCGGTGTTGGCTTCGACCTTGTTGCGCAGCAGTCGCTTCAGTTCAGCCACGGAACGCATGCGGCGCGCCAGCGCCCCCACCGCATACTCGTAGAGTTCCTCTTCGGTAAAAACTTTTCTGGGACGGCCAAACGCCATCCCTACACGATAGCGCGAGACCGGAATCAGTGGTTAGTGGTTAGTGGATAGGATGGCGTCCCTACGTAACCAACGAAGGACACGGAGGTACACGAAGGAACACCTGAATCATGCCTTCGTGTAACTTCGTGTCCTTGGTGGTTTGATTGATTCCTGCTCAGTGCGCGGGCGTCGCAGGAGCACTGTTCGCTGGCGGCGCACTGCTTGCCGACGCAGCTATGAGTGCGGTCTTCGCCGAAGCCGGCAGCTTATCGGCATTCGCCAGCAGGATCGCCACCTGCCACATCTGGGTCTCAGAGAGCGATTTGCTGAAGCCCGGCATGCCGGACAGACGAATACCGTTCGCAATCTTCCAGTAGCTCTCACCGGGTTCGTCGTCGGTCACACCCTTGCCGACCAGCAGTTGTGGCGGCTTCGGGTACATGCCGCTCGCAATCGCGGTCTTAGGCGCCAAAGGCACGCCATGGCAGACCGCGCAATGTTCCTTATAGAGTTGCGCGCCCGCCAGGTAGTTCGCTTCGCTGGTTTCGATCGGAACGTTCTTCGGCATCTCTTTCGCGATGCGCGCGTGGAGAGCCTTGCGCGCCAGGAATTTTTCAAAGGGCATGTCGCCGTCGCTGGTCGCGACCGGAGCACTCCCGCCCGTGAAATACACATAAGCCCCAACCGGCACCAGGGCAAGCCCCAACAACAACCCAACAATGAATTTCAATGGTGAATCCCTCCCTTTCTAGAGCTGATTACTCTAACATCCCACCGATCCTGTTCTGGAACGAACAGACCGTGGCAACCGAGCGTTTCCGGACTGCGGGCTCACTTCGGCCTTGTGAAGAGACCCAGAAAACAGCCAACGCCGTCACTGCTTTTTGTTGTGCTCGCGATGTACAATTTTTGCCTTTAAGACTACGCACTGATTGCCTAGAACGCCCGGAGGTATTTTCCTATGAAACAGCCCTCTTTTACCGTGCTCCTCGCTGCGCTCTTGATGCTTGCAGGCGCTATCTTTTTTTCCAGCTCAGATCACCAGACGGTGCTGGCCCAGGGATCGCCGGTGATGCCGGCGGGGAAACCGATTGCAATTAAGCCGCCGCTCGGACTTCCCCCCGTTCCAATTCCGGCCGACAACCCGCCTACCGCCGAAACCATCGCCCTCGGCCGCCGGCTCTATTACGACCCGGGCCTCTCGATCGATGGTACCGTTTCCTGCGCCACCTGCCACAGCCCCGTCATGGGATTCACCGACGATAAACCCGTCTCCAATGGAGTGCAAAACAAGACGGGCACCCGCAGCGCACCCACCGTCATCAACTCGGCGTACAACGAGTTGCAGTTCTGGGATGGCCGCGCTCCCAGCCTGGAAAAACAGGCTGAAGGCCCCATGGCGAACCCCGTGGAAATGGCCCACTCGCTGACCGGGGTGGTGGATCACCTGCGCCAAGATTCCAGCTATCGTGCCCAATTCAAGCAGGCCTGGGGAACCGACTCGATCACGATCGACACGGTCACCAAGTCCATTGCCTCGTTCGAGCGCACAGTGCTGAGCGGCAACTCTCCCTTCGACCGCTTCTACTACGGCGGCGACAAGAAGGCGCTCGCCGCCTCGGCCCAGCGCGGCTGGAAGGTGTTTCAGAATCCGAAACGCGGCAACTGCGTTGTCTGCCACACCATCGATAAGCGATCCGCCCTGTTCACCGATAACAAGTTCCACAACATCGGGATCGGCGCCGACACCCGCGGCCAGTTCGCCGACACCGGGCGCTACTCGCAAACCAAAGCGGACACGGACATGGGCGGGTTTAAAACTCC
>JAIQFZ010000074.1 GCA_020073015.1 Terriglobia bacterium | reverse complement strand
GTCGTGAGCGCGGTAGTCGTTACGGGCACTTTCAGCGCGGTGGGCCTCTTCATGATCGGCCTCAAAGCGATACTTTTCCTTGCTGGCTCCATCGGCGTTGGTTTGTGGATCACTCCGCGCTTCGTGAAGCGCGCAGCCCGTTGGGAGGTTAAGAACTTTGAGCTACTGTTTGGGCTTGGCTTTGCGTTCGTGCTGGCCTGGTTAGCGAACTGGATTGGCCTCGCCACCATCGTAGGTGCATTCGCTGCGGGTCTTCTCCTCGGGGAACTGTTCTCAGAAGAGCTTTCCGAAGGACACTCATTGCGCGATTTGCTCTCGCCTGTTGAGTCACTGATTGTTCCGGTCTTTTTCGTGCTGATGGGTATGCAGGTGAAATTGGAAGCTCTCGCAAATAGAGAGGCGTTAGTTGTTGCTACAGGCCTGACCGCGGCGGCAATAGTCGGCAAACTGGCCGCCGGGCTGGCTTGTAGCCCCAAAGTCAACCGACTCGTGGTCGGAATCGGAATGATACCGCGCGGGGAAGTCGGTCTCATATTTGTCAGCGTTGGCAAGGGGCTCGGAATCGTGACCGATGCTGTGTTTTCTGCCGTAGTCATGATGGTGATGGTCACGACGATCCTTACACCGCCGCTGCTGAAGATCGCCTTAGAATACGGCGGGGCCAAGCGAATGGAAAAAGCAGCGCCTTAGTGATTGCCTTGCAGAAGTAACAGGAGCTAAAGGGACCGGAGATGACGTATGCTTCGTGATAGGACACGCCGATCAAGCCCATCTGAAACGAAGACAGGATTGTGTCCCCTAATCGTGAACCGTGAGGCTGACTCCGATGGAGCTTGGAGTCAAAGAAGAAAAGTACCAGAAAGTCCGACCCTTCGGATGTTGGCCCAAAAGCCCGGATCCATTGGCCGAATCCTCAGATATAATGACGGTCACACCTCAATGATTCCTGGCCGCATTGGATGCGAACTAGCAGTCGTGACCGTTCTTTGCGTCCTGATGATTTTCTTCTTTCCCTTGCTGCAGGGGCCGTATTCCGTGGTAAAGCCATCCTCCGTTGCTGATTCTCCCGGATTGTCGTTCTAGAACCAATCAACCTTTCACGTCGACTTCAACAGCCGAGGCGGAGAATATTGGCCTGATATGCGTCCAACTTCTACGGGATGCAATCAGGCTTCCAGCTCGCCCTTCCGCCTTACAAGCTGAATGAGAGGGTAGGCGTTTGATGAGACATTCCCCAGAGATGAGTGACAGCGGCGATGCGAGCGGGAGTTGGTGGAAAACTCCCCTCTTACATCGGGTCGCAAGACTACGGGAACGCGAAGATCAAGTGTTCCTCATCTTGGCGCTGGTGATCGGCGCGCTGACTGGGCTCGCGGTCGTCGCTTTCATCGTGCTCACAGAACGCATGGGGATGCGCCTGTATCCGATCGGCGGTGCTCCGTGGCGACGTCTGCTGTTTCCGGTTGTGGGCTCACTGGGGATCGGCTACCTGCTGTTTCGCTATTTTCCCTACGCGCGAGGCAGCGGAGTACCGCAGACCAAGGCTGCGCTGTTTGCGCGCGAAGGGCGCATCACGCTTCGCACGGTGCTGGGCAAGTTCTTTTGCACATCGGCAACGCTCGCCAGCGGAATTCCGCTGGGACGAGAAGGACCATCCGTTCAGGTCGGCGCCGGCATTGCTTCCGTGCTCGGACGGCTCCTTGGACTGCGCACTGAGCAAGTAAAGAAGCTGATCCCGGTGGGAGCCGCGGCCGCGATTGCTGCCGCATTTAATACGCCTCTCGCGGCGGTGCTGTTTGCGCTTGAGGAGATCGTGGGCGATCTCCACGCACCGGTAATTGGCGCAGTAGTGCTGGCTTCAGCGACCGCGTGGATGGTCCTCCGCGTGTCCCTCGGCGATCATCCACTCTTCAAGGTTCCGCAATACCGACTAGTCCATCCTGTGGAATTTGCAGCGTATGCTGTGCTCGGCGTAGCTGGAGGCCTGGTTTCGGTGGCCTTTACGAAATTGCTGCTGGGCATGCGGCAACGATTTCTCCGCTTCCCGCAAAAGACATTGTGGTTTCAACCTTTGGCGGGCGGCTTGTTGGCCGGTTTGTTGGGATGGTTTGTACCCCAGGTCTTGGGGGTGGGTTATGGATATGTCGGCGATGCGTTGAACGGAAATATGGCGTTCAAGATGATGCTGTTGCTGGTGGTTCTGAAACTCTTCGCGGTTACCACAAGCTACGCTTCGGGCAACGCAGGCGGCATCTTTGGTCCATCGCTATTCATAGGAGCGATGTTGGGCGGCAGCGTGGGGACCGTCGCGCATCATTGGTTCCCGGCTTATACCGCGACACCGGGCGCCTACGCGCTGGTCGGGATGGGTGCGGTCTTCGCTGGTATCGTGCGCGCTCCGATGACGTCAGTACTGATGATCTTCGAGATGACGCAGGATTACGCGGTAATCGTTCCGCTGATGACCGCGAATCTTGTGAGCCTGTTCATTGCTTCTCGTTTGCAGCACGAGCCCGTCTATGAGGCGCTGGCAGTGCAGGATGGCATACACCTGCCGACGGCGGAAACACGCCAACGACACGGCCGGCGTCAGGTAGTAAGAGTCATGCAGACTGCGAACCAGTTGCTGCCGGCCGATATCACTCTTCAGGAGGCGCTGGAGCGGGTTCGGCAAAGTGAATTGCGAACGTGGCTGGTGATGGATCGACGAGGTGTGATTGGCGTTGTCAACCTCCCGACTCTCGAACGAGAGGCAGCGGAAGGCGCTGCCAGAGTGCTGGGAGAAGTGGTGGGTAAGGGCACCTTTCCGCACGTCCACCCCGACCAAGGACTTGAGCTGGCGCTTGAGCGCATGGGCGCAAATGAGATCGAGGTTCTTCCGGTAGTGAGCCGTGCCGATGTCCACAAGTTGGAAGGCATCCTGACCCTGCGCGATGTCTTGGATTCCTACGGTGTCAGCCCACGTGATCGGGCATAGACTTACCGTTCGCAGATTGCCCTTGCTCACATCGCCACGACCACAAAGGAATCAGCGTCCATTAAGCGTCCAATAGAACGTGGAGTTCCTTGTTTGTGTGGATTTATTGAGGTTTGATGTGCCATTCGCGCCTCCTAATTTGTTGATTTTGTTAGAGAGCCTAGGTTCGAATCCCACTCTCTCCGCCAGTTTCAGCTCGAACTTCGGGTCTGATGTCGGTCTCGCGATCCGGTTCAGCGCCTACAAATTGAACCCCTCGCGGACCGGCAGTGTCTAAACAAGAATGGTGGCTTCTGATTCAAAAGCGCCCCGGGCTTCGCGCCCTCAACTGGGTGCCGTTCTGCCGCTGGTGTGGGAACTCGTCCGTCCGCGTCGCGGGCTACTGGCGCTAGGCTTCGTCTTGATGGCGATCAACCGGGTTGCTTCTCTAGTGCTGCCTTACTCCACCAGATTCCTGATCGACAGCGTCATCATCAAGCGCAACACTCAGCTGCTCAAACCACTGGTGCTTGGAGTATTGCTCGCGACCGTCATTCAGGGGATTACCTCGTTCTCGCTCACGCAATTGCTCTCCAAGGCCGCCCAGCGCCTGATCGCCGAACTTCGGCAGAAGGTGCAAGCCCATATCGGACGGTTGCCGGTCTCATTTCATGATTCGACCAAAAGCGGGGTCCTGGTTTCGCGCATCATGACCGACGTGGAAGGCGTGCGCAACCTAATCGGTACCGGGCTCGTGGACCTGGTCGGGGGACTGCTAACAGCCGCTATCGCCCTAGTGGTTTTGTTCCGCATCAGCACGCTGATGACGGTGCTGGCGTTCGGCTTCCTGCTGTGTTTCGGACTCGCTCTGAAAAAAGCGTTCCAGACGATCCGGCCGATCTTTCGCGATCGCGGCAAAATCAACGCCGAGGTTACGGGGCGCTTATCGGAATCCCTCGGTGGCGTGCGCGTGGTAAAGGGCTATCACGCCGAAGACCGCGAGGAAAAGGTCTTCTCGCTCGGAGTGATGCGGCTGCTTGATAACGTGATGCGCACTCTGACCGCGACTTCCATCATGGGCCTCTCGGCCAGCGTGCTGCTGGGCGTGGTGGGCGCCGTCATCATGTTTGTCGGCGCGCGGCAGATTCTGGCTGGGGCGCTGACCATTGGCGGCTTCTTTACCTACACCTTGTTCATGGGCTTCCTGATCGCTCCCATCATGCAGATTGTAGCGATCGGCACCCAGATCACCGAAGCGCTTGCCGGTCTGGAACGTACTCATGAAATCCTGCAGCAGCCCGCGGAAGACCGCGACCCCCGGCGCACCGTCGCGCTATCCGCGATCGAGGGCAACATCGATTTCCAGGCCGTCACCTTCAGCTACGATGGTGCCCGCACCGTGCTGAACGACGTTTCATTCCACGCCGCTCCCGGCACGGTGACAGCGTTGGTGGGATCGTCGGGATCGGGCAAGTCCACGACTATCGGGCTGATTTCCGCGTTCTATGTGCCGACCATAGGCACGGTCTTAGTGGATGGCATCGACCTGAGCACCGTGCGGCTCGATTCCTATCGCACGCAACTTGGAGTCGTGTTACAGGAATCATTTCTGTTCGACGGAACGATTCGCGAGAACGTTTCCTTCTCGCGGCCCGATGCCACTGAGGAAGCGGTGATGCGCGCCTGCCGGATTGCTCGAGTCGATGAATTTGCAGAGAGCTTTGCGGACAAGTACGACACGATCGTGGGCGAGCGCGGCGTCAAGTTGTCGGGCGGGCAACGGCAGCGGATCTCGATTGCCCGCGCGCTTTTGGCCGAACCCCGCATCCTGATTCTGGACGAGGCGACTTCCAGCCTCGATTCCGAATCCGAACAGATGATCCAGCAAGGCCTCTCCTACCTGATGCAGGGCCGCACCACCTTCGTGATCGCGCACCGCTTGTCGACCATCCGGCGCGCCGATCAGATTCTGGTGGTCGAGCAGGGACAAATTGTGGAGCGCGGCACTCACGAGGAACTCTACGCGCTGCGCGGGCGTTACTTCGACCTGTACACCAAACAGCATGGTCTGGAGAGCAATCTGTTTCTGGCTCCGGGAGAGGGCGATGGCGCCGGCGTTCCAGATGATTCCGGAACCTCCAAACACAATGGGAACGAACCGGCTGTCGCCGAGGCCATGCGATTCGTCCGAGGGGATGTCCGCTAGCGCGCCTCGCTGTCAGCTGCAAACCCGCAACCTAAGAAGCGGTTCTTATAGCGCCGGAGAGATAACGTCGAGAATCGTGGGACTGGTTGCAGGGCCCGAAGGCTGATCTTGGTTCCGAAACGAGCAGCTAATAAAACGGGCCGAGCCCAGGTCGCGAATCGGTGTCTCCCTCCCCAGAGGACACATTCGCAATTCACGCTCAGCCCATCCTCACGTTGTCTCGGTCATCATTGATTCGGGTCGTCCCCACAGTCAAGGCAAATCAGGGTCTGCGCGTGCAGAATTCATGATCGCTGTAAATTTTTTCAACAGATTGGCCGAGGAAATGAGCGACCTTCATTACGGTCACGCACTAGGAAGACTTCGACGGGCCCTCGGTTCTGCTGCGTTGCGGCGCCATGCGCGCCATCCGAGGGACCAAAATCAAAGCCACGGCATAGAGGAAGATCGAGACAGCGATGGATCCCGAGTGGCCGTTCGGCAAGTCTTGGAACAGAAGCTTGGCCGTCACAAAGGCTAGTATGGCGTAAGCCGTCCAAACGAGTTCGACGCGCTGCCAGCGGGACCCGCTGAAGGCGAGGGTGAGCGCCAAAGCACAAGTAATGAGCGTGCGGATGACGGCCACATGGGATGCGCCGGGAGTCATGCCAACCGCCGCCAGCCAGACCAAAGCAGAGACGAGCAGGGTTGCGGCGGCGCTGACGGCCAGAATTGCCGACAGCAACCGAAGCAGCCGCTGGTTCCATCGGTCTCCGGGGAAACGTCCTCCAACGGCGTAGCAGACAAGTGCGGAAGCGGCCACGATCCAGACCATCCAGCCGGGTGCGTTGGGAAAAGTTCCAGCCAGGGCACGCACAGCGTATTCCAAAAGGCCAGATGCAAGCGCCGCCGCAGCCAGATAGAGCAAGCCATGGTACTCAAGCGTCAGGCGAGCCGTCCGGACGCCCACCCAAGTGGCCACCATTGCGGCCACGCTCAACAACAACGCCAGGAGCAGCGGTGGGAGACAAAGGAAAGTGCCCGTCACCAGGAGAACGGCACTCCAGGTGGAATACACGTAGTAGTTGCGTTGTTCCGGCAGGTGGTCGAAGCGGACAAATGCTGCCACGTAACATGCAGCGGAGAAGAGCAGGCAGAAAATCCCCAAGTCGTCGCGAACGGCCGGTGCGAACCAAAGCCAGCTGAAGGCCGCCAGCAGGAACGCGATGATGGTCTGCACGATCTCGAAGATGGTGATCCGATGGTGCAGCCACACGGTCCGCAAGGTGACGCTTACCCCATAAATCAGAAACAGAGCAGACGCAAGCGTGAGCAGTGCTGCGTTCTGGACGGTTGCGTACTCCAAGCGGGCGCTTTCCGGCAGCGAATAAATGTAGATCAGAATCCAGACCGCAAGGTCCGCTGCTGGCGCCACAAGAAAGCGCAGGCGCAGCCAGCGATTGTGATCGGCCGCGAATTCGCTGGCCAGGGCCATGATGAGGAGCGCCGCGATGAAAGGCAGCAGAGCGTGTGTGGCAATCATCAATGCCAGGGCCGTGAAGACCGCGGCGAAGTTGGCTACCCAGATGACCGGTGCGAGATTGCGTTTCCATGTGAGGGCCGATGCTCCGACCACGAACACGCTCAGTACGCCGGCGGTCACGGAGGCTGGCAATACCTTGAAGCGCAGGGTGAGCTCCCAGAGCATGGGAGCGAGGATCAAGGCTGAGGTGATGGCGTACGCGGCACCAGCAAAAGGGCTGTTTGCCTTGACCCGCGCAGCCCACAGCAACCACATTCCCGCATACGCAAGGGCAAGCGCCACGACCACCGACTGCGGGAATATGCTCGATTCGGCTACGGCTCGCAGCAAGTAGGCGCCCGCAATTCCGAGCATGGCTTTGCCCACGACTGGAAACATTCCTCCAGCTTGCGGAAGGGCGGATTCTTCGGCCGCAGTCGTTCCCGGTGCGGGTGCCGCGACTGACGTGGGCAGGGAGGCGGGGACTGCCGAGGAGCGTTCCAGGGCGCAGACGCGGCGCTCCAGGTGCTCCAGTCGGTCGGAAAGCCGTGCTAAAGCGTCGAGAAGATCGTCCATGCTCTCCACCGCTTTGAGGCTGGCAACGAATACGTGTTGAACTTAGTGCGCGGCTCTGGCGTCGGGAAGCAAGCCCGAATTTCTTTCCGTCCAGGGTGGCAGGAGCTTCACCAGGACCCACAGGATCACGAGCGGTAGAACGGTCAGCACAATGGCCACCAGCAGTCCTTCGCGCGTGACCAGGCCCATCTTGTACGTCGTATATCCCAGAAAACTCTTGGAGAACAGCTGTCCTCCAATGACGACGTTCCAGCGCATGGCAAAAATGCCGATCAGGGTCAAACATCCGGCCAGCGCGTAGATGCGTTTCCGCGCCATCTCGGTGAGCTTCACCACCTGAGTCAAGCCCAGCAGCGCAATCGGCGTGACCGTTCCCAGCACGATCTGCACCACGATGTGCGACAGGTAGAGTTTGGTGTGGACCATGAAGTCGAGGCTGCGGAAGCTTTCATCGGACTCGTAGATGCGGTGGATCAAGTCGAGCATCTCCAGGCTGAAATCGATGATGAAGGTGTAGAACAAGTAGCGCGCCACTGTGTCCACGCAGCGCATATCGATCGACCGCCCGCGAGACCAGGTCATGAGCATGTAGAGAACCATTACGGCGGCGATGCCCGACACCATGGCGGAGAAGATGAATACCACCGGCATGAGCGGCGTGGACCACCAGGGGTTCGCTTTGACCGAGCCGAAGATGAAGCCGACGTATCCGTGTAGCAGAAACGCCGAAGGGATACCGATCACGGTAATCAGGTAGCCGACTCGTTCGTCAATCGCGAGCGCGCGTTCGCTCAGGTTGTGTGAGCCCAGGGTCATCATCCGGTAGATCCAGCGCCTCCAGCCGGTGGTGGATTCCGACAGCACCACGATGTCGCGCCGGTAGTCGAGCCAGATTTCCAACACCAGAACCGCCATCAGGTACCACACGTAGACAAACCCGAACATGGCCATGGCGGAGGTGCGGTGCGGCGTCAGATACATTTCGAAGGAACGTTCCGGATGCCCGAGGTGGAGTTGCAAGGGGAGTGGCGCCACCAGAAGAAACGACAGTGCGGTCAGCAGCGCGAGCCGGTACGTAGGCTTCACGGCCTGAACTCGGAACACGCGCTCCAGCGAGGCCAGGATGAACGCGCCCGCCACCAACCCGGTGAGGAAGGGATACAGCACGATCAGCACGCTCCACTGAAGTTCAATCTCGTTGGGATACATGAAGCCTTCAACGCCGGGCATATCGGTTACCAGTCTCCTTGTTGCATCGAAGCGTTCATCGCACCGAACCATCCAGGCCGGCGTAAAACACCTTGGCATGAGTCGCCATGTTGGGTTTCAGGACTTGCACGCTATGGGTTTTCAGGAACTCGTGAATCGGGTCCTTGGGATTTTTCAGGTCCGCCAGTTGCCGCGCGCCGGTCGGACAATTCTCACAACACGCGGTCGTAAGGCCTTTCGTGATCCGGTGATAGCACAGAGTGCATTTCTCCGCAGTGTCAGTCTTCGGATTGATGAAGCGACAGCCGTAAGGGCACGCTTGCACGCAATACCGGCATCCGAGGCAATATTGTTTGTCCACCAGAACTACGCCATCCGGGCTTACAAAGGTTGCGCCCACCGGACAGACCTGCGTGCAGGGTGACTCCACGCAGTGGTTGCACAGCTTGGGCACGAAGAAGTTTTTTCCGCTCTCTTCTTTCGCTGGAGGAAATCCTTTCTTGCCGCCATCGGGAGAGTCCACTACAGGGTTCTCAATGTCGTAATCCGACACGTGGTAGCGCTCCACCCAGGTGCGGAAGTATCCGTCCGGCACGTCATTCTCGGCCTGGCACGCCCGGACACAGTTCCCGCAACCGATGCATTTGGGCAGGTCGATCAGCATGCCCCACCAATGCTGGCTCATGGTGTAGTTGGGGGACGACTCCGGCGTCCCGGCCAGAACGTGTTTCCACGCGACCGCGGCGGCCGGCAACAGCAGAAGCAGGTGGCGGCGGGAGATACTCATTTCGCACCTCCACCGATGACCGGACTGTGTGGCTGGTGGCAGGTATCGCAGGGCAGACCGGTGGAGTGGTCGGCAGAAGCGACCTGCGGGAAAGTTTTCGGTTTGGCCGCGTTCGCCTCGTGACAGCGCACGCAGAGCACCGCCGTGTCGAGCTTGGGAGGCTGGACCGAGGCCGGGTCGTCGGCATGCTTGGCCAGCGGTCCGTGGCAGGCCTCGCAATTGACGTGGGCATGCTTGCCGTCCTTTTTTTTGTCGAGGACGTCGGCGTGGCAGGTCTCGCAAGTTTCATGGCCTGCGAAGTTGACCGGCCGTGCGGCGATCTCGGCCATCGCGTTCCCGCGGTAGTGCCCGTATTGTCCGAAGCTTTTGGGAACCAGGAAGCCACGGAGGACCAGGAACACGAGGATGCCCGCGACGAAAACTGCTGCTAAACGGAAAAGGTGTCCCGAATCTTTAAAGGCATGCATAGTGGTACCGGTGCTCGATCGTGCGCGCCGGAGACTCGCCCTGCCGCCCTCCGGTTCCGACGTCGCTGTTAACTGAATACAGGAGGCGGTGCCCAGACCGCTGTGTTCCGTGTCACGCACCGTACGTGCTCAGGATCACAGGTGTCAGTGACACGCACAGGCAGTCCGCGCCCCAATCATGACCCGCAAGAGCCCAGACTCTGATCCGGTTAGCCCCCTGGCTGGCCCCATCGGGACCTGTTCTTCCGTGACCTCGGAAGCCTGCTTCCGGCTTGCTAAGCTCGCTTTAGAGTTCAGGAGGGGCCACTTTGCCCGCGAAAGCTTCGAAACTTACGATCAAGATTCTTTACGGCGAGTCCGATGAACAAGTTCTGTCGACTCAAGCCGCCGAAATGAAAAAGGCTGGTCACCACGTTACGACCACGGTCGGCCGTCAGGCTGTGCAGGACGCGCTCAAGCGCGACGCCTTCGATCTGGTGATTCTAGGTTCAACGTTGACCAAGGACGACCGTCATCACCTGCCCTACATGGTGAAGAAGGCACACGAGGGCACGCGGGTGCTGGTGATGCACGCCGCTTCCCGCCACCACGAAGTGGATGCCGCCGTGGATGCCAGCACCAGCATGCAAATCGTGCTCGAAAAGATTGCCCGGTTAATGGCGGAGCAGAGCGTGTCGGCGTAGATTCAGTCTCTGTCGAGAGGAAAAAACGGTGGGAACTCAGCCTTGAGTTCCCGCCGTTTTTTATGAGGGGAGGGATGGCGGAGATTCGGGAAAAAATGGGCCTGGCCGTTGTGAGAGAGGTTGAGCACGGCCAGGCCCTTGCAGGTTATTCAGAGTTGCCTCGTTGTTCGCTGCTGACAGGGGTGATCTTGCCGTAAATTCCGTCGTTCTCGTCGTTCGCTCCGGCGGTGAAGAACAGCTCGGTGGCGAGACCGCTATTCGTGTTGTTGCCTCCGAAGCTCAGACCCCACAGCCCGCCGATCCAGAGCGGAGAGCCAGTGCTGTCCAGCAGTGTGCCTTCGAACTTCCCGCTCACCGCATTGAAGGCATGGATGAACCCATCGCCGAAGTTGCCGATCAGCAGGCGATGGCTGAACCGACCGAAGTCCCCAGGCGCCTGAGCAATCCCCCAGGGCGCGTTGAGGAAGGGACCATGCTGCAGCCGCAAGATCAGTCTGCCGACCAGGTCGAAGACGTCGACATAGCCCAGGCCCGCGCCGTGATCCTCATCCAGCGAGCCCGCCTTCCGGTGCGCGAAGGTGACTACGATGTTGCCGCCCACGTTCTGAATCCCGAACGGGGCGTAGTTGGGCGGAAGATTCGCATCGAGGAAACCACCGGCCACACTGACACGATGGAAGCGTCCGTCAAACACCTCGACCCCGCCACTCTGGAAGTTGGTTGCGTAAAGCCGCGGACCCTGCGCGGTGGTCGCCAGCGCGAGTCCTTTGTAGACTGCGCTCCCGGAACGGTTCACTTTCACGATCGCGGCCGTCCCATTCGCGCCGGGATTCCAACCGGAAATCGTGCCGTCCTCGGTGGCAAACAGGAAGATTGCCGATTGCCCTGGACCGACTTCGAACGCTCCGGTGTAATTAAAGACGGTCCCGGTGGGTGTTCCGCCCGGTTGTCCATCGGGCGCGGGAATCGAAACCACAAGTGACTTGGGCAAGCCGGTGCTGTCGTACAGCGTCGACAACGACGTGCCGTTGTCGGAAATCCACCAGGGTGATCCCGAGGAGCGCGACATTCCCCAGGGATTCACGAGGTTGGGATCAATGTTCGGCGCGGTCGCCGAGGTGCTGGAGTTGTCGGTGGTGAGATCAGTTCTCTGGTAGTGCTGCGCCAGCCCGTTGCTGGCAGCCAGCAGGAGGAAAGTCAACGTAAGCGCGGCCACCCCGGCCGCATGCTTCCAATTCCGTGAGCGCGACATGGTGTTCTCCTTTACGATTTGTCGGCATTTAGCCGAGCCTGGGTTCCACTGACCCCAAGACTCCGCAGGTTCGACGCAGTCGACGTTAACCGCGTGCAGAACACGAGTTGTCAGGCAGTTGTAAAGGAAGCGTCACTTTTTGAGCAGGGAAGCAATGGGAGAGGGAAAGAGTCGACCACTTGGAGCCGAAAGCCGAAAGCCCAAAACTAAAATGGGCCGCCAGCCAAGAAGCGGTGACTTTTCCTTGGCTATCGGCCCACTCGATCCGGAAACGGATCGGAGGTGATAGTTACATCGTAGACCCTTCGGACGCTTTGTCAAGGGACAACTTTAGCGATTTCCGATAGGAACAGATTCTGACGCAAATGGCTGTGGAATGATTGACACTCTTGCCGCCAGAGTGTTAATTTTAATGGTTTTAGAAACCGCTCTTCTTCCAGCAGGATCAGCGATTCGATCAGCAGAACAATGGAACAGACCCTCCGACAACTAGGCGAATTACTGCTCGGAGCCGTACCCACGGTGATCCTGCTGGGGACCCTTTTCGTCCTCTATACCCTGCTCGTTCACCGCCCGCTCACAGCGGTGCTGGCCGAGCGCCGCAGCCGCACGCAAGGCGCCATGGAAAAAGCGCGGGCCGACATCGCGGCCGCCGAAGCGCGCACGTCCGACTACGAACAACGCCTGCGTGAAGCTCGTATGAAAGTTTTCAAGAACCAGGAGGCGCGGCGCCAGCAGGCGATGCAGTCCCGCGCCGAAGTCTTGAACCAGGCCCGGGCCCGAGCGCAGGAGCAGGTCAAAGATGCCCGCGCGGACATCGAGGAAGCCAAGCAGCAGGCTCTGACAAACCTGCAAGGCGAAGCGGGACGGCTGGCGACCGAGATCGTTCGCACTGTGCTGCGCCCGGTCGCGGCGCCCAGCCAGGTGGGTGGGCGATGAAGACGATTCTGCGCTTACTGTTCTTCTTCGTCGTGGTGTCATCGCTCGCAGCGGTGTCGTCGCAAGCCTTCGCGCAGGCTGAAGATCAGTCCTCTACCGCGGCCTCAAGATCAGAGCAAAAGCAACAGGCCGAACCGGAGCATAAGTCAATCGGCGGGGAACTCGCCAAGGAAGAACGTGAAGCGACCGGCGCGGAAGAGGAAGAGAACGCCAACCTCAAGCACTCTTCCATGGTGCAAAGGCTGGCCAAGCTCACCGGCCTGAGCGTGCATCAAGCGCACCTGCTGGCGATGATCCTGAATTTCGCGATTATCGTGTTCGTGGTTGTGTGGTTTGGGCGGAAGGCCGTGCCCGGCATGCTCCGCAACCGCAACGAATCCATTCAGCGCGCCTTGGAAGAAGCGCGCGCCGCCAGCCAGGACGCCCATCGCCGGCTGGCCGAGATTGAGAATCGCCTGCGCCAGTTGGATGTCGAGATTGGGCAGATGCAAGCCAACGCGGAAAAAGAAGGCGAAGCCGAAGAAGTGCGCATCAAGAGCGCGGCCGAGGAAGATATCCGCAAAGTGGTCGAGGCCGCCGAGCAGGAGATTGCCTCCGCTGCCAAGCTGGCCCGCCGTGAATTGACCTCGCATACCGCTGATCTCGCCATTGCGTTAGCGCGCAAGCAAATCCACGTCGATGCCAATACCGACCAGGTGCTGGTGCGCAACTTTGCCGCGAAGCTTTCCCCGGACGGCGGAAAGGACGGTAACTAGCCGTGGCCTCCGTCGTCGGCGCCTACGCCCGGGCACTCGCGGATGTAGTGGTCGGAAGCAAACTCGAGCCCGCGCGCATGCTGCAGGAACTGCATGCCACCGAGTTGCTGCTCGCGGAAAGCGATCCGTTGCGGCGCGTTCTGGAGAACCCGTCGATTCCCGGAGATCGCAAGCGAGCCGTGCTCGATGCGATTGCCCAACGCATGGGAATGACCCGCCAGGCGCGGAATTTCATTGCGGTGCTGACCGATCACCGCCGCTTGCCGCTGTTTTCCGATATTGTGAAACAGGTCGAACAGGAACTGAACGACCGCCTCGGCTTTGCCGACGCAATAGTCAGCAGCGCCAGACCTCTGGGCGATCCAGAGAAGCAGTTGCTCGAAGCCGAGATTGCGAAGCTGACCGGAAGGCGCGTGCGCGCCCGCTACCAGCAGGACGCGTCGCTGTTAGGCGGGGCCGTCGTGAGAGTCGGTAGTACCATCTACGACGGCTCCGTGAAAGGTCAGTTGGCGAGGATCCGAGAGCAGTTGATGGAAGGCTAGCTGCGGGCTTCGAGCCGCGAGCTACGAGCAACCAGAATAAGTGAGTTTGCTCGAAGCTCGGAGCTCGTAACCAAAGAATTTGCCAGGAGCTAGTGACTAGAAGCTGATTTCATATGGCCCAAATCAAAGCAGACGAAATCACGCAATTAATCCGCGAGCAGATCGAGAACTACGAATCGAAGATCGCGGTCGACGAAGTCGGCACCGTCATCACGCTCGGTGACGGCATCGCCCGTGTTTATGGCCTCGACAAGGTCATGGCCGGTGAACTGCTCAGTTTCCCGCACGGCGTCGCCGGAATTGCCATGAACCTGGAAGAAGACCAGGTCGGCGTGGTGCTGCTCGGCGAATACACCGAAATCAAGGAAGGCGACGAGGTCAAACGCACCGGCCGCATCATGAGCGTTCCTGTCGGCGACGCCATGGTCGGACGCGTCGTCAACTCGCTCGGCCAGCCCATCGACGACAAGGGCCCGATCGCAACTGACAAGTTCATCGCCCTCGAACGTATCGCTCCCGGCGTCATCGACCGCCAGCCTGTGCGCGAGCCCATGGCGACCGGCCTCAAGGCGATCGATTCCATGATCCCGATCGGTCGCGGTCAGCGGGAGTTGATCATCGGCGACCGCCAGACCGGCAAGACTGCGGTTGCGCTCGACACCATCATCAACAGCAAGGGGAACAACCTGATCTGCATCTACAACGCGATCGGGCAGAAGCGTTCGTCGATTGCCCAGGTGGTGAAGATTCTCGAAGATGCCGGCGCCATGGAATACACCATCGTGGTGGCCGCCTCGGCTTCCGAGCCGGCGCCCATGCAGTACATCTCTCCCTACGCCGCGTGCGCCATGGGTGAGTATTTCCGCGATACCAAACGGCACGCGCTGTGCATTTACGACGATCTTTCCAAGCACGCTGCTTCGTATCGCGAGATTTCGTTGCTGCTGCGCCGTCCGCCGGGCCGCGAAGCGTACCCCGGGGATGTGTTCTATCTTCACTCGCGACTGCTGGAACGTGCCGCAAAGCTGAGCGACAAGAACGGCGGCGGATCGCTGACGGCTTTGCCGGTGATTGAAACGCAGGCGGGCGACGTTTCCGCGTACATTCCGACCAACGTGATTTCGATCACGGACGGCCAGATCTATCTCGAAACCGACTTGTTCAACCAGGGCGTGCGTCCGGCCGTGAACGTTGGACTCTCTGTGAGCCGCGTCGGCGGGAGCGCGCAGATCAAAGCCATGCGCCAGGTTGCTGGAACGCTGAAGCTCGAACTCGCGCAGTACCGCGAACTCGCAGCCTTCGCGCAATTCGGCAGCGATCTCGACAAAGCGACGCAACAGCAGCTCAACCGCGGCCAGCGTCTGGTGGAACTCCTGAAGCAAAACCAGTTCTCGCCGCTGCCCTTCTCGAAGCAGATTCTGATCATCTTCGCGGGCACCAGCGGCGTGCTCGATGATCTGCCGGTCGATCAGGTCCGCGAGTTCGAGAAGGAATTGTACAAGTACGTGGACACAACGAATCCCGGCCTGCTGAAGACGATCATGGATAAGAAGATCCTGGACGACAGTCTCAAGGCCGACATCTCGCGCGTGATCAAGGAAGCAAAGCAGCAGTTCGTGGATACAAGGCAAGCAGTAGCGAAGTAGCCGTGAGCTACTAGCTTCTAGCTACTGGCGAGCTACCCCGAAACATGCTCACTAGAAGCTAGTAGCCAGTAGCCAGTAGCTGACTTATGGCAAACGTTCTCGATATCCGGCGCCGGATCCGCAGCGTGGTCAACACGCGGCAGATCACCAAGGCGATGAAGACCGTCTCGGCGGCGAAGTTGCGCCGCGCGCAAGAAGGCGCGCTCGCCGCGCGTCCCTACTCGCAGATGTTGACGAACGTTCTGAAGTCGCTGGTGTCGCGCGCCGATGTCTACGATCCCATGACCGGAGAGCCGCGCCATCCATTGTTGGCAGAGCGCCCCGAGAAAACCATCCTGCTGATTGTCGTCACCGGCGACAAGGGTCTGGCGGGTGCGTTCAATACCAACATCCTGAAGATTGTCTCAAAGTTCATCGAGTCCAAGCCCGAACAGAATATCGATGTCGAGTGCATCGGCCGCAAGGGCCGCGACTTCATGCGTCGCCGCTATCCGATCGCCCCAGAGAGAGCAGTTTCTGCCGATGAAGCGATGGGTATCTCGCCAGTCCAGCCAGGCACAGAAGCCGCTCCGCGCGCCGGCCGCGTACAAATCGTGGGCGAGCACGTTGGTATCCTCGGCAAAGTCGAACACAGCTTCGCCTCGAATCTGGCGGGGAGCATTATCGAGCGCTACACGCGCGGAGAAATTGACGGTGTTTACATTCTCTACAACGAATTCAAGTCGGTGATCGCGCAACGCCTGATCGCCGAGCACCTGTTGCCAATCAAGGAAATCGGTGTGGTCGATGTCCGCATGGCCGAAGAAGCGGAAGAAGAAGAGCGCAAACGCAGAATCGAAGCGGCCAAGTCCGCCGGCGTCGGAATTCGCCCAGTCGATACTCATGCCGTGGACGAAGCCGCTGCCAAGTTCGGCGTTTCGCCGGTCGACTACATCTACGAGCAGAAGCCGGAACAGCTTTTCCGCGAGATTCTGCCGAAATACATCGGCATCCAGATTTTCCATGCGCTGCTCGAGTCGGTTGCGGCCGAACACGCCGCCCGCATGACTGCCATGGATTCAGCAACCAACAACGCGTCCGACATGATCGACTCACTGACGCTGGTAATGAACCGCGCGCGCCAGGCCAAGATCACGAAAGAAATCATCGAGATCGTGAGCGGCGCAGCAGCGTTGTAAGAACGCTACTGGCTGCTAGCCACTAGCTGCTAGCAAGCGCGTGAAGTCAGAGAAGATTTTGATTGCCAGTAGCTAGAAGCTAGACGCTAGTGGCCAGTAGCTGAGGTCTTATGCCCGAAAATATCGGTAAAGTCATCCAAGTCGCAGGTCCCGCCGTCGACGTGCAATTCGTCGAGGCCACCATGCCTCCCATTTACGAGGCGCTGCGCGTCGTCAGCGACGGTTTCACAGTGCCTTCGCCCATCGACGTCATTCTCGAAGTGCAGCAGCACCTGGGCGAGGGTCGAGTGCGCTGCGTCGCCATGCAGCCCACCGACGGCATGGTGCGCGGCATGAAGGCGATTGATCAGGGCGGCCCCATCTCGGTTCCCGTGGGTCGCGGAACGCTGGGTCGCGTCATGAACGTCATCGGCGAGCCTGTGGACCAACTCGGCCCGATTGCTTGTGACAAGCGGATGCCCATTCACCGGCTGGCCCCGGCCTTCGACGAGCAATCGACGAGCGCCGAGATGTTCGAAACCGGTGTGAAGGTCGTCGACTTGATCCAGCCCTTCCTGAAGGGCGGCAAGATCGGTCTGTTTGGTGGCGCAGGTGTGGGCAAGACCGTCGTCATCATGGAACTCATCAACAACGTCGCCAAGCAGCACGGCGGCTACTCCGTGTTCGCGGGCGTCGGCGAGCGCACCCGCGAAGGCAACGACCTGTGGCTGGAAATGAGCGAGTCCGGCGTGATCAAGCCCGGCAAGCCCGACGAATCGAAAGCTGCGTTGATCTATGGCCAGATGACAGAGCCGCCCGGCGCGCGCCTGCGCGTCGCGCTGACCGGACTGACGGTCGCCGAATATTTCCGCGACGAACAGGGCGCCGACACACTGCTCTTCATCGACAACATCTTCCGTTTCACGCAGGCTGGCTCGGAAGTGTCGGCGCTCTTGGGCCGCATGCCCAGCGCGGTGGGTTACCAGCCCAATCTAGCGACTGAAATGGGAGAACTGCAGGAACGCATTACTTCCACGAAAAAGGGTTCGGTCACTTCGGTGCAGGCGATTTACGTCCCCGCCGACGATCTTACCGATCCCGCGCCGGCGACGACCTTCGCGCACCTCGACGCAACCACCGTGCTTTCGCGTGCGCTGACCGAAATCGGAATCTATCCGGCTGTCGATCCATTGGCTTCGACCTCGCGAATTCTGGATCCGCGCATCGTCGGCCAGGAACACTACGACGTCGCGCAGATGGTGAAGAAGACGCTGCAGACTTACAAAGACCTGCAGGACATCATCGCCATTCTCGGGATCGACGAACTCAGCGAGGACCAGAAGGTGACCGTCGCGCGCGCCCGCAAGATCCAGAAGTTTCTCTCGCAGCCGTTCTTTGTGGCCGAGCAGTTTACCGGCACACCCGGACGCTACGTGAAGATCGCCGATACGGTGAAAGGTTTCCGCGGAATCGTCGAAGGCAAGTACGACGACATCCCCGAACAGGCCTTCTACATGAAGGGAACAATCGACGAAGTTCTGGAGACGGCCGAGAAGTTGAAGACCGCAGCAGCGTAGAATCAGGCAGTCGGCTTTGGGCTCTGGGCGCTAGGAAATTCGCCAGCGCTCCGACCTAGAGCCAAGAGCCTGACGCCTAGAGCCGATCAATGGCCAACACTTTCCAACTCGAAATCGTTACGCCCGAAAAGCAGGTCGTGAGGGACGTTGCCGAAGAAGCGCAGATTCCGGGGCTCAACGGATATCTGGGTATTCTTCCCGGGCACGCGCCCCTCATTACCGAACTTGCCGTGGGAGTCATCACGTACCGCATGCGCGGCGAGGCGCATACGCTCTCGGTGGCCTGGGGGTTTGTTGAGGTTCTTCCCGACAAGGTTACTATCCTGGCAGAGGCTGCTGAACGTCCACAGGAGATCGACGTCGCGCGCGCGCAGAAAGCGAAAGAACGTGCCGAGCAGCGCCTAAAGAGCAACGATCCTGAAATCGATTATACCCGCGCCGGAGACGCTCTGCAGCGTGCCGAAACACGCCTGAAAGTCGCCGAGGAGAAGTAACTTCTCTGGGAGCAGGGAAAATGGCTGCCCGTGGAATCGGAACCGTACAATAGAACTGGTCCCATCAATGGCGCCGCAGTGGCCACGCTCGCTTACTCGCCGGGAACTTCTTGAGTCTCTAACCAAGGCTGCACTGGGCTATCCGCTGGCGAGTATGGCTGCGATGTCAGCTTGCGGAGGCGGATCATCCGCGGGGCCGCCGCCACCTCCGCCGATATCGGATGACCAGTTTCTGGACCAGATCGAACGCGCCGCATTCCAGTTTTTCTGGGAGCAGGCCAGTGCAACGACAGGGTTAGTCAAGGACCGCGCGTTCGCGGCCGGCGGAAGCGATAACCGCCCGGTGGCGAGCATCGCTTCCACCGGATTCGGGCTGACGGCACTGTGTATCGGGCACAAGCGCGGCTACGGAGATGCCACGCAGATCCAGGCGCGGGTGACGGCAACACTCACTTTTCTGTTGAGTCAGCTCACGAATGTAAACGGATTCTTCTATCACTTCCTGGATATGAACACCGGGGAGCGTGCCTGGAGCAGTGAGGTCTCGTCCATTGACAGTTCGATCCTGCTGTGCGGAGTGCTGACCTGCCGGCAATATTTTCAGGACGCACAGATCCAGAGCCTGGCGACGCAAATCTATGAGCGCGTGAACTGGCCGTGGATGTTGAACGGGGGAACGGCATT
>JAIQFZ010000219.1 GCA_020073015.1 Terriglobia bacterium | reverse complement strand
GATGCACCCCGCGCCAGCGCCATCAGTTGCGTGAAGTAGAGAACCGGAATCGACAAGGGATGGCGCTCGCTGCCCGCTTCCTTCTGAAAGCACTCCAGGTTGAACTGGCAGAGTGGACAGACTGTCGCGATGACATCCGCGCCATTGATTTGCGCCTCCGCGATCAGGTAACGGATGAGATGGAGCCCGATGTCTGGCAAAGTCCCCTTCTGGCTTCCGCCGCAGCAACGCGTCTTCAGAGGGTAGGGCACAACTTTTGCACCGCAAGCCTCCAACAGCCGGTCCATGGAGATGGGGTTCCGCTGGTCGTCGAACGTGGCGTAGGGTCTGACAATCTGACAGCCATAGTAGGGTGCAACCTTCAGACCCTTGAGGGGCCGAGTGACCTTGGCCGCGATCGTCTTCACTCCAATTTCGTTCAGGAAGATGTCCAGCGGGTGGCGCACCCGAACACGGTCGTCATATTTGAGTCCGATTGCGTCCAGGGCTCGCGTGACCACCAGTTTGATATCGGGATAGTCGCGGATATAACGCTGGGTCTTGTTGAGAACCAGGTAACAGGCGGCGCACGGAGCGATGATGTCCATTTGTGCGCGTTCGGCCAAGGCCAGGTTGCGCGCGGCCAGCGCATACGAGGTCAGTTCATCGACCGACATATAGGTCGTCGCGCCACAGCAGTTCCAGTCTTCGAGTTCCTCGACTTCGATTTGCAGCGCGCGGAATACCGCCAGCAAGGATTCCTCGTACGCCCGTCCCGTTCCCCGCAGCGAGCAACCGGGATAGTAGGCGTATTTCATAGCGCCAACTCCTTCCTGGTGGCCGCCACCGAATCCAGCAGCGTTCGGATCTCGGCACGGCGCTCGACCTTCTCTTTCTTGACGGTCATCCGTCCCGCGATAAATAACTTCCAACCCAGGCCGCTCATGCCGAGCAGCCGCCAGATCGCGGTGCGCAGGAAGACTCGCAGAATCAGCCAGCTCTCCGTGATCCGTCCCGAATCACGGACCATGCGCGAAAACTGCTGCGCCATGACCGGAATGGGGAAGCGCTTCGGATAAAATCTCTCCTCGATTGCCCGTTGTTTCAGGGCATACATCAGGTGGGTGATATTGATTTTCTTTGGGCACTCGACCATGCACGCGTAGCAAGCGGTGCACAGCCAGATCGAAGAACTACTGAGGACTTCCTCTTTGAACCCCTCACGCGAAAGATGCATCAAGCGACGTGGGGTGTAATCCATGTACAGCGAGAGTGGGCAGCTGGCGCTGCACAAGCCGCATTGCAGGCAATGACGGATTCTCTCACCGCCGACCGTATGGCTGATCCAACGCGCGAACTCGGGATCGCGATCGGCCTCGAACTTGATCGTCCGTTTCAGCTCCATAGACCGACCTCAGCAACAGCTGTGCACCACCCTGGTCGGTTGTTTTCTGTTGGTCAGCGGCTACTCTGGCTGCTCCTCCGGCGAAAGCTGGTGCAATCGAAAGGATCGACTCTCCCTCACGGGTGAGAATCCCTCCCCTCTCTCAAGTCGCGATGCTTCTGGTAAAAACAGGTCCGGCCCATCACGTTCCGCAGCAAGCATCTCTCGCGGAAGTAGATTCCACACTGAAGGCAGATCTCCTCCGGCTTTGCGCTGTGATTGACGATCTCCGTCGAGACTCGATCCAGGAGATCTGCCATATGGTGCAGTTCCTTATCCGAGAAACCACGAAAGACTTTTGCCAGCTTCTGATTGCGGATGGATTCGTACGCTGCCAGCAGTCGCCGGCCCGATTCCGTCAGCGAGAGCTTGGCGGCCCTTCGATCCGTTTTCTCGACTGTGCGCCGCAACCATCTCCGGCGCACCAGTTTCTCGACCGTCTGGCCGGCAGCGGCCTTGCTGACGCCCAGGAAGGCGGCCACGTCTCCGATCGTATGCGCGTCCGTGCGTGCTACCAGAGTCAGCAGCTTCAATTGCGGGAGGCTGGCTTGCTTACCGGCAACCTCGTGCAACAACTTCTCTTCCATAACGTCGCGCACCGCAGTTGCAAACACGTGTGCGCTGCCCACGAAGTCTTTGGCGGCGGTGGGTTTGGCAGTCATGAGGCGGTGGCACTCTCCGGCAAAATGGGATGCGGCTGACCTGACGGTCCCGCCGACAGCCGCGCTCGTCTTTAGTATATGTAAACTAGATTAACTGTCAAGCACGTTTACTAACTTGCGTACCTCTTTCGTCTCGCCAGGCCCCGTGGTGGACCAACTCCTGCGGCCCAAAAACTAAGCTTGCGCGAGCACATAAATGACCCAGGGTGCGATCCTTGTTTCGTTCACCCACTTGTAGGGCTCATCCCCTTGGGCCAGTGGCTTGTACGTCGCAACCAGTCTCAGCCCGGCACGGACGTAGACGTCCCGGTACGATTCATCTGTCCAGAGAATGTCCTCGGCTGGCCGATTGTCGGCAAAATCAGTGGTGATGATCCTCACCACGTCACCAGATTGCGCGGATCGATTCTCCGGGTAGTCCTTGGTCGAGAACGACGCCCATTCATGGACATAGATGTCAGGTGACGAAACGACGCTCACCATTTTCCCCGACGCATTCAACAGCACTCCCAAATCGTGGAAGAGGCGTACCTTCGGGTCGAACCCTGAGATGTTGCCGAAGGTGAACACGGAAAGGACCAGATCGTACACGCCAGCCTGAAGGTCGCATAAATCATCCTCGCTGACGAGTTGGTAATTCCCACTGCGATCAACCTCTCTGGCCTTTGCGATCATTTCCGGCGCGATGTCCACACCGATCGCGTCGAAGCCGAGCTGCCGCACAAATCGGGTCGAGCGTCCCGTGCCGCAGCCGAAGTCAATCGCCTTCGTTCCTGTTACATGATCCCGGATAATCGCAGGAAGGTCTCTGTAGGCCAGGTAATAAGTGTTGGCGAACTTAAGCTGTGCGTAAGCATCGGCCCGAGTCGCGTCCTGATAGCAGTTGGTGAAGGCCATGCGGACCTCCTCACGTCACGTCGCAACGCCCTTGGGCGAAATGCGCCTTCTCATGAGCTCAGGCACAAACAGCGCCAGCGCTCGTTGTTGTTCCGGGGATAAGTACTTGAAGCCTTTGACGATGAGTACCTGTTCTTAGTTTTGTCGTCGCAGTGGGAAAAGTCTGTGACGGCAACGCTTCCGATTTTCGAAGAAGCGGGACACGGCGAGTGATTGTTCTTCCTTTTCAATACGTTACAGGGCTCTGATATCACAGCAGAAAGGTGACGTGCGTCACTGAAACGGGGCTTCCCGGGGCGTACAAGAAAATTGACCGGATGTGTCAAGCCCCTTAACCTCACTGGCAAGGGTAACAGCCAGTCAAGTGAGATTGAGAGGACGGACGCATCCGGTTTCTTCTTGAAGCCCACCTTGGCCTTCAGTCTCGCACTGCCCAGGCGAGTGAGCAGCTGCGATCATTTTGGGAAGTCGGCCCATTCTCCCAATCCTCACGCTCATTTACGAAAGCAGCGAAGGCCCCGCACAGCGCATCCGCCTGGAAACATTCGTCCACCAGGTGCACCGGTGGGGCAGGAAGGGGACGTAGCAGTCGGTCGCTCTCGGTAGTAGCATGCAGATCGAGGATCCGGATCAAGACGTACTCCGGTTCGGCTCGGCCCCCGGAGACAGACCACATAACACGTGCTCTGTCGAGCACGGAGCGGAGGAGAGCTATGCTCGAAATGAAGGCCATTCGCATGGAGTTTCCGGCCGATGCCAATATCATCGTCGGCCAGTCGCACTTCATCAAAACGGTGGAAGACCTTTACG
>JAIQFZ010000218.1 GCA_020073015.1 Terriglobia bacterium | reverse complement strand
GGGTGGCCCCTCTCGCGTTGCTGCATCGCCGGCCAAAGTCATGATAGGATTACATCATGTCCGTCGACGTGATCGATCCTGAGTGGTGTTCCCTACAATGCCGGTGCTCTGGCGGGTGAATCCCCAGGTGGCCGTGTTCACCATGGTCCTGCTGAGAACGGCTGTGTATCCCAGGGCGAAACCCTTGCTGTGGTCCGTCAAAGTCTGCTCCGGAGGGGACCCCGGCAGGAACGGGGCCTGCGGATTGGACAGATTCTGCAGGTTACCGCGCCAGAACAATGAGTGCTTGCCGTCAGCTGAGAGGTGGTAGTCCACGCGGGCGATCAAGGCGTTATTGTCTTCCTTCACCGGGGCGCGAAAACGATAACCGGAATAATTGAAGCCATCGCCGACTGACGGGTCATTCGTTACAAACTGGCCGGTGCAGAAAGTCTTGTCGAAATACCCGGTATGGCCGGCATTCTCGATCGCTGGATTGATCCCTAATCCCAGGGGATCGAGTTGTTGCAATTGGGAAGGCGTAACTGTAACGAGGTTGCCGGACGCGTCCTGATAATTGATGTAGCCCGCACAGAGGGAATTGGGCCCCGAAGTCGGAATTGTGCGCACCGTGCTCTGCTCTTCCCGCCGTCTTGTCCCTTCGTAATTGGCAAAGAAAAACAGGCGATCCTTCCGGATCGGCCCGCCCAGTGAAACACCGAAGATATTCCGTATCAGCTTGTCTGGCACATTCGGGGCCCCGCTCCTCGCTTCCGCACCCTTGACGAAATAGTCGTTCGCACTAGTGACCGTGTTGCGATGGTATTCGTACAGCGATCCGTGGAGCTTGTTGGTGCCGCTCTTGGTGATCAGCGCAACCTGCGCGCCTGATCCGGTCCCCTGGTCGGCGTTGTAGTTCGCAGTAGTGACCCTGAATTCCTGCACGGAATCGAGTGTCGTCGGCAAGACGGAAGTGAATGCATAACCGGCGACCTGGTCATTCACATCGACGCCATCCAGCGTAATGTTGCTCTGGTCGCTCCGCGCGCCATTGACGGATCCATTGCGCGAGTCCTGGTCTTTGTCGATTTCGGGACGGTTGCCCGTGTAAGCCACACCAGCCTGCAGGCTGAGTAACTCCGCAACGTTGCGGCCTTCGATCGGAATCTCGCGGACCTGCGTCTGGTCGAAAGAGTTTCCCAGGGAGGCATCCACCTCATTCAATATGGGTGCTTCGCTGCTGACCGTCACGCTCTCATTGGCGCGGCCGATCCGAAGTTGCACATTGGCCGTGGCGGGACTATTCACCAGCAGCTGAACACCGGTCTGCTCATAGCGTGCGAATCCGGTTGCGGTAATGGTTAGCGTGTACGTACCGGGCGGTAGAGCGAGGAAGCGATAATCTCCCGCCTCGCCGGTCGTCGCCGTTCTTGAAATCTTCGATTCCGGGTTGGCGATCACAACCGTGGCGCCCGGGAGAGCGCTCCCACTCGGATCCGTCACTGTTCCCCGCAGGGAACTGGGAACTGGAGGAGGCTTGCGAAAAAGCAACGTTGCTCAAGGCCAGACACACTGCAACCACGGACATCCACCGCTCAAAGCGCTTCATGGCTCCTCCAACCGGGAAGTTACCCCCACGACGTGACCGCACCGGGCATCACACCTCAGTTCGGGACATTCGGGGCAAGTTGCGAGGTAGGGTACTCCCGCGCAGGGTTTTAAACTTGTCTGATAGTGACATCAACTTGTCCTGGAGTGTCCTGCCCGTGGAGGGTGAACCGGCGGATGCCCCAGCCCTTTGGCGAAGAGGGGCGGCACAGTCGCACACACTTCGAAGCGGCGCAGCGACGAGGTAGAGGTTTGAAAACTATAGTCCGGGGAGGGCGACCGGGCATTCTGGACTCGACCGATTCGGACTTGAACGCCTACAATTCGTCTCTATGCCAAAGCACTCTGTGCCCCTCCCGCTGAGCCCAGCGCTCGGTCCTGCCCCAGGCCAACACGCATGAACTTTACTTTGCTTGATTGGTCAGCGGTTATTGCCTATCTGGCAATTACTCTGCTTCTGGGCTTGTATTTCCGCTCCCGCTCGGGACGCAGCGTAGACGACTATTTTGTTTCTGGACGCAACGTGTCCTGGTGGCTCGCTGGGACTTCGATGGTCGCGACCACATTCGCCGCCGATACGCCGCTGGTCGTCACTGGCCTGGTGTACGCCCAAGGCGTCGCCGGCAACTGGATCTGGTGGAGCTTCCTGCTCTCCGGAATGATGACGGTATTTCTGTTTGCGCGTCTGTGGCGCCGCTCCGGCTTGCTCACCGACGTGCAGTTTGCAGAAATGCGGTATTCGGGCAAGCCGGCCGCATTCTTGCGTGGTTTTCGCGCGCTGTACCTTGGCCTGCTGATGAACTGCCTGATCCTAGGGTGGGTGACCAAGGCCATGACGTCGATCGTGGCCTCCACGCTGGGCGTCAGCGATCAGAAAGCGCTGGCCATCTGCGTATTTTTCCTGATTCCTTTCACTGGCCTGTATGTGGCGCTGGGCGGTCTGTGGGGAGTGTTGTGGACGGACCTGTTCCAGTTCGCTTTGAAGATGTCGATCGTGATCGGCGTCGCCTGGTATGCGGTGGCCGCCTGCGGTGGCATGCACGCGATGCTCGCAAAGCTCGCAGCCGCCCGCGTAGCGACGCCGGGTTCGGCCGATGCCACGGCTTTCTTTCCTGATTTTTCGCGGCCCTGGACGAGCGAGGCCCTCTGGACTCTGCCGGCGCTTACGTTTGTCGTCTATCTCGGCTTGCAGTGGTGGGCCTTCTGGTATCCGGGCGCAGAACCGGGTGGCGGTGGCTACATTGCGCAACGCATTTTCAGTGCCCGCGACGAGAAGAACGGTCTGCTCTCCGTGTTGTGGTTCAACATAGCGCATTACGCGGTCCGTCCATGGCCGTGGATCCTGACCGCCCTGGCGGCCGTCGTGCTCTATCCCCATTTGGAGCATCCCGAGACCGGCTACATGCTGGTTGTCAGCCAGCATGTTCCGGCGGCGCTGCGTGGAATCGTGGTGGCAGGATTCATGGCAGCGTTCATGTCGACCTACGCAACCCAGCTGAACTGGGGAGCTTCCTATCTGATCGCGGATTTCTATCGGCGCTTCCTGAAGGCGAACGCCAGCGAAGAGCACTACGTGATGATGTCGCGGGTGGCGACGGTGCTGCTCGTCGTGGTATCGGCAATCGTTTCCATGCGATTGTCTTCGATTCGGTCCGGCTGGGAGTTTGTGCTGGAAGCCGGAGCCGGCACCGGAGGCGTGTACCTGCTGCGGTGGTACTGGTGGCGCATCAATGCCTGGAGCGAGATCTCAGCCATGGCCACGGCGCTGGTCACATCGTTCGTTCTGCGCTGGGTTGCGCACTTTTCTGGCAGCGGGCCCGTTCTGTTCGCAAAGACGGCGGTGGCGACCACGGCGATCACAACTCTGGTGTGGGTGGTGGTGACGCTGATCACCGGGCCTGAGTCGGAAGCACGTTTGGTAGAGTTTTACCGCAAAGTGCGGCCCGATGTCCGGGGCTGGCGCCCGGTAGCCAAACTGGTTCCCGAAGTGAGCCCGACCGTCGATCTCGGACGCAACCTGGCAGCGTGGTTGCTCGGATGCGCCATGGTTTACCTGGCCCTGTTTGGCATTGGACGGTTTGTGCTCGGAGCGCGAGGCCATGGACTGGTCCTGCTGCTGGGCTCGGCTGCGTGTGCGCTCGCCTTGCGTGCCAATCTGCGCCACAGCTGGGGTGTAGAGCCAGCCGGCTCGTAGCTCGAGATTCACGGCGGATCGCCTGCCGTGTGACGGCGCGGCTTCGGGAAGTTGCTACCACTGCGTCGTAGATCAAAAGTGCGGCCTGGAAGCTTCAGGGCTCAGGTTCAGCCACGTCTACATTGTTGAACACTTGACAAATTGAACATTTGGGCGGAAGATGACCCACCAACTTCGCCTTCTGCGCCCGAATGGAACGCTCACAAATTCACCGCGTCAGCGTCGCCGACCAGGTTGCCGGCATTCTCCGGCAAAAAGTCCTGCGGGGCGAGTTTCGCCCCGGGACCTCCCTGCAGGAGATCCCCCTGGCGGAGGAGTTGGGAGTGTCGAGGAACACGATGCGCGAAGCCATGCGCATACTTTCCCTCGAAGGTCTACTCAAGAGAAGTATCAATCGGGGCATCGCGGTTGCGCAGCTTTCGCTGAAGGATGTGCACGAAATTTATCATGTTCGGCGCGTGCTTGAGATCTCCGCCGTGCACGCTGCGAAGAAACCCGCACCCGACCTGCTCCGAGAAATTCGGGCTGCTCTGGAAGAGTATGAGGACGCGGTGCGCGCCAGCGACTGGGTCAGCGCCGTCAGCCATGACTTGCACTTTCACAGCCTGCTGATCCGCTTTCTCGGGAACAGGCGCATCGAGTCCTTCTATCAGAAGACCATCGGAGAATTGCGAATGGGGATGGTGCTGGTCGACCGTCGTCATGACCGTCCCGACATCCTCGTCCCGGCGCACCGCAAGCTGTATCAGTTGCTCACGGCCGGAAAGCGGAAGGAATGTGCGGCGGTCCTGGCTCGGCACCTGGACGATTCGGAGTCCCGCTTGTCACGAGTCATGGACAGCCACGAATCGGCGAGGGTGGCCGATGCTGCTGTGCCGAAATCGAAGCGTTCCGTAAGACCAACTGCTCGAGTTCACGACTAAGGAGACGACTATGGGGTCGATGCGCAGTTCCACCACTAAACCGCAGTTTTCGCGCTCGTTAACCCGGGCACTTTTTTGCGTCGCGGTGCTCGCGGCCGGTCTGCCTGGCATGGCCCAGGTGGTCACCGTCACAGTGCAGGGGCGCGTCTATGACTCGAGCGGCGCCGCGATAGCTCAGGCCACGGTCACCGCCGTGAACGCAGCCACCGGGCTTAGCCGAACCTCGACCGCAAATGCCGTCGGCGACTATCAGATCGCCCTGCTGCCTCCCGGCGACTACACGGTGACGGTAGAGAAGGCCGGCTTCCAGAAGTCGGCCAAGAAAATCCATCTCGACCTTGGAGCGGCCGGAAGCCTGGATTATTCTTTGTCTCCGGGGCAGGTGCTGGCGCAGGTCGAGGTCCAGGACGTGGGAGAACTTGCTGAACCTACTCGAACCATGGTCAGTTCGGTCATCGACGAGCAGAAGATCGAAAGTCTGCCGGTGAATGGCCGTCAGTTTATCGACTTTGCGCTGCTGGCCCCAGGCGTGACTATCGGCGACACGACCTCGGGCAGCACCGACGTGATCATCGAACCGGTCACCAAGCTGT
>JAIQFZ010000217.1 GCA_020073015.1 Terriglobia bacterium | reverse complement strand
CACCTTGCGCGAGTTCCCGCTCCACTCGGCTGGTCGCGACGAGATCGATCCCTAAGCCAACAATCATGACGGTTGCGAGGAGCAGCGCCGGATGCAAGTCCCCGCCTGCTTGCATCATGATCCACCTCAGGGTTCAGGGTGGAGCCGAATTTTCAATTCTGCCCACCCAGGAGTTCCCGAAATAGGCCTCCGGGCACACCCTCGTTGCCACCGCAGCTAATTGCGGTCGCGTAAATTCGTGTTGAGGGTCCTAGAATGGAGGCAGCAGAGGTTCGATTGCCGCCTGCGTTCGGAGGCCGCCATGGAACTGCAACTGACCTTGCAAGAAGAACAACTGGTGGCCGAGGTTCTCCGGCAGTACCAGCGGGAACTGAGGTTGGAGATTTCGCACACCGATCACCATGAGTTCAAGTCGAGATTGCGTGAACGAGCGCAAGTGCTGGAAGGAGTGCTGGAGAGGCTCGGGGTTTCGCAATTCGCCGCGAATTGATTACCGATCAACCAGCGGCGCCAAAGGCGCACGATGGAATTCGCACCGAAGAAAATTTTGTCGTTAATTGACCTGAGCCAGGCGTCCGCCAATGTGCTGAAGTGGACAAGGCTGTTTGCGGAGAAGTTCGGTTCCGAGGTCCAGATTCTGCATGCCATGTGGCCGCCGGTTCCGCGCGCCGTCACCGAGGCCGAAGGCGCACAGTTGCTGGAAGAATTCGAAGAGCGGCGGGTGGAATTGCAACGGGCCATCCGCGCGCAGGCCGACCAGGTTTTCAACCACCGGATTCACTGCGAAATTGCCGTTGGGGTAGGCCACCCCGTCAAGGTGGTGCTGGGCGGAATCGGCCAATTGCGTCCCGATCTGATTGTGTTGGGCAGCCACGGCCACGACGGCATGGCGCGCTCGTTGATGGGTTCGGTGGCGGAGAACGTGGTGCGCGAGTCGGCTTTTCCCACCCTGGTGGTCAAAGGCGCGGACTTAACGCTGGGCCAGCAAACGCTCAACCGGCTGTTGTGCCCGGTGGACCTTACGCAATCGGCGGCGGAATTTCTGGACGCGTCGGCGAGCCTGGCCAGCAGCTTCGGCGCGACCTTGGAAGTGTTCCGCGTGCTGCCCGATGACACCGCCGATGTGGAGCAGGAAATGGACCGGCTACAGCAATGGGTGCCCGACCTGGTGCGACAGCGCTGTCCGATTTCCGAGACCGTGCATGCGGGCGATACCGCGGAGCAGATCGTCATCTTCGCGCGCCAGCGTGCGGTGGACATCATGGTGGTGGGAGTGGAGCCTCGCAGATTTCTCGAGTACACGGTTTTGGGTCGGACGACAGAGCGCGTCGTCCGCCACGGGCCATGTTCTGTTTTGCTGTTGCGGCTGGAGCCTCGAAGCAACTAGTCTTGCTATACCTGCGGTACGGGTGCGAAACGGTCGATCTCCACAGCAACGCCGTACTGCCCGCTAGCGGAATCCGAGCGAACGATGCGCCCGTGGCAGCAAACCATCCCACTTAACGGTAATCCGACTTCTTCCGGCAACATGATAACCATGTCGATTTCGCTGCCTAGGTCAATACGAGCATCGGTGAAGAAGAACAGCCCTCGGTCACTGATGTCCTTCGTGGATGCGGCGATGCTGTGCTGGCCCGCCGTAACCGTCGCCGGGGCTTCGTAACGAATGCGCCGCTGATTGCGTCGTTCCTTAGATTTGGAGTCGCTCACTGGTATCTCCCACGCGCCTGAAGGCTGATAATGCTACCGCCGATCCGCTAGTCGCACCACATTTATCAGAGCTCGGTGGGAATGACTGTACAAGAATGGCCAAATTAAAAGGGCCGCGACATTGGTTATGCTCTAGCCGCCAGCTCCTGCGAGGGAGTCAACGACGTGGAACATGCACCGTCACAGCCCCTTGATGCAATCGCTGCTTTCGCAGTGCCGAACCCCAACGGAACCTCGCAGAACCGTCGGTTTTTTCGGGTCCGGCCGCTCAACGAGTCGCCTCGCCGTGCGGATCACCCAGCCTACTTTGGACTGGCGACCGATGATTGACGCCAACCCTTTCAGCCGTCGACGGCAGGGAGATTAGACATTGCACTAATCATTGTCAATGCCCATTTCTTGTGCAACTGTGGAAATTCCGGCCGAATTCCGCGCGGCTCGCGAATGCCCCCGCAACTGGTTCAAGCCAAGCCAAATAGAGTTGCATGATTTGGATTGACTTGCAGATGGGTTGGCGCAATATCTGACTCTACGATTTTTCGTGATCGCCCAGCCGCTTCCTGCGCAGAGGCCACCGCCCATGACGGACGAACTCGACTCGTTGGTGAAGCAAATGTATCAGCGAGGGATTCTCTATCGCGAGGCGGTCAGCGAATTCCAGAAGGTTTTCGTAGCTTCCGCCCTGCACGAATATAGAGGGAACCTCTCCCACGCTGCTCCAAAATTGGGCATGCATCGGAACACTCTGACGCGGGTGATTGCTCAGTTGGGGTTGGATGTTTCCGCGTTTCGTTCCCCGCGACGGCGTCCGCCCGCCAGTGTGACGGCTGCAGAGCGCAAGACGAATGCTCGCCGATAGCGGCTCCCGTCTCCCAAAATTGAACTTGCCCCCCGCACCGAAACGGGAACGACCGCGTCTGCAATGTGTTCGGTAATGTGCTCTGTGCCCTTGCGGTCTGACGCAAGCCCGGTCAGCCTGAGGTTGGCGCGAGTCCCTCCTGCTCGCGTACGCCTGATTGCAGGAGTTGGCGATGTCAACTCTGCGGCAGTTACGCACTCGGAGCATCTGGGCAAAAGAGTACTCGTGGATTCATTCTGCTTCCTCAGCGCAAATCACTCTGATATCGGCGTTCGCCGGATTTCTAGTCTTCGGCACGGCAGCCATGTGGGAGTGGATCGCATCGCGGGAAGGGTGGTCACTGCTGCCCATGGCGCTGGTGTCCGATGTGGTTGCGGGTACGCTTTCCGGAGTTTTTATCTTTGCGGTGCTCCGCAACGCTCGGGAGCGCCGCCTGGCGATGCTGCGGCGACTCAAAGCCATCCGTGAGATCAATCACGAAATCCGGAACGCGTTGGAATTGATTCAATTGTCCGCCTATTCCACCCAACATCAGCAGGCCATCGACACCATTACGAATGCAGTCGACAGGATTCAGTGGACACTGCGGGAAATCGTCTCTCCAACAGCAGAAGCAGAGGAAACAACATCGGACCGCGATCGAACGCCTTAGCAGCTACGGATGCAGCGAGGAGTCAGGCAATCGCGCCCGAGGCCCTCAGCCAATGCTCGGCAGGATCAACCTTGAGTGGGAGCTTGCGAGACGTTGTGGCCTCGCAGCGATGGGCACGGGCTGCGATGGCGATGCTCCCCAGTTCCGCCGAGGCGGCAACGAAGTCCTTACAGTCGGCACAGAATGCAAGCAAAACTCGACCGTGTATGGACACGTAAACGGAGGAGCGCTCGCCGGCCATAGATTGCACCTTCGCTGTGGCATACACACTTTAATGCCGAATCAAGAGCTGTCAATTGGCGAATGTTAGTGCAATCCGGTCTTCCTCGCAGTCGCTTGACAGAGCGCGTCTTGGCGGAGTTTTGTACCGAATTTCCACAGGCAGTCCGATGGGCGCAGACTTGCTGGTGAATCCGCTCCCCGGAGCGCGTTCGAGTCACTCGATGCGCGTGGGATCGAGCACGCAGTCGAGGCAGAGACGGCGGGCCGGGGCGAAGCCCTCGTGCTTGAAGAAGGCGAGGAGATCGAAATCATCCCACGAAACTTCGGTGCGCAGGATGGTGACGCGGAGAGCAGCAAGATTCACCCGCAACTGTTCGAGTAACTCGCCCGGCAGGGGGACGTAATCAGTGCCGGTCGCGTCCCCCACGTCGTCCGGATCGAGCAC